>CAVGRW010000047.1:0-16200 GCA_963631735.1 Bacteroidaceae bacterium | reverse complement strand
ATGAAGTTCTTCAAAGCGGTAAAGTGCCTTACGGCGAAAGACCGACATATTCGGGTGACACACCGACTAAGGCGGCAACAGCTCAGTACACCTATGTTTTCAAGAGTTGGTCTCCTGCTGTTTCAAACGTTACGGGCGATGCAACCTACACAGCAGTATTTGATGAAATAGTCAACGAGTACACGATAACGTGGAAAAACGGCGATGAAGTTCTTCAAAGCGGTAAAGTACCTTACGGCGAAAGACCGACATATTCGGGCGACACACCGACTAAGGCGGCAACTGCTCAGTACACCTACGTTTTCAAGGGTTGGACACCTACAGTTTCAAACGTTACGGGTGATGCAACCTACACGGCAGTATTCGACGCAGTAGTTAATGAGTACACGATCACGTGGAAGAACGGCGATACCGTGCTTCAGAGTGGCAAGGTTGCCTATGGCACAAAGCCGACCTACACAGGAGCAACACCTACCAAGGCCGCAACAGCTCAGTACACCTACGTTTTCAAGGGTTGGACACCTACAGTTTCAAACGTTACGGGTGATGCAACCTACACGGCAGTATTCGACGCAGTAGTTAATGAGTACACGATCACGTGGAAGAACGGCGATACCGTGCTTCAGAGTGGCAAGGTTGCCTATGGCACAAAGCCGACCTACACAGGAGCAACACCTACCAAGGCCGCAACAGCTCAGTACACCTACGTTTTCAAGGGTTGGACACCTACAGTTTCAAACGTTACAGGCGATGCAACCTACACGGCAATATTCGATGAAATAGTCAACGAATACACAATCACCTGGAAGAATGGTGATACAGTTCTCCAAAGCGGTAAAGTGCCTTACGGCGAGACACCCGTTTACGGCGATAAGACTCCCGTTAAGGAGGAAACAAACCGTTATACCTACAGCTTCAAGGGCTGGACTCCCGAGGTAGCAGATGTTACGGGCAACGCTACATATACGGCAGTATTTGATGAAATAGGCAAGAACGGACTTTGCGCCGACGGCGGCGACTTATATTGGATAATGAACGGTAAGAACGTTGAGTTCCCGGGTCTTATCCGTATAAATGTCGGCACCGACGATGAACCGCATTACCACTACTATTACTTCGCCGAGGACGGCAAGGCTGTTAAGGACGGTACATATAAGGTCAACAAAAATAACGGTCTTCCCCTTCCCGAATTCAACTATGATTTTGATGCCGACGGCGTTATCGTACACGACGAGGATACCTCAAAGAACGGCATCTGCGACGGCGACGGTTCAAAATTCTATTACGTTGACGGTGTAAAGGCAGGCGTCGGACTTATTAAGGTCGGCGACAGCTACTATTACGCAAGAACCTCAACGGCTGAAATCGTACGCAATCGAACCTATTGGATTTCAAACACTAACGAACTCTCGATCGAGCCGGGCATGTATTACTTCGACGAGGACGGAATAATGATTCTCAACGGCTTCATTTCCGACAGCGAAGGAACCTACTATTTTGTCAATGGAACGACCGTTAAGGGCTTCGCAAAAATCGGCGACGATTACTATATGTTCAATGCTTACAGCGGCAAGATGTACACGGACACCGAAATGTGGGTTGGCAGTAACGACTACGGTATTGAAATCGGAATGTACTATTTCGCCAAGGACGGTAAGATGTCCGTTCCCGATATTGAAAACGGCAAGAAAGCAATCATCGAGAAGAACGGTAATCTCTATTTCACGATAGACGGAGCCTATATGTCGAACGGTCTCTATGAGCTTGACGGCGAATATTATTACGCTCAGTCAAACAGCACTCTCGCAGTTTCCAAAACTGTTTGGGTTGCAAACAAAAACGGACTTATTCCCGAAAAGGGCAATTGGTACGCCTTTGATGAAAGCGGCAAGCTCATCAAAACAGGCTTTGTAAACGGCAACGACGGTTACACCTATTATTACGATGACACCGTTCTCGCTCTCGGCTTCACGAAAATCGGCGGCGACTATTACATGTTCAACACCTACAGCGGTAAGATGTACAAGAACGCTACAATGTGGGTCGGCAGTAACGATTACGGCTTTGCAAGCAGTCTTTACTACTTCGGCACCGACGGTAAAATGGTCGTTCCCGATACCGAGAACGGCAAGAAAGCAATCATCGAGAAGAACGGAAAGCTCTATTTCACGATTGACGGAGCATATATGACTCTCGGTCTTTATGAGATGGACGGCGAATATTACTACGTTCAGAACAGCGGCGAGCTTGCAGTAAGCAAAACCGTTTGGGTCGATAAGAAAAACGGACTTATTCCCGAAAAGGGCAATTGGTACGCCTTTGACGAAAACGGCAAGCTCATCAAAACGGGCTTTGTTAACGGCGGTGACGGATACACCTATTATTACAATGACACCGTTCTCGCACTTGGTTTCGTTAAAATCGATGATGATTATTACATCTTCAATTCCTACAGCGGCAAGATGTACAAGGATGCCGAGATGTGGGTCAACGATAACGACTACGGCATAGTCGGCGGAATGTACTATTTCGACAGCGAGGGTAAGCTCACTTTGACCGCCGAATAATACCTGCTTAATTCCTTTTATAAGCGCCGCAGTTCTTTCGGGCTGCGGTGCAGGATATACAAAAAGCACAGCAATTTGTAATTTTCTAATAGAAAGGAAAATTCTCATGAAAAGATCAAAACTGACAAAGCTGCTGTCAATCATTTTGGCAGCGGTGATGGTCTTCGGCATTTTCCCCTATGCGATATTTGCCGCAGACTCGGCTTCAACACCGATAACCAAGTACAGCGACTTTCTCGATTGCCTGACCGAGCTTGAAAAGTACGCTGATCAGTTCACCCGTGAGCATCCCGACGAGGACTCAACGGCATTGGTTATCAACTACATCCGCTGCGGTATTCCGTCTTACACGACAAGCACATGGAACACCTTCTGCGGAACAGAAAAAACAGCATTCACAAACTATGTCACAGAACAGGACGAAGCCAACGGCACGACCGCGGGCAGACTCAGACATCTCAGCACATTTGAGGTTCCCAACGGCGATAAGGTTGAGTTCGGTCACATGTTCGGCAGCATGGATATGGCTTATCATACCGGCAACCGAAACACAGCCGATCTCGGCAGCTGGGCGGGCGATATCTGCGACCTTGTTCAGCTCACTCAGGTCACGGGAATCGACAAAACGACCGTTGATGAAATGGCTGACGAGATAAGAACGAACAACGATGTCTATTTCCTTCGTGACGGTTCTCCCGATATGGCAACTCATTCCTTCGGCAGAATGGACCTTTACGGCGATCTTGACTCGTTCTATATTCTCCAAAATCTTTCGAGCGGCACTTCAATCAGCAACATCATGAAGTACTACTTCACAGAACACCTCACAGACGGTCTGCGTGCAAAGTTCTTTCTTGAGAACCGCTTTGACGGCATCTCCGCAAAGGAAGATATCAGAGATGAAATATATACAACTTATCTGACAAACGAAGGTATCAGAACCCTTGAGGGCACATACCTCCCCGACGGCACAAATGCAGATATCAGAAAGGCTTGCTGCTATGCCTTTGCCGATCATCTCTATGAGCTTTCAAAGGATTTGTTCAATAACTCCTACTACAAGGTATTTTCGAGCGATACATCATCGCTTGCTCCCGGTGTTAAGCAGGAAACCAAGATGGCTCTTACTGCCGACGACAAGCAGATAGTTTACTATCTCGCAACGGCAGACATCACAAGAAGTGACGTCAACGTTTATGCAAACTACGGCGAGAATGACGCTTCCAAATGGAAAATGACTCAGGTCACAGAGCAGATGGCTGCTGCTGACAAGAAGCATTCAAATCCCGATGACACGGAAAATTATGTTCCGAATTA
Organism: Bacteroidaceae bacterium; assembly: GCA_963631735.1. Lineage (GTDB taxonomy): Bacteria > Bacillota > Clostridia > Oscillospirales > Acutalibacteraceae > CAG-488. The sequence continues at coordinate 12,316 of CAVGRW010000047.1, read as the reverse complement.
CAATGCGGTCGCAAGCGTCAATGCCGACTTCTATGACATGAGCACAGGTAAGCCGAGAGGAACGCTTTACATGAACGGCGTTCAGTATCAGGCTTTCCAGACTCATAAAGAGGGCAACGATGCTTTCTTCGGTATTCTCAAGGACGGTACACCGATTATCGGCGGTAAAACCGAATGGAATGCAAACAAGGACAACCTTCAGGAGGCTGTCGGCGCTTCAATAATCCTTGTTAAGGACGGTAAGCTTGCCGTTTCGGCTTCGGGAGAATACTATGATGAACGTGCTTCAAGAACCTGCGTAGGTGTCACATACGACGGAAGAATCGTTCTCATGGTTCTTGACGGACGTCAGGAGCCGTTCTCGGCAGGCGGCAGTGCAATTGAAATGGCACAGATCATGCTCGACGCAGGCTGTGTCTCGGCTGTTAACCTCGATAACGGCGGTTCTTCAACATTTGCTTCAAAGGCAGAGGGTTCTGACGAGATCGCTCTTGTCAACAGACCATCAGACGGCTATGAGCGTTCGGTCGCTTCCTCACTTCTCGTTGTTTCGACAGCAAAGCCGTCAAACGTATTCGATCATGCGGTTATTTCTGCGGATTACGACTACCTGACGGTCAACTCAACGGTTAACGTTGAGGCAAGAGGTGTTACAGCGACGGGCGGCAGCATTGACCTCCCCGAGGGTGCAACGCTCAAGCTTTCCGACGACACGATCGGCACACTTTCTTCAAACGGCGAATTTACAGGTAAGGCTCTCGGCGACGTTCAGATTCAGCTTGTTGAGGCTGACGGAACCGTTCTCGGTTCAAAGACTCTCCATGTTGTTGAGCCGACAGATCTCAAATTTACCAAGAGCAACCTCAATGCCGTTTACGGCAAAGCATGCGAGCTTCCGCTTGAGGCTACATATAACGAGAATCCTGTCAAGATAAATGTCAATGACGTTACATTCGGTTATCTTAAAATCTCGCTTAAATCAATGGGCGAAATTGACGGTGAAAACGTCAACACAACCGTAACCGAGCTTGTATTCGATTACCCCGAGGCAGGCTCTATCAGCGGCTTCGACTTCACTCCGAAGGCCGACGGCGAGCTTCGCACTCTCACGATAGGCGCTGTTCTTACAAACAAGATGGACGAGTTCCAGACAACGATTTACAGCGTATATCTCAAAACATATCAGGAATGTAAGGCAAACGGATATTCCGATGAGGATGCCGAGACTCAGGCTCAGACCGCTTCGATAAATGCGGCTCTTGATACGGCAACCAAAACAATGGTATATATGTATCGCAGCGATGAGGTTGAATTTGACTTCACCAACGCAACGGGCGGCAACGGTCTTGTTTCCTTCAAACGCGATATTACAAACGCTGCATACAATCAGCTTGACGAAACATTCTATCTCAACGACCCGAAGGCTCCGACCGAGACCTCATATACCTTTGCGATAGACATGTCAAAGGTTCCTATCCCGGAGAATCTTACAGGACTTCTTTATATGCTCCCCGGCGGCGATCAGGAGGGCAGAACGGCTTGGGATTTTCTTCTCCAGCTTGCCGAAAGAATCAGTCCCCTTACGACCATTACGGTCAAAATGACTCTCCCTGAGGGCTTCGATGTTGATTATTCTTCGCTGCGCCTTGCAAACGAATATTTCTCGCTCACATCTACAGAGCTTGACGGAAATGTACTTACATTGAAATTCAATTTCATTGAGCAGGGCAAGCCCATCAATCCCTCAACAGCCAATCCCCTCTGCGTTCTCAGCGGTCTCAAGCTTACGCCGAAGGAAAGCGCATGGGACGCATATAACGGACTTGATTACACATTCTCGGCAACCTTCGATTACGATATTTATGCTCACTTCCATATCCTCGAAAAGCTTGCACAGCAGGAGGAATATCAGCAGAAGTACGGACTTTATCCCTACAGCAACAGAGAGAATGACCCCAACGACTACGGCGCACACTTTGCCGATTCGATTGCAAATGTCAGCGATTCGTTCTCACTCCAGCGCACAAGCAAAGAGGGCTGGATAAGAAGAAGCGGCTACTGGTCATACTATGAAAACAATGTTGCCAAAACAGGAATTCAGAAGCTTCCGAGCAACGTTGCGGGGGAAAGCGGCGAATTCTGGTACGACCTCGGCACAAACGGACGCTGCAAGGACAAGCTCACAGGTCTCTTTGAGCTCGACGGCAAGACCTACTACGCACGCTTCGGCGTTCTCGTTTCCGGCTGGCAGTCGATTGCAGCTAAGGACGGCAAATCGTATTTCTACTATTTCGATAAGACCGATTACACAATGTACACGGGTGTGCAGACCATCGACGGCTTGACCTACACCTTCAACGATGCAGGTCAGATGACACGAGGCGCATTCCGTAAGACGGAAAACGGCACGAAGTATTATGTTGCGGGCGAATCGTGGTTCAGACGTTTCATCACCCTTGAGGAAGGCACATATTGGGTTGACGTTAACGGCTACGTTGCTTACGGCAACGACTACACTGTTACAGACAACGTTAAGGATATCACATGGTATCACTTCGATGAAACAACAGGACTTCTTACAGGTCTTTGCAACGGCTTTATCGACTACAAGGGTGAGCTTTACTACTGCGATGAAAACGGAAAAGATTTCTACGGACTTATAAAGACCGACAAGGGAATTATCTTCTCCGGCACTCACGGTAAGGTCAACGTTAACACAGGCTGTTACGTTGATACAACAACAAAAACAATAGGCGATGTTAAGCTTGAAAACGGCTATTATTGGTGCGGCTCCGACGGAGCTATCCTTTCCGACGGCTTTGCAACTATCGGCGGCAATACATATTACTTTGAGAACTACAAGCATGCCAAGGGCTTTACAAAGATCGGCGACGACTATTACATTTTCAATGCCGGAACAGGCAGAATGTACAAGGACACTACAATGTGGGTCAATGACAACCCGTACGGCGTCAAGGGCGGTATGCACTACTTTGATGCAAGCGGTAAGATGTTCATTCCCGATACAGTCAACGGCAAGAAGGCTGTTATCAACGAAAACGGCAAGCTCTATTTCACAATCGACGGCGTTAAGATGACTAACGGTCTTAACACCCTCGACGGCGAGTATTACTACGCTAATACAAACGGTCAGCTTGCTGTTAATCAGACGATTTGGGTATCTCAGAAGAACGACCTTATCTCCGAAAAAGGCAACTGGTACTCATTTGACAAGGACGGCAAGCTTATCAAAACGGGCTTTGTCAACGGCGGTGACGGCTACATCTATTATTACGATAATACGGTTCTCGCCCTCGGCTTTACTAAGATTGGCGACGATTATTACATCTTCAACACCTTCAGCGGCAAGATGTATAAGGACGCTACAATGTGGGTCAACGACAACCCATACGGCATCAAGGGCGGTATGCACTACTTCGACACCGAAGGTAAGATGTTCATTCCCGACACCGTAAACGGCAAGAAAGCTGTTATCAACGAAAACGGCAAGCTCTATTTCACGATCGACGGCGTTAAGATGACTAACGGTCTTAACACCCTCGACGGCGAGTATTACTACGCTAATACAAACGGTCAGCTTGCTGTTAATCAGACGATTTGGGTATCTCAGAAGAACGACCTTATCTCCGAAAAAGGCAACTGGTACTCATTTGACAAGGACGGCAAGCTTATCAAAACGGGCTTTGTCAACGGCGGCGACGGTTACACCTATTATTACGATAATACTGTTCTCGCTCTCGGCTTCACAAAGATCGGCGACGATTACTACATCTTCAATGCATACAGCGGAAAGATGTATAAGGACGCTAACATGTGGGTCAATGACAACCCGTACGGCATCAAGGGCGGTATGCACTACTTTGATGCAAACGGTAAGATGGCAACCGACTAAATAATTTTTACGGGGCATCACGAACTCCGTGGTGCCCCTGTTTTTTGGGTTTGATATGAAAATTGAAACTTTAGTTGCAACTATCGACAGAACGGATCATGCTCTGCCGGAACAAATGAATATACAAACCGATACGCTGATCGGCAATCAGTGCGGATGCTCATCAACAGAGAAAATTTCGGTCAACGGTCATGAGGTCGTTTTTTTCAATACCGAGGACCGTGGTGTCGGACGGAACAGAAACCTGCTTCTGCAAAATGCAGCGGCGGATATTCTTATTTTAGCCGACGATGACATGAAATTTGTTGACGGTTATCCGCATATTGCCGAGCGTGCTTTTTTCGAGTGTCCCGATGCGGACATTCTGGTTTTTAACCTGATTGAGAAAAAGCCGAGACGGTATGTGAATAAAAAAATCATGCGTGTTCGCTGGTATAATTACGCAAAATACGGTGCCGCACGGCTTGCTGTTCGCAGGGAGGCTCTCGTCAAAGCCGATATCAGCTTTTCTCTCAGCTTCGGCGGCGGCGCAAAATACGGCTCGGGCGAGGACTCGATTTTTCTCAGCGATTGCCTGAAAAAGGGTCTGAAAATTTACGCAGTACCCTATGCCTTGGCGGAGATAGACCAGGATGCCGCCTCAACTTGGTTCAACGGCTACAACGAAAAATATTTCTGTGACAAGGGCGCATTATATAAGCGCCTGCACCCTGCTTTGTGGTTCGTGTTTATGCTTCGATTTCTCATGAAAATCTGCCGCAAGCCCGAGAATTCGATTTCGTTTTTCAAAGCTATGCGGCTCATGACCTCTGGAGCAAAACATTTTAAGGCGGAGGAATAGCATATGGAATTCAGCATCATCGTTCCCGTTTACAACTCGGCAAGCTTTCTGCCGAGCTGTCTCGCCTGTGTCAAAAATCAAAGCATTGATGATTGGGAATTGATTTTCATTGACGACGGCTCAACCGACGGAAGCGAAAAAATTCTCGACGAATACGCCCTCTCGGACGAAAGAATACATGTTCTTCACCAAAAAAACAGCGGTCAGTTCTTCGCAAGAGAAAAAGGAATTGAGATGTCACACGGCGAATATATTCTATTTCTTGACAGCGACGACGAGCTTATGCCCGATTGTCTTGCAAGGCTTCACGAGGCTGTTGATGAGTGCAAGCCGGACATGATTATGTTCGCTTACCGTGTGTCCTACGACGACGGCAGACAGGATATCGAAAGAGATATGATCGCCTCCGAAAAGATAAAAATTTCTCCGAAATGGCTTTTTGAAAATCTTATATCAAACAACACCTACAATGCGCTTTGGACAAAGGCTTTTCGCAGAGAGCTTTTCGAGGGCGACAAAACAGACTATTCCGAGCTCAGGGGTACTCACTTCGGCGAAGACAAGATCCGCCTGCTCCGCCCCGTTACAGCCGCAAAATCAATTATATTCATTCCGCATTGCCTTTACCGTTACAACTACCGCCGGGGCAGCACAATGCACCGCTTTGACGCAAATGCAATTGACAGGATGCTGTCAAAAGAAATGTTTTCTCTTTGCTATGAATACATGAAAAAATGGGACATGGACAGCCCGTCGTATCATGAAAAAATCGCGCTTTATTATCTAAGAAATTATCTTTCCGTTTATTTCGGATTTAAAAGGAATTGCCGCAACTCGAACGATAAACAAGCTTTCAAAAAATATCCGTGGCGGCAAAGAATTGACAAGAATGCCTTGAAACCGAGATTTATTGCGAAGCTCGGAGCAAGAGATTTTATAAGACTGCTGACGGCATTGATGAATTTATAAGGCGGAAAAACGATGAAAAAAATACTTATCGTAAATAATAATATGCACATCGGCGGCGTGCAAAAATCGCTCGTGAATTTGCTCGGAGAAATTCACGGCGCCTATGATATAACGCTTCTGCTTTTATATAAGGGCGGCAGTCTGCTTAAAGAAATTCCCGACGACATAAAAATAATCGAAGCTCCGAAGCCGTTTCGCTATTTCGGAATGACGAAGCACGACGTCAAAACAACCTTTGATAAGCTCGGCAGAGCGTTTTGGGCTTGCATAACACGGATTTTCGGAAGAAAAGTTACTTGCAAACTCATGCTGCCTTTTCAAAAAAAGCTCAATGGCTTTGATACAGCCGTTTCGTTTCTACACAGCGGAGAAAATCACATGTTTTACGGCGGATGCAACGAGTTTGCCCTGAACTGCACCGAAGCGAGAAAAAAAGTCACCTTTCTTCACTGTGACTATGAAAAAATAAATGCAAATTCAAAATACAACACAGAAATTTACGAACAGTTTGACAGCATAGCGGCATGCTCAGAGGGTTGCAAGCGGTCATTTATAAAATTACTGCCGCAGTTCAAGGATAAAACCTTTGTCGTTGAAAATTGTCATGATTATAATGAGATACGAAATTTAGCGGAAGCCGATACGGTTTCGCTCCCGAGCGATAAACCGAACATCGTCACCGTCGCAAGATTCGGTAAAGAAAAGGGCATTTTGAGAGCCATCCGTGCCGTATCAAGGCTTGACCGTAATAATTCGTTCGGATATTATATAATCGGCAGCGGTGCCGAATTTGAGCGGGCAAAGGCTCTTATTGACGAGCTGAAGCTGCAAAAAAGCGTCTTTCTGCTCGGCGAAAAGGAAAATCCTTACGGCTTTATAAAAGCGGCAGATCTGCTTCTTATTCCGTCCTATAGCGAGGCGGCGCCAATGGTTATCGGCGAATCAGCCTGCCTCGGAACTCCTATCCTCTCGACCGAGACATCGTCCTCTAAAGAGATGATAACTTCGAGCGGTTACGGCTTTGTCTGCGAAAATTCGGAGGACGGCATAACTCGGGCGCTTGAAAAAATCATAAATAACCGAAAGCTTTTGGAAGAAAAGAAAAACTATCTCAACTCACAAAAATTCAGCAATACAAACGCATTGAAACAATTCTCGGAGCTGGTAAAATAATATGCAAAACAACGAAATCAACAGCACATTACAGTCGGATAACGCGCGTCATCCGATATTGATTCTGCTCGGATGCTTAGTCATTTCCGGCACGATTTGTTATGCACATATTTTGGGCAACACGATTGTTTTGGCTCTGTGCCTCATTGTCTTTTTGGCTTACAATGCCTTTGCCTGCTTCAAGGGCACGATTTTTCCCGTGCTTCTGTATTTCCTGCCGTGGAGTCCCCTATTAAAAATTGACATCAACGGATTTTCGTTTTTCACCTTTGCGCTTCTGTTTGCCTGCCTGTTTTATTTTATCAAGGGCAAGCTGTCGCTCAGCATTTACCAAATTATTTTAACGGCGATCATCGTCGCTTTGACGCTCATCGCCAAAACGATACAGGACAATTCGATTTCAAACAGCTATTTTGTTTTTATAATAATGCTGCTCCTTTTCCCATGCGTAACAAACGGCGCAAAAAATCGCTTGAGCTTCTATGACATGACACTGTTCTTTTCGCTCGGCATAATCTCCGCCGCTCTCTCGGCTCAGCAGGTTGCCGGATTTCCTAATATTTCGCAATACATCAAGGTCGATTCGTACCTGACGATAACCCGCCTTTCGGGCTATTATCCCGACCCGAATTTCTATTCGGCGCATATCACGGCTTGCCTTGCAGGAGTTATGCTTCTTCTCACACGAGAAAAGAAGGCCTCCCACCGCATAGTTCTTGCAATTATTTCCGTTTTCCTTTTGTACTGCGGATTGCTTTCGGCGTCAAAGTCATTTATTATCATCACAGCCTGTCTGTTCTTCGTTTGGATACCTACACTGCTTGAAAAACAAAACCGAGGCTCGGCAGCTGCCAAGGTGTTTATCGGCTTGCTTTGTGCCGGAGTGATAGTGCTTTCCTCAACGGCGTTTCAGGAGCTTTTCAAGATTATCGACACTCGTTTTTCCTACGCTTCAAACGTTTCGGAGCTTACCACGGGACGAACCGACCTTTGGCGCACCTACATTGACGAATTTACGCACAACCCACTTCTTACGCTTTTTGGTGAGGGCTTTTCGAGCGTTATCATCGGCAAAAGAGCCTCGCACAACACTATAATTCAGGGCGTTTTTCAGTTCGGCTTGATCGGATTTCCGTTTCTTATTGCATGGTTTGTAATCACCATTAAAAACTTGATTTCAAATATTTCAAGCAAAAGAATTCATATTTTATATGTCCTTTTGATGGGCGTCGGCATCGTTCTCCCGTGGATGGCATTGGATATTCTTTTCTTCGATGAATTATTCCTGCTTCCCGTTTACGGCGCTCTCGCCGTCACTTACGGATCATCCGAAATTGAAAACAGTTAAAAAAACCCTCACGGCAGTTCACAGAAGTCATTTTATATGCCGTGGGGCTTATTTATATATTATTGTACATATTTTGTTTTAATACTTGACAATCATTTCAGAAGTGATAAAATAAACATGTTTATTGATAAACTAATTTATTTTATAAGAAGTGATACTATGCCGGCAAAAAAGCAAATTACAAAAGAAATGATTTTATCCTCCGCAATGGAAATGCTGAAAAAAAGCGGTGCCGATTCGGTTAATGTAAAATCCCTTACCCAAAAGCTCGGTTGTTCCACCCAGCCGATATATCTTTCGTTCAAAAGCATGAGCGAGCTTCGTGATGAGCTTTCAACGCTTGCCGTTTCAGAATTCATAAAAGAAATGAAAAATCTTTGCGGCAAAGACGAAATTGATATGTGCGGCATTGCATATGTAAAATTCGCACAGAAGGAACCAAAGCTCTTTCAATACCTTTTCATGAGAGAAAATGCCTTTTCCGAGTTAAAAAGCGCCCTCTACCCTATTATCGACCGCTCCGTTATGAATCTTGCGGAACAATACGGTATCGGTTATGCCGAAGCGGACAGACTTCACGATCAGCTTTGGCTGCACGCTCACGGCATAGCCTCAATGACAGCAACAGGTTTCTGTAACTGGAACATAGAAAAGGCTGAAAGAATGATTTCTGAATGTCGTAAATCGCTCACGGAAAGCTACGGTGGTTAAAATGTTTTCAAACAAGGATTTACGAAATCTTATTTTTCCACTCTTTGTGGAACAGTTCCTTTTGATGCTCGTTGGCATCTCCGACACATTTATTGTCAGCTTTTCAAGTGAAGCCGATGTCTCGGGTGTTTCACTCGTCAATTCCTTCAACACGGTTTTGGTCTTTCTGTTTACAGCACTTTCCTCGGGCGGTGCGGTAATAATAAGCCAATATATCGGAAGCCGCAACAGCGAAAAAGCCGAGCAATCGGCGAGTCAGCTTCTGATGATATCGACCCTCATCTCCGTTGTTGTCTCTGTTCTGATCATTGCCTTTCATACACCGCTGATGTCACTTCTTTTCGGAAAAATTGAAGCCGACGTAATGAAAGCAGGCACGACCTATTTGCTTATAACGGCTTATTCCCTTCCGGCTCTCGCAATTTACGACGCCGGAGCGGCACTGTGCCGCAGTATCGGCAAAACAAACGTAACCATGTATATCTCCACAGCAGCTAATATCATTAACATTCTCGGCAACTGTGTCGGTGTTTTTCTCTTGAAAATGGGAGCAGCCGGCGTTGCTTATCCTTCACTGATTTCAAGAATAATTTCCGCCGTTGCCGTTACGGCTTTCTGCTTTAAAAGAACAAATTCAACGCATTACAATGTTACTGCTACCTTCGGGTGGAATGCTCGGCTGCTCAAACAAATAATGTGGATTGCATTGCCGAACGGAGTTGAAAACGGAGTTCATCAGCTTGTTAAGGTTGCGCTTTCAAGCATGATCGCACTTTTCGGAACATACCAGATCGCCGCAAACGGTGTCGCACAAAGCATATGGTCACTGGCCTCAATAATGGGTCTTGCAATGGCACCGGCATACACGACCGTTATCGGTCAATGTATGGGCGCAAGAGATATTGATAGCGCAAACTTTTATTTCAAAAAGCTTAATAAAATCACGTTGATCCTTTCAATTGTTTGGAACGCTTTGGTGTTCGCCGCAACCCCGCTGATAGTCAGATACTCTGCAATTTCCGCTGAGGCAAAATCGCTTGTTATATGGCTTGTGCTTATCAACAATATATTCAATGCTTTTGCCTATCCGTTTGCAGGCTCACTCGGCAACGGACTGCGTGCGGCAGGCGATGTGAAATTCACTATGATTGTTTCAATAGCTCTTACCGTCGGCGCAAGGCTTTTCTTTTCGGCACTGTTCGGACTGTGGCTAAAAATGGGCGTTATCGGCGTAGCAATAGGAATGAGCATTGATCTCGTTCTGAGAGGTATTATATTTATCATGCGTTACAAATCGCAAAAATGGACAAAATTTGAGCTTATATAAAATCAACCACGACAGATTTATATTCTGCCGTGGTTTTGTTTTATTTATAAAGCTTTTCGCCGTCTAAGATGAGCATTTTATCCTTGTTCGGCTCAATCTCGGGCTTTACAACTTTTTCGTTCCAATCCTGCGGAGCAATTGACTCGATCGAAATTGATATTGCCTCCTGCGGACAGCCCCATTCCTCAAGAAAGACCTGATTTATTCTGTCGGCTACTCTTTTCTTTATTTCCTCATCCTTCGGATAAGCTTTAATTTCTATATATGGCATAGTGTTCTCCTTTTATTTGATTTTTTTGCCGTCCGAGAAAGCCTGACCGACCTTCTCACCGAGTCGGTAATAGCCGAAGTTCGCAGGATCGTAGGTTATCGGAGCAAATTTTGTGAGGTCGATTTTGCCCTCGGCATCAAGAATTTTTTCATCTGCGCTGACGTTTACTATCCTGCCGATGAACTTGCTGTCGTCAACGACTTTGATAAGCTCACATTCCAAAGAAAGCGGTAGCTCGTTAATAACCGGAGCGTTGACGAACTCGCTCTTTGTCGTTGTGAAGCCTGCTTTTTCCATTTTGTTCGGCTCTTTATTTGCCGAGATAATTCCGACATAATCACATTCAACCACATGCTCAACGTCACCGACAGCAACCGTGAAAGCCTTTGTTTTATTGATATTGTCAGTTGTCTTGTGCGAGCCGAGATCAAATATTATCTCGTCGCCGCCGACGATTCCGCCCCATGCGGCGTTCATGGCGTTCGCCTTGCCGTCCTCGTCATAGGTTGCGATAATCATAACCGGCTGAGGATAAAGATAGGTCTTTGCTCCGAAATTCTTTCTCATAAAAAACACTCCTTTTGCATTTATAATTTAATCTTTAAAGCTGTTTTTATACTCCGTGCCCCACTTTTCCATAGCGTCCATGATAGGGCGCATCGACTCGCCCAAGGGTGAAAGCGCATATTCGACCCTCGGCGGAACCTCGGCATAGACTGTTCGGGTAATAATTCCGTCCGCCTCCATTGAACGCAGGCTGTCCGTCAGCACCTTTTGACTGATTCCCTCGAGATTCTTTTTCAGCTCATTGAACCTCCACGGCCGCATGAGCAGATTTCTGAGAATAAGTATTTTCCATTTACTGCCGATGAGCGAAACTGTCGTCGCAACGGGACATGCAGGCAATTCTTCCTTAGTAAGCATGTAACATTCCCCTTTCATTTTGCATCAACGCATCATGTTATATTCAATTATAATCTATTACCCGAAAGTTTGCAAGAGGTTACTTTTTTGTAACTATGTAATAAAAAAGTGCGTACTTTACAGCGCATAATTCGTGCGTTAGAATGATGTCAGACCTTAGGTCAAAACACTTTTGGAGGTAATACCATGAACAAGACAACATTCACAACAGTAAAGCTCAATAAAGGCGAAATGAACGTTTACGACTTCGGCGGTATCAAGCTGCACGCATACAAAACCAACGACTTCATTGACAATGAGGTTTTCATTGTTGAAAAGAACGGAAAAGCTGTTATAATTGAATCACCGTGCTTCTTCGATAACAACGATGAGCTGACAAAATATCTCAAAGACATTGAGGTTGCGGGTATGCTCATCGCCTACCACGGCGCAGGCGGAACATTTCTCCCCGATGTACCGAAGTATGCAACGGCAAATGCTGTTGATTATTCCGAAAACGGCGGCGGTAAAGCACTGATAGACAACTTCACTAACGCTTTCGGTGAAATCTTTGACAAGAGCGTTCATAAGATTACAAACGTTATCGGCGAGGGCAAAATCAACATCGGCGGAATTGATTTTGTAATCACTCAGACTCATGAAGCGTTTGACATTGAGATCCCAGAAATAAACGCAGTTTACACCCATATGCTCGGTCACGACTGCCACTCAATCGTTGCCGGCAGTGCACACGCAGACGGAATCATCGCTCAGCTCAATGGTTACATTGCCAAAGGGTACGACCTGATTCTGACCTCGCACTACACACCCGAGGATTTGAAGGACGCACAGACAAAAAT
>CAVGRW010000046.1:0-16206 GCA_963631735.1 Bacteroidaceae bacterium | reverse complement strand
AAATCTGTGCGGCAATCGTAGGATTATACGTCATGGCTTTCGGGATATATTTCATCAACGGAGATGCGTCAGGAAGCTTTCTCACCTTCCTTTTCTCGCTCGGTTTCTTCATTGTGCCGTACTTCGTTTTCAAAATGATATTCGCCAATAAACGCAGGCTTGTATTAAGATCCATGCTCAAAAAAATACCGTGCTACATTGCAGTGATAGCGATAACCACCACGGTTTTCTACTCGGGACTTTTGGGCTATGCCTCAAGAATACCAGATGCCGAGGACATTGATTCGATTGAATTTTCTTCTACAATTTCCAATCCATACAGCACGGTTAACGACACCGACGCCCTCCATCGCCATCCGGTTTACGGATACGAAGTAATGGACGCCTATTCCGGCTATACAAGCACCGGCGGATACGACAGGTTCTTTTACGGCAGCGGCAGTCAAGATACATACTACCCAACATATTCTGTTGATGACGAGAACATGATTCACAAGCTGATTGAGATTCACAGAAGCTTTATTCAAAATGGTCATATCAAGAGCACGGCTTCGGATACCTGTGCAATGAATTTCCAGATAATCTATACGCTCAAAAACGGCAAAACCATCAAGCGTTACTACAACGTAACGACAGAAGAAAATGCAAAGAGAATCATGGGACTCAGCGATACGATCGTTGCCAAGAGCGGAATTGAAGAATACTTTGAAAACAATTCGGAGTATTACTACACAAGCGACGATTATCTCGATAAAGTACCCGCCGAACTGAATCCCGAAAATTATTTCTATCTCTATTCAAAGTATCTTAAAGACAGTTGCCGCTGCGGCACGATAACCGATGAGCTGAAGAATGCCGTTCTGAAAGACCTCGAAAATCAGACGGCAGACGATATCTTCTTCCACAAGCCCGAGGATGAGCTGGGCGTTATCAGCTTCGGCATTGGCGAAAATTTCATTGACGTTATGCCAGATAACTATTACTATAACGAATACGGAGAACTTATTAACAGAGATACAGGTGAAATTGTAAACAATAACACTCTGCAAACGGAACAGGCGAAAGCATCATTGAAGCTTACCGACCTGACGGTTGGTGCGATGGGCGATACACCGAAGTCATTCGTTATAACAAAGACGATGACGAATACAATAAAATATCTCACGGACAACGGATATATAAAATATCTTGAATCAAAAATCACGGCAAGCGATGTCAAAAGCATGAAGCTTTGCACAAAATCGGAGTCCGTTAACAAAACAAATGCCGATATGCTCCCGATTTTTACAGGCGGATATAGCAGTGTTGCTGATATTAAAAATGTTATCGACGATATGGGATTTTATTATGAACATCATTTTGAGTTAAATTCCCATTATATTGAAAAAAATGTGCCAAACGAGATCACAAGTAAATCAACCATTCAAAAGGTGCTTGACAACTGCTTCCTTTACGGCTACTGCGGCAACGATTACCGAATTGCCGAAATAACCTTTAATGACGGTTCAATCGCAACCTATTGCATCACAGGCGAGGTTTATGAGAAGCTAATGAAATAAGTGTCTCGGTTCAGAAACTTTCCCACTTTCACTGCAGAGAAAAAACAGATTGAAGAAAAATCAAAGGGTCGATGCGTTCTGCGTCCTACGACAAGGTTCAATAAAGGCACATTTCGTAGGGGTCGATGACCACATCGACCCAAGATCAGAAGAAGCTCTATAGGCTCCCTTTTAGGCCGCCTCCGGAAAAGGCAGGCAAATGACATTTTCAAATACAAAATCATATATCATTCTAAAAGAGTTCAACCAACCATTATTAAGGTGATAAAATGAAGTTCAAAATCAAGAAGAAACAAAGAAATATCATTATTGCCGCCGTAGTTTTGGCAGCAGTCATTGTTGCCGTCTGCGTGCGAAGCGGAGTTTTCAGATCCACATACACCTACTCGGGTGACCCGTATGTTTGCCTTGATGCAGGTCACGGCGCCGATGACGTCGGCGCAACGAACGGCAATCGTTATGAAAAGGACGATGATCTCAAGCTGACGCTGAAAATCAAAGAAAAGCTTGAAGCAATGGGTATCAAGGTTTATTTGACCCGTGACGACGACTCGGACGTTACGCTTGCAGACCGCTGTAAATCGGCAAACAAGAAGCATTGCACCCTTTTTGTCAGCGTCCATAGGAACTCCGCCGAGGACAAAAAAGCTAACGGAATCGAGGCGTGGGTTTCGAGAAATCCCAAGGGTGACGAAACCGCACTCGCCGAAAATCTTGTCGCAAATATCTGCAAACTGACAGGTCAGCAGAACAGAGGCATAAAGAAAGGCTTCCGTGACAATTCATTCGGCGATTACTACATAAATTCCGATACAGACATGCCCTCGCTTCTTCTTGAGGTTGGCTTCATCACCAATGATAACGACAACAAAGCCTTCGACGAAAAGCTCGACGAAACCGCCGAAACAATTGCAAAAACCATCTACGACCACGTTCAGAAATAATCTGATACCGTTTCATTTTCCATGAATTTGAAACGGTCTTTTTCTTTATGTATATTGCATTTTTCGACGCTTGTGATATAATATCAAATCGGTGATGATTATGAAATACAACACATATATTTTTGATCTTGACGGAACACTTCTTGATACATTACAAGACTTGGCAAACGCCGTGAACTATGCGATGCGTCAAATGAATTATCCCGAAAGAACAATTGACGAGGTTCGCCGCTTCATCGGCAACGGTATAAGAATGTTGATAAAGCGTGCCGCTCCGCAGGATATTTCTCCCGAGGATTATGACAAAACACTTGCGATTTTCACGGCGTATTACCTTGATCATATCGCGGATTACACAAAGCCGTATGACGGCATCATCGACGTTATAAAAACACTCAAGCATGAGGGCTGCAAGGTTGCCGTTGTGTCGAACAAGGCGGATGAGGCGGCAAAAAAGGTTGTCAAGGATTTCTTCGGAGATATTTTTGACCTCGTTGTCGGTAAGATGGATCGCTTCCCGTCAAAGCCCGCCCCTGACTCGGTGCTCTACGTCATTGAAACGCTTGGCGCAGACAAAGCAAAATGCGTTTACTCGGGCGACTCCGAGGTTGACGTTCAGACAGCGCACAATGCAGGACTTCCCTGCGTCGGCGTAACATGGGGTAACCGCGATGTTTCCGAGCTGATTGCCGCAGGGGCGGAATACATTGCCGAAAAGCCGCATGAAATTATAGAAAAAACCGAATAAAAAATGGGACTGTTCAATTGAGCAGTCCCTTATTTTTATTCAAAAGGTGAATGTTGCGTAATATGATGTCTCGCCTTTTTCGGTTATCTTGTCAACCTTGCCGTTTTTCTGCTTCATTGTAAATTCTGAGCTATACGGCGTTTTGACGCTCAGCTCCTTTACCCTGCCGCTTGTGTCGGTCACAGCCTCAATGATCGTTCCGCTGTAGGTAACGCTTCCCGAGGTGTAGTCCTTTATGAGCGTTCCGTCGCAGCTGAACTCAAACGGAAAGCCGCCTGCGGTATTGTAAACCGAATCCTTTTTCACGTCAACCTTTTCGGACTTGATAACCAGTCTGATTTTGAGCCCGTTATTAAGCTTAGTCACCGTTGCCGAGCTGAGCATATTCTCCGTGAGCTTTGTATCGGGTCCGTATGTGTAGGCAGGTAATCCGTTTTCATCAACACCGTTCACAAATTTACCCGTAAATGTATTCTTGTTCGGCTCCATTGTTTCCGATTTTCCGTTAAGAGTATAAACACCCTCATCGGAGGTAGTTACAGTTGCCTTCTTTACCTGCGAATAAGTCTTTTTCAAGGCGTCGTTATAATACCTGACGATTTCACCCTTAACTGTCGGAATGTTTTCAGACTGTTCAAGGCCAACAGTAATCCTCAATATTTTAAGCGCATCCGCCGAATTGATTTTTCCGTCGCCGTTCACGTCGGCATTGGCTTTATTAAATCCCTTAACACTCGTACCGACGCTGTATTGCAGAACGCAAAGTGCATCGACGGAATTGATTTTTCCGTCGTCATTGGCATCTCCGAGCAAAGCCGCCGATGAGCCGACGGTCAGCGCCGCCGCAAGCGTAAGTGCCGTAAGAATTGAAATGAATTTTTTCATTTTATATAATCACCTCGTTGTTATAATATCAAAATGATGTTGCCTGTAACCGATTTCAGCAATTTTACTTTCGTAGGCATCATCCTCATAATAAAACAAAACGCCGTAATAGCTCTCATACGGAACATAAACATCAAACGATTCAACATATCCGTCTTCGTTAATAAATGCCGTAACTTTCGTTCCAATATACATAATTCGACCACCGTTATATTCAAAGTCGTCCGTTTCGTCATTGATATAATAGAACGGCACTCCTCCGCAATACTGAATTTCGGGAACTTCAGAAAGTTCAACTTCTTCAAACCACAGTTCTAAGTTTACTTCATATCCGTTTTTTTGCTTTTTTATGGAAATTTGCTTGATCATTTCTTCCGTCAGCAACGAGTTAGGTGCAATATCTTCGGGAGCGTTACCGTATTCATCAAGTCCGTTCGTAAAAAAATAGTTGTATGTATCAGGTCCGAAGTTCATTCTCTGCCCTTCATCGGTCACGGGAATATCGACCCATAATCCGTAATTATCCGTCACAGTTTCCTCTATTTCCGATGTGTTTGCATATGTTTTATCAAGTGCGCTGTTATAAAAAGATAATATCTCCTGCTTTTCGGACGGCAGCTCATATGTTTTTTCCAAGCCGACCGTTATTCTCAATGCCGACAAGGCATCTGCCGAATTGATTGCGCCGTCGCCGTTTATGTCCGCTGCGGCACGGTTGAAATTCTCGTCGGCATCCAAACCGACTATATATCTCAGAATTGAAAGAGCATCCGTTGAATTAACTTTTCCATCCCGATTTACATCGCCGAGAAATAACATTGCCGATGAGCCGACGGTCAGAGCCGCCGCAAGCGTAAGTGCCGTAAGAATTGAAATAAATTTTTTCATTTTAATATCTCCTTAAATAAATTGTTCGACCGTGTCACGAATTGTATCGAGAAACGCATCTTCACCCCATGTGTTAATTTTAAAAAATACCGCTTGACTTCCGCCCGAGCTTATCGCCGTGAGATGCACATCTTCTCCGCACGCAAAAAGCGTAACGCTCAGACTGACTCGGTTGCCGCCTATGTAGCTGTAACGTTCATAGACCTTAACCGAACAGGCACAGTCTCCCTTTTCGCAGTACGACTCGTCCTCAACGGAAGCCGAAATGCTTTTATTGACTGCACTGTCAATAGCTTCACTGATTTCAAACAGGGAACCGTGAAGGTCACATTCAAGCATTGCCATAAATTTTCTCCTTTTTATTTTCAATTTTCTTTATGAGACTTCTGCCGATATCGTGCAGAAGCTTATAAGCCGACGGGAATACCTCTTCCGGGAAATTTACGAGAAAATAATCCGACTCAAAAGTAAAATCACCCTTGTAATCAATATCGGCAAGAGCCTGCGTGATCTCCTCCCAGTCGAGGTCAAAGAAATACGGCGGGCAGTGCCTGTCCTCAAGATAGTCGTTATCATGAACGTGCAGACAGCCGACGTAATCATGGCCGAGGGTTCTGAGCATTTCCGGTGCCGTCGTGCCGACAAGTCCGGCATGTCCGATATCGACACAGGCTGTGAAATACCTCGGGTCGAGCATATCCATCATAGCTCTGAATTCCTCGCCGACGCTGCAAATATTCGGAACAATACAATTTCTGCGACGGTCTCTGCCAAACATATTCTCGCAGGCGATTTTTATATTGTATTCCTTGCAAAGCGGAACAAGATTATTGTAAAACTCAGCATTGAGCTCAAGATTTCTCTTGCTGTCCTTGCAATAATAAGTCGGGTGAATTACAATGTTTTTCGCCCCGAGGGTGCCCGCAATTTCTATTGAGCGCTTGATTTTTCCCAGAATTACAGTGTTATATTTATCCTCCCCGACCTTAAAGCTCGGGAAAGGTGCGTGAGCCTGATTGAAATATTTGCCGTAGCCTTCGACAATTTTCTTCACCTCAAGCACATGCTCAAGATAGCCGGACTGATTGAGAATATTATCATCGTCCTGCATACAAAACATTGAATAGTCCAAAGCATCGAAACCCGCCTCGCATATCATTCGTACATTTTTCTCGTCACCGAAACGTTCCGATCCGATTGATGTTTGCGTTGATAATACCATTTTAATCAAGTCCTTTCCGATTTTAGTTGTTTAAAGGAGCGGCGGTGGAAATTTAAGTTTGATAAAACTTTACTCTCCTGCTTTAACTCCTCTTATGCAGAAAGCAAAGGAATAGCTGCCGCTGTGCATCTTGTACGGCTCATGCAGACATGCCGTTCCGGGCATATCGCCGCCGACGCCTCGCTGTTTCGCATCAATGCAAAGCGAATAATATTCGTCCTTGGTTAGCTCGTGATTGTGCATGGCTTTCTCAATTTTCTCCTGAGAATAGCTGTGCATAGAAAACTCAAACGGGAAATCCGAGCTGACCGAGAAGCCGTTGCCGCTGTCGTCCGTAATTTCGAGCGAGCGCACATCGGTTCTGTTGCCGTTCTCCTGCGGTCTCATATAGTAATGGAAAAGCTCATCGGCTTTTTTGCTGAATTCCGAAATGCGCTGTCCCGTTTTTCTGTCGCAATATGACTCCTCGGGACCTCTGCCGTACCATTTGACATTGCAGAAATCCTTATTTATTCCGAGTCTTACGCCCGAGCGGAGCATTGGAAGAATGGGACTTTTCATGTTTTGTCCGATATTCACACTGCCGTCGCTGTTGACGATTATATCCGTCTCAACATGACCTGCGAAAGGTGCAAACCAATGAATGTTAACTATGCACGAACCGCTGAACGGGAATATAACGAAGCTCTTCACGCTGACTGTTCGGCTCGTTATATCCCAAAGATAGAGCGGATTAAGGCGCTTAAACATCGGCGCAAAATTGAAATAGTTCGTATCGTTATCTGTAAGCGGACGGAAGAAATTCGGCTTAAACGAGAGCGAATTATCAAGAATGTTTCCGTCGCCGAAGTCGATTCCGTAAAGCTTTTTATTTTTAAAGGTAACGGTTGTGCCGCTTGCAATTATCTTGTGGACGTTGCCCTTTGAGAGAACCTTAACCATTCCCTCTCTCGGCTCGGGCTTCGCCTTTCCGTTGCTGAGAGTGAACTGATTGAAGCTGATTTCATCGTCAGCCTTGTGCCACTCGTTTTCATTCTTATATCTAAACGAAAGAGTGAGAATATACTCGCCCGTTTCAAACTCCGTTGAATACGGAATTGTGATTGTCTTTGCCGTCTGCGGAGCTATTCCGTCGAGCGAAATTCTGCCGCTTTCAAGCTCCTTGCCGTTTTTTGCGACAGACCACTCCAGATAGCAATAATCAAGCGAGACAAAATAATTTTTATTCTTTATCTTAACTCTTTTTCTTTCGACGTCGATATCCTCAGCACAGACATTGGAATAAACCTGCTTAACCTCATAATATGCCGGGTGCGGCGTGCGGTCGGCGGAAATTATTCCGTTGGCACAGAAATAGAAGCTTGACCAGCCCTCCTTGAAGTCGCCGCCGTAAAGCCACTTTCCGTCCTTGTGTATCGCCTGATCGACAAAATCCCAGATAAATCCGCCCGTCATGTGGTCGTATTTTTCAAAATCGTCAACGTATTCTTTGAAATTGCCGAGGCTGTTCTCCATCGAGTGGGCATACTCGCAATAAATTACGGGGTGATCCTCAAAAGCCGATTTAGGAACATCTTTGTTATCGGCGGCAAGAGCATTGGCTATATTGTCGAACAGTGTTGCCGTGATTGCTTCCTTGTGTACAAGCTTGTCAACAACATTTTCCATCGGGTACATTCGGCTGATAAAATCCGACTTTGTGAGGTCAAAATCGCCCTCATAATGGATCGGATAAAGGTCGCAGAGCTTCAAAATTGCCTTTTTCATTTCGGCAAAATTTGAGCCGTCGCCTGCCTCATTTCCGAGCGACCAGAAGCAGATACAAGCATGGCTTCTGTCACGCAAAACCGTCATTTCCGCTCGGTCAATGACTGCCGAAGTCCAAAGCGGATTGTCACCGGGCACGTTCTTTCTGCGAACACCGTGGCTTTCGACGTCGCACTCGTCCATTACATAAAATCCGAGCTCGTCGCAAAGCTCATAGAAAAACGGATCGTCGGGATAGTGACTTGTTCTTATGGCATTGATGTTCGCCTGCTTCATGAGATAAAGATCCTGATAGTATCTCTCCCTCGGCACTGCCCAGCCGTGATCGGGGTCATAGTCGTGACGGTTAACGCCCTTGATTATAACCTTTTGACCGTTAACATAATAAACATTGCCTTTTATTTCAACTCGCTTGAAGCCTATTCTTATCTCTTTCTTGACAGAACAGCGTGTGCCCTCGTAGAGCTTGACAGTCAAGGTGTAAAGCTCGGGCGTTTCGGCGCTCCATTTTCGGCATTTTTCGACAATGTGATTTATTTTAAGCTCGCCGCTTGCCTTGCCCCTGAAAATCTCTTTTTTGTCAAGGTCAACACGGCATGTTACTTCTTTATTCGTGCTGAATTTGAGCGTCAGGTCAAGTATGCCGTCGGTGTAGCTGTCATCGAGGGTCGTTCTTGCGTAGATGTCCTCAACCGTGGTCTCGGGCTCGGCTACAAGATAAACCTCACGGTAAATTCCCGAGAACTGCCACATGTCCTGATTTTCAAGATAGGTTGCGTCGCTGAAGCGCATGACCTTTGCGGCGAGGGTATTTTCGCCCCCGTGAAGCATATCGGTTATATCGAACTCGGCAGGGGTCATCGAGCCCTGCGAATAGCCGACATATTTGCCGTTCACATAGACATAAAGCGCAGACTTCGCCGCACCGAAATGCAGAATTATTCTTCTGCCCTCAAAGTTTTCGGGCAGAGTGAAGCTGCGGCGGTAGAAGCCTATTTCATTTTTCTCGTGGCTTACCTTCGGAATCTGAGATTCGACAGTCGAGACCTGCGGCGGCATTGATGAGCAGAGATAAATCGGCTTGCCGTAGCCCTGCATCTGCCAGACCGACGGAACGGTTACCGTATCCCAGCCGCCGTCGTCGAAATCGGGACAGAAAAAGTCCTGCGGCTGATTATCGACACCCATCTGCCACATAAATTTCCATTCGCCGTTCAGCGAAAGCTTGTATTTCGACTCGCCGTATTCAACCTTATCTCTTGCGTCATAGGGCAAGGCAAGATTGTGTCCGTCGAGCTTATTCTCACGGAAAAATAACGGGTTTTCCCATTTGTGAAGCGGTTTTTTCAAAAAAATCAACTCCTATCTATACAGCTTTATTATATCTTTACTTTTCTTTCAAGTCAAATAAAAATCAGGTTATTTTTCCCTTTTTTATACTTTATATGCAAGACGGCAAAAAATACGTGCCCTGTGAAATAAAATCAGCAAATCTTATTGAAAAAAATTGCCGCAAGTATTATAATAAATCGAATAATGCAAATTTTGAGGTGTTGGTGTTGAAAAAAATCGGATTTGATAACGAAAAATATGTTAAGATGCAGTCTGAGCATATCAGAGAGAGAATTAACCAATTCGGCGGCAAGCTTTATCTTGAATTCGGCGGCAAGCTCTTTGACGATTACCATGCGTCGAGAGTTCTCCCCGGCTTTGCTCCCGACAGCAAGGTCAAGATGCTCATGAAGCTCAAGGATCAGGCGGAGATAGTTATTGTCGTAAACGCTTCCGACATTGAGAAGAACAAGATAAGAGGCGATCTCGGCATTACATACGACCTTGACGTTCTCAGACTTATCGACGCATTCAGAGGAATAGGACTTCTTGTCGGCAGTGTCGTTATGACACGCTACAGTGCGCAGCCTGCGGCGGATGCGTTCTGCAAGAGACTTGAGAGCCTCGGCATCAAGGTTTACCACCATTACAGCATCGAGGGATATCCGTCGGATGTTGACAAAATTGTGAGCGACGACGGCTTCGGCAAGAATGAATATATTGAGACCTCACGCTCGCTCGTTGTTATCACCGCTCCCGGTCCGGGCAGCGGAAAAATGGCAACCTGCCTTTCTCAGCTTTACCATGAGCACAAGAGAGGAATCAGCGCAGGCTATGCGAAGTTTGAAACCTTCCCGATTTGGAATCTTCCGCTCAACCACCCCGTTAACCTCGCTTATGAAGCGGCAACGGCAGACCTCAACGATATAAATATGATCGACCCGTTCCACCTTGAAGCATACGGTGAAATGACCGTCAACTACAACCGTGACGTTGAAATTTTCCCCGTGCTTGCGGCAACCTTTGACCAGATCTACGGCGAATGTCCGTACAAGTCCCCCACAGACATGGGCGTTAACATGGCAGGCAACTGCATCATTGACGATGAGGCATGCTGTGAGGCTTCGAGACAGGAAATCATCAGACGTTTCTATGCCGAGCAGTGCTCGGTCAAAAAGGGTCTCGGCAACCCCGAAAGCGTCAACAAAATCAAGCTTATCATGAAAAAGACGGGCATTTCTCTCGACGAGCGTCCCGTTATCGCCGCGGCAAAAGCCAAAGCCGAAGAAACAGGCGAGCCTGCAATGGCAATAGAAACAGGCAAGGACACGCTTGTAACAGGTAAAACATCGCTCCTCATGGGCGCAGGTGCGGCGGCAATGCTCAATGCACTCAAGAGCCTTGCGGGAATCAACGACGATATTCATCTCCTCTCACCTGCCGTTATCGAGCCGGTTCAGGAGCTTAAAGTTAAATACATGGGCAACCACAACCCGAGACTTCATGTTGACGAGGTGCTCATTGCCCTTTCCGTTTCGGCGGCAACAAATCCGCTTGCGAAGCTTGCGCTTCAGCAGATTCCGAAGCTCAGGGGCATGGAGGCTCACGCGACGGTCATCCTCAAGGAACAGGATGAATCTGTATTCAAAAAATTCGGCATTAACATAACCTGCGAGCCGAAATATCAGACCAAAAAGCTCTATCACAAATAAGGAGAACACTATGGGAAAAATTGTTGCAATCGGCGGCGGACGCTACAGCGACGGCGAAATAATCAACATCTTTGAAAAAATTGTCTCCCTCGCGGAAAAGAAAAATCCAAAGGTGCTTTTCATTCCGACGGCAGGCTATGACGATATCAACGGTGACGAGGATATTCAGCGCAGCTTTGAAAAATACGGCTGTCAATATGACATTCTCTACCTCACGGACGAGAAAAGAACCGTTGACGATATCCGCTCGGTCATTCTCGGTGCAGACATTATCTATGTCGGCGGCGGCGACGTTCGTTTCATGATGGAAACCTGGCGCAAAACGGGAGCTGACAAGGCTCTTATCGAAGCATACAACAGCGGCAAAATCATGTCGGGCTACAGCGCAGGCGCAGTCTGCTGGTTCGACGTTGGCTATGATGACTGCGGACCCGACCACAGCTTCATGTTCTGCAACTGTCTCGGAATTCTCCCCTACTGCGCTTGTCCGCATTACGAGTCCGACCACTGGCAGACCTTCAAAAAAGCTATTCTCGACCGTCCCGAGCAGGGACTTGCAATCGAGGACGGCGCCGCATTGCTTTTTATCGACGGCATGATAGGCACGATCAGGGGTAACGACGGCGGCGAGGTATGGATTCTTGACAAAAATAATGAACTTTGCCTCAGCAAAATTGTTGATAAAATAAACAGAATCGACTAATCGTCGGTTGACTTTACGGTTAGGTTGTGCTAACATATATACGAAAAATTTAACGGAGGGTGAAACCATGAAAAAAGTTTTATCAATCTTTTTAGCTGTTGTTATCCTCGTTTCGGGCGTAGTTTTTGCGTCCGCAAAGGGTAATGATACGCTTCAGTTCGACGAGAACGGACAGTTCAAAATTCTTGTTCTTGCCGATATTCAGTCAGGCTTCCCTGTTGGCGAAGCACTCAAGGCATACATCACAGAGGCTATCGACGTTTCAAACCCGAATCTCGTTGTTTTCCTCGGCGATAACATTATGAGCCCCGAGGACGGCACTGTTGAGAGCTATTGGAAGGGCTACGACGAGGTATTCCCGATTCTCGAAAGCAAGGGCGTTCCGTTCACTTTCGTATTCGGCAACCACGACGATGAGTCCGCTCCGACAATAACAAAGGAAGAAATGCTCAAGAAGTATCAGTCATATGACGGCTGCCTTGCTTATGATGCAGACCCGTCGCTTCACGGCTGTGCAACTCATAATCTTCCGATTCTCTCAAGCGACGGCAAGAAGGTTGCTTACAACCTTTGGATGTTCGACAGCGGAGATTATGTTTACAACGAGGACGGCTCAAGAAGAGGTTACGACTGCGTTCGTGCCGATCAGATCGAATGGTACAAGGCAGAAAGTGCAAAGCTCAAGGCAGCTAACGGCGGCGAGGTTGTTCCGTCGCTTGCATTTGAGCACATCATTCCGCAGGAGCCGATGCAGAAGGTTATGTTCTCACTCCCGTTCCAGCTCGGCAAGCTCACAAAGAACTTCACCGACGGAACATCTGCTACATATCTTCCAAACTACTTCGCATTCAGCGGAATTCTTTCAGAAGCTCCGTGCCCGTCACCCGATAACGAGGGTCAGTGGGATGCATTCGTTGAGACAGGCGACGTTAAGGCTTGCTTCTTCGGCCATGACCATGTTAACAACTTCAGCGTAGATGTTGACGGCGTTATGGCTGTCAGCGTTCCGGGTACAACCTTTAAGTCATACAGCAGTATTACTGATCAGGGCTCAATGGTAATTACTCTTGATGAGAAAGACCTTTCGACCTACAGCACAGAGATTCTTTACACAAGCGATCTTGCTGTTAAGGACGGCTCAAACATTCCGAATCAGGAACATTCCGAGACTGTTGCAACATACAAGTTCAGAACCGTACTTCGTCATCTTGCACATGGAATTCTCGCTCTTTTGAGAGGAATTTATGCTCAGATTCCGTCACTTCTCGGCAAATAATTTTGACTGAAAAGTAAATATTTAAGGCAACGAGATCAAAACGATTTCGTTGCCTTTTTTATTTGCTATTAAATTAAAACACGGGTATTTCGCCGTTATAATTCTCGGCTTTTTCGAGCAGCGGACCTTTTGCACCCATTGTAAAAGCAATATCACTGCTGCGAATGGACAGAAGCTCCGTTCCCGGCTTAACCGACAAGAAATTCATCATTTCCTTTGTCAGAACAATCTGTCCCGTCTTGGAAATTTCAACCCAGCAATAAAAACGACCCTTGTATTTTATGAAGCAGCCGCAGGGTGCAGTGTAGTCAAGCAGCTGCGGATTATCGTCCAAAATATGCCCGAGCTTTGACGGGTGCAGCAAGCCCTTGCGAGTTACGCAAAAGCCGCCCGTTATCTTGCTTCCCGTAAACAGATATACCCTACCCTCGTCTGCAATGCGATATTCCTCAATCGCCTGCGGCGGAAGCTGTACCGTTCCGTCCGAGCGAATCAACGACTTTCCGAAGATAAATTTTCCGCCCTTATTCATTTGCGGCATAGTATTTTCCCCCTGCTTGCAATTTATCGGTCCAACACAGCAAGGTCGGACGGTTCATAGCGATTATGACCTTGCAAGCTCTTTTTGTATTTCCAGCATTTGATTGCATCCTCAAGGCTTTTGCCTTTGTTGTCCTCAAAGAAATCACGGATATATGTGTTATATTCAAACTGCTTGCCTATCGTTGTTTTGTTCTTTTTCTTCTCTTCCAGAATCTGATAATACGCTTTGATTGCATCGGCGTAGGTCTTGCCTGCATTGGATTTCAGCCACTTCTGAAACCCGACATTAAAAGAAAAGCCCTTGCCGATTTTTTCTTCAAAAAACGCTCTGAGCTTTTCGGAAAATGCGATATTCGGTTCTATCACCGTTTCCTCGGTAATCATTCCGACACTTGCTGTCGGTCTCGTTTTCACCGCTGTTTTCAAAATATCTCCCGTGTCGAGAAAATATGCAATTCTGTCCGTAAGCTCGGGCTTTCCGCCCGAAACGGGCAGATTATTTTCACGGCAAAAATCGACTAATTCCTCTTTAAGATAATAATAGCTGCGGAAAGTTTTTCCGTCTAAATTCTTGTTCAAATTCGGTCTTTCACTCATGTTTATCCCCCCTGTAGTCCGCTCACTTTGTCGGACTCATGTATATATTGCTCCACTGCTCAGGATTGTTCTTGTATTTTTCATCATATCTCGAAATTATGTAGTCGGGCGGCGTCATGTATTCATCATGGCGCACCCATTTTCCGTTCTTATACTCAAAGCAATAGTCGCCGATATCGGCGGACTGCGTCCATATGTTGTACGAATCCTTTTCCCAGCATATTCCCCAAAAGTCCATGGAACGTGCCGGAGAGAAGCTGTCAAGCTTTTCGTTTGTCTCGGAATCGTAGACCGTCACAATAATCATATTATCCTCAACGGTCTGAATTGCATAGTATTTATAATCATAACTGTAGGTTTTGTCGGCGGTATATGAGCCCCAAAACTCGTCAGAATCCCGGCTTGTGCATGAGGCAAGCAAAATCAAGGAACAGAATACCATTAGTAATGCAATAGCTTTTTTATTCATTTTCATTCTCCGTTTTATTCAGCAACCCGCTCAATCGGAAGTGAGTTACATTCCTCTACATTCCATTCGGCATAGAGCTTTTTTATCGACAATTCACAGCCGACAATTTTATCCCCTTTTTCGAAGAAATGTACCGACCCAAGCTGGGTAACATAGCTCCAGCCTTCACTTTGCATATATTCTATAAAATCCTTATAATCGTCCTTTGCACAGCGATACACGTTCTTATCAACCTCGATTACAGGAGATTTTGAAAATGCCGCCAATGCATAAATATTATCACAATAATAGTGTTCAAGCGGCAGCAAAACAGCCGTCATAACTATAACAACAGCTAAAATTTTTAAAATTTTCTTCATAATAATTTTCCCTTGGCACTCGATTAAGCTTTATTTACCCTCTTCGCTCTTATTCTTGGCAAATATTATAACAAGTCCTGCAATGCCGCTGATTACGCCCGCCAACGAGAACGGGAAATCAGAAAAACCGGTCAAAAGATTTTCGTTAATATCCGCACCGCCTATGCAGAGAAGTATGCCGAACAAAATCAAAGCGATTCCTTTTGCAATTTTATTATTCATAGCGTTTTCCTCCCGAATTATATAATCTTTTCAAGTCCCGATTTGACGGGCTTGGTGACATAGACCTGTTTAACGATTGATTTCAGGCTTTCTGCGGCGCACTCGGCTTTCGACTCGTCGTCGAAAATTCCGTAAACAGTCGGACCGCTTCCGCTCATGCAAGCCGCCAACGCTCCGTAGCGATTGAGAACCGACTTGATAGGCACACGCTCCGGCACCTCGATAAGCTGTTCAAAAATATTTTTACAGCGGCGGCACATCTCATAAAGGTCGCCCTGCGATGCAGCGTACAACATTCCGCATGTGTCGAGATGGCGAATATTCTGCGCCGCATCAAAGGCGGAATAAGCCTCCTTGGTTGAGACTCCCCTCTCGGGCTTCGCAAGCACGATCCAACAATCGGAGAGATCGGGAAGCGGAGAAAGAATTTCACCGATGTTCTGTGCGACGCATGTACCGCCCGTCAGGCAGAACGGGACATCCGCACCGACCTTAACGCCGATCGCACAAAGCTCCTTTAAGGTCAAGCCTGCAGAGAAGATGTCGTTGAGTGCGGCAATCACCGCCGCACCGTCAGCACTGCCGCCTGCCATGCCTGCGGCAAACGGAATGTTCTTTTCAATGTGAATTTTTATGCCCGTATTTTTGATTTTTGTATAGTCAAAAAACGCCTGCGCCGCCTTGTATGCTATGTTCGATTTGTCGCATGGCAGAGCCGCTTCACTGCACGATATCGTGATTTTTTTGTCGTCCGTCGTTTCGACGCTCACCGTGTCGTAAAGTCCGACCGACTGCATTATCATAAACAGGCTGTGATATCCGTTGTCAAGCGTTCTGAGGATATCGAGCATGAGGTTTATTTTGGCTGCTGCCTTGTATTCTGCTTTCATATGTTCTTTCCTTTCGGGGTACATGTGCAAATTATTCAGCCTTCCCCTTGAGGGGAAGGTGGGCGGCGGATTGCGCCGCTCGGATGAGGT
>CAVGRW010000045.1:0-16247 GCA_963631735.1 Bacteroidaceae bacterium | reverse complement strand
TGGCGGAGAGCAAGGGATTCGAACCCTCGAACAGGCTTTGACCTGTTACACGATTTCCAATCGTGCTCCTTCGGCCAGCTCGGACAACTCTCCAAATTCATTTTCACTATTTAATTGATACTACACGATCAAAACTCGTGTGACACATAGCTTTAATATTATACCCGAACACAAAGTGAAAATCAAGTGTTTTTTCAAATTTTTCACTCAATATCAAAATGTTTCTTCCATTCCGCCTCACGGAAGCCGGTCAGGACAGTATTGCCGTCAACAATCAGCGGTCTCTTTACCAACATTCCGTCCGTTGCGAGCAGGTCAAATTTCTCCTCATCGGTCATTGTCGGGAGCTTTTCTTTCAGGTTCAGCGACTTATAAAGCATGCCGCTCGTGTTGAACAGCTTTTTGATCTCAATTCCGCTCGCCTCGACCCATGCTTTCAGCTCATCGACGGTCGGATTTTCCTCTTTTATATGTCTGTCGGTGTAATCAATGTTATGCTCGTCGAGCCACTTTTTCGCCTTTTGGCAGGTTGAGCACTTAGGATATTCAATAAAAAGCATAGCTGTTCCTCACTTATCATAGGTTTCGGTAAACGAATGAAGCTCGCCGCCGTCGCAGTCACGGTAGCCGATTATCGTTGCAAGGTTGACATTGTGAACACTCTTGAAAATGTTCATGTCCACGTTGTCATTTTCCTCCTTAAGCTTCTTAATGAGCATTTTGACCTCTTGGCGCTTCGAGCCGTTATTTGCTTCCTCATTCGCCTGAGTTACCTTGCAGGCACAGCGGATAAATTCAAGCTCGTTGTATCTCGCCCATGAAATAATATCCTTTTCTCTGACCATATAAAGCGGTCGGATAAGCTCCATGCCCTCGTAATTCGTACTCTTGAGCTTCGGCATCATCGTCTTTATCTCTGCGCCGTAGAGCATGCTCATCAGCGTTGTTTCGATTGCATCATCAAAATGATGCCCGAGTGCAATTTTGTTGCAGCCGAGATCCTGCGCAAATTTATAGAGATATCCCCTTCTCATTCGGGCGCAAAGATAGCACGGTGAACCGCCATTTGCGGCATAAACCGTCTCAAAAATCGGCGAGTCATAAATTCTTATCGGAATATCCATAATTTCCGCATTTTCAATGATCTTCGCCCTATTGTTGCCGACGTATCCCGGATCCATGACAATGTATTCAACATCAAAATGAAAATCGCTGTACTTCTGCAAATGCTGCATACACTTGGCAAGGAGCATCGAATCCTTACCGCCCGAAATGCAGACGGCGATTTTATCGTCAGGCTCGATAAGCTTGTAATCCTTTATCGCTCCGACGAAATTGTTCCATATTGTTTTTCTGTATTTTTTAATTATGCTGCGCTCAATCAGCTGATGTCTTTCCATAATTCGCTCCGAAAATATAATATATCTAATTTTATCATTCAAAACACTATTTTTCAACAGCTTTGGTAAAGTTTTTAGGTTGAAAAAGTTCTATTTTTAATGTATAATGTCAGCATATACACGAAATATCGGAGTTGATTTTTTGAATAAACCATCGGAATACAGGGTCATGCCGACCGTCGCTCTCAGGGGCTTGGTTGTTTTCCCGGGTATGGGGATAACCTTTGACGTCGGAAGAACCCGTTCATTACAGGCTATCAAAGCCGCCATGGCAGACGATCAGCAGATTTTCCTTGTCGCCCAAAAGGATGTCAGGGACGATGAGCCTGACTTTGATAAGCTTTTTAAAATAGGCACGATTGCAAAAATCAGCCATATCCTACGCCTGCCGAACAGCGACACGGTTCGTGTCTCGGTTGACGGAATTTCAAGGGCAACTATGGTTGATATGCTTCAGTGCGACCCGTATCTGATTACGGACGTTAAAATCCGCCGTGAAATCAGCGTAAAATCGGACGACAAGGACTATGCAACCGCTCTTGTTCGTCAGACGAAGGACTATTTTGAGGATTATGCCGAGGTCGTTCCGCAGATGCCTGCCGAGATAATTCTCGACGTGCTTGAAAAGAATGATCCCGGTGAGCTTGCCGACTACATCGGCTCGAACATCATGCTCGAATACAAAAAGCGTCAGCAAATTCTCAACGAAATCAATCCGCTCAAGCGCCTTGAAAAGGTCTGCTGTCTGCTTGCCAACGAGGGCGACCTGATGAAGCTCGAAAACGAGATAAATCAAAAGGTTCAGGAGAATATCGACAAGAGCCAGCGTGAATATTATCTTCACGAGCAGATGAAGATTATTTCCGAGGAGCTGAACGACGGACTTTCTCCGCAGGCGGAATGTGATGAATTCAGAGAAAAAATTCTTGCGCTCGGACTTGATGAAAAATCGGAAAAGAAGCTTCTCAAGGAGTGTGCAAGGCTCGAAAAAATGTCCTCAACATCACCCGAAGCGACGGTTATCAGAGTTTATCTCGAAACCTGTCTTGAGCTTCCGTGGCACAAATATTCTGTGGATAAACTCGACCTTGCTCATGCGAGAAAGGTGCTCGACCACGACCATTACGGTCTTGATAAGGTTAAGGAAAGAATTATTGAAGCTCTTGCCGTGCGTTCGCTTTCGGACGGCTGCTACGGTCAAACGCTTTGCCTTGTAGGCCCTCCGGGTGTCGGTAAAACCTCGATTGCAAAGAGCATTGCAGCGGCAATGGGCAGAAGCTTTGCGAGAATTTCACTCGGCGGCACAAGCGACGAGGCTGAAATCCGAGGTCACAGAAAGACCTATATCGGCGCAATGCCGGGCAGAATTATAAACGCAGTTAAGCAGGCAGGCACACAGAACCCGATTATCCTGCTCGACGAAATCGACAAGCTCGGTTCGGATTACAAGGGAGACCCGTCGTCGGCTTTGCTTGAAGCGCTTGACGGCGAGCAGAACAGCACGTTTGTTGACCGCTATATTGAGCTTGAATTTGACCTGAGCAAGGTCATGTTCATTACGACGGCAAACGACGCTTCGACTATTCCCGCTCCCCTGCTTGACAGAATGGAGATCATCGAGCTCCCGGGCTACACGAACGAGGAAAAATTCAACATTGCCAAGAAGCATCTTGTGCCGAAGCAGGCGAAGCTACACGGACTCAACGGCAGAACTTTCAAGATAAACGACAAGGCGCTTTATGCGCTGATCGACGGCTACACCCGTGAGGCAGGCGTAAGAAAGCTTGAGCAGAAAATTGCCGCACTTTGCAGAAAGGCGGCGGCGGAAATCGTCGGCGGTGAAGCAAAATCACTCACCGTTAAGGAAACAAACCTTGAAAAACTGCTCGGGCCGAAAAAATATCTTCCGCTCTCGGTTGATAAGGACACCGAAATCGGCGTTGTAAACGGACTTGCATGGACAAGCGTCGGCGGCGAAATGCTTCAGGTTGAAGCGGCTGTTTTCGACGGAACAGGCAAGGTTGAGCTGACAGGCTCGCTCGGCGATGTCATGAAGGAATCGGCAATGGCGGCGGTCAGCTTCATCAGAAGCAAGGCGGATAAATATGGAGTTAATCATAATTTCTATAAGGAAAAGGACATCCATATTCACGTTCCCGAGGGTGCGGTTCCGAAAGACGGTCCGTCGGCAGGTGTGACGATGGCAACTGCGCTGCTCTCGGCTCTCACGAACACCCCTGTCAATCAGTTTGTAGCCATGACGGGCGAAATTTCGCTGAGAGGACGAGTCCTCCCGATCGGCGGCTTGCGTGAAAAGACGATGGCGGCGTACAGAATGGGAATCAAGACGGTCATAATTCCGCAGAAAAACGTTTCCGACCTCAGCGAGATTGACGAAAAGGTTAAAGCGGCGCTGAATTTTGTCCCCGTTACGGAATTGGACGAGGTATTTGAAATTGCGCTTGTGACGCCCAAGGAAGAAAAAGAAAGAAAAAGCATCGCCGCAGTAGCACAGAAAGAGTCGGGCTACACGGCAATGCGAATCTGAGGATAAACAAATGAGATTTGACAAAGTAAAATACGAGGCTTCATACGGCACAGCTCAGCAGCTCCCTGCAAGCGAGCATATTGAGATTGCATTTGCGGGACGTTCAAATGTCGGCAAATCGTCCATGCTCAATAAGATTCTCAACAGGAAAAATCTTGCAAGAGTCAGCTCAGTTCCGGGCAAGACGGTCACGGTCAATTTTTTTGACTGCGACGGAATAAAGCTGGTTGACTTGCCGGGCTACGGCTACGCCAAGGTCAATTTCAACGAGAAAAAGCGTTGGGCAGATCTCATGGAGGGCTATTTTACCTCCGACAGAAATATTCGCCTTGTTGTTCAGCTGACGGACATGCGCCACCCCGTGACGAAGGACGACCTTGACATGATGCGCTTCATGCAGTCGGCAGGCTATGATTTCATCGTTGTTATGACAAAGAGCGATAAACTCAACAAAACCGAACGCACCAAGCGTATGGAAGCTATCCACACGGAGCTTGCGGAGTTCGGCGATGTGAAAATCATTCCGTTCTCAGCCTCCAACGGCGAGGGTGCGGACGAGATCCGCAAAGAAATCGAAGCCGCCGCAGAAAAATAAAAAATTCATGAGGAGCATATCGGTTATGATATGCTCCTCCCTTTTATTCAAAATAATGCTTTCTCGATCAGTCGAAATTATTCAAATACAATTTTACGCCTTTTTCCGTTTTTTCGGGTGCCTTTTTCCAATCAACGGAATTATACGACAGCCACCAACGTTCACTGCCGCTCGGCAATATCAACTTTAATATAAACGCCTTGCTGCTTTCATCAATTATAACTCTGTCATATATTTTTTCAACTGTCCCGTTTGCAGTTATTACAATACTATCTTCACTTTCAATTGAATACATTATTTTGTTTGTCTCTTCATTTCCCGTTGTTACATAATTATGATACGATTCAAAATATCCGTCATGCAACGTATAAATATTATATTCGCTGTCATCATCAGATAATACAAAACCTTCTGTTAAATTGTATGAAGATATGAGTACAAATCTGTTTTCGATATTTAAATCATAAAATCCAAACTCCGAAAGAGAGCGTTCATTACGCCCGCAATAAACACACACCGTGTTTACATAAACATGGTCTAAAACATCTCCCTCTACAGCACCGCAAACCTTACATGTTTTAGGCGAATAACAGGTAGCATCTTCCCACGAATGTCCTAACGGTTCTCCACGTGTTTTTCCGCATATTTCACATATTTCGGGATCCGTACATGTTGCCGCTTTCCATGAATGATTGCAGCTTTCAGCTATTTCACATGATGCAAAGATAAAAATAAGATTGAGTGATAAAATCAAAGCAATAATTTTTTTCATATGTTTCCTCCGTCTTTAAACCAAATTTGTTTTTACCATTATAGCCCTTTATATTTCTTACCGCCTCCTGTGTAAAATAGAATAACAAATGAATTCACTTGTATAATAAACAAATTGTTTACCAAAATTATAGCAAACAATTTGTTTACTGTCAAGAGTCTATGAAACATTTTGTTTATAATCGTAATAGGAGGATTTACTGTTATGGATTATACAAAACGATTATATGATTTGCGTGTAGACAACGACTTAAAGCAGGAGGATGTTGCCAAGGTTCTGAAAATTACAAAGCAGGCATACGGAATGTATGAAAACAAAAAGCGAAATTTGCCCATTGAAAGCCTCATTATATTATGTAAATTTTATAATGTTTCTGCCGATTATATCCTTGGGCTTTCCGATAAAAAATAAATATAAATTTATCTCCTATGTCAGTTTGCTTATTCCGACATAGGAGATTTTTGTTGCCCTGTTTTTGTTAAAATTTTTGTCTTGTTATGCCGTCCGGTCTCTGTACATGACCGCTCCCTCAGCCAATTTGTTGCAACCCACACTAAATTGAATTTCTGCCGATCCTTCTTGCCGTCTTTGCAGGGAACGGCGTGATTTTGAAAACGCACAATTCGTAGGGCTCGATGCCCACATCGAACCAAGAAAATAACACAAACTACATACAGTGAAATAAAATCACGAGAATAATATTCTGATGAATAGTGATTTGCCTTCACGCAACATTAAAAGCGTAAAGAGCTTAAAATATGTACTGTGAAATTAAATCACGAAGCGGTGTCTTGCTATGCAGTGATTTTAATTCACTGCAAATAAATCAGACGATGCTTAAAAGAAGCAGAAACTATATTGGGCTCCCTTGTAGGGGAGCCTACAAGATTTATGCTCTTTCATTCTTTGTCGTGAAATTAAATCACGTAAACAGTAACTCTTTATAGTGATTTTATTTCACTGCATCTTAAAGCAAACCCCGTTTAAAAAACGGCTCTTTTTAGCGTCTCTCCGCAGGAAAAAATTTCTGTGTTGAAATAACTATACATTATTCTTTCTTGATGCAACAGTCATCACGCCCTACAAATTGTGCTTTAATTTCACTTGACTACAGGTTATGATACATTACAAATCCAAATTCAAGGAGTATTCACATTGAATATAATATGAAAAATCAATTTAGGAAAATTTTCAACATAAAAACAGCAGAGGTGATTTCTCATCTCTGCTGTAATTTTATTTTGTTCAGTTGTTGTAAAGTCCGCGCTTAACGTAAGTTGTGTGGAGAACCTCGTGTGCCTTATGGCTGCCCGGCTCGCCGAAGAACTCGTCATATACACGCTTGATAGCCGAATTCTCATGTGACTTACGGTTTTCGTTGTTCTTATCAAGGGTGTAAAGAACGGAAGCACGCTTGCTTCTGAAATCTTCAAAGTTGCGAACCGCTGCGGAAACGATCGGCTGTCCGCCGCCGTTGATACATCCGCCCGGGCAACCCATGATCTCAATGAACTGATACTCGCTTGTACCGTTCTTGATCTGCTCCATGAGTGTTTTTGCGTTCTTTGTGCCGCTTGCAACGGCTACCTTGATGCTGAGATCGCCGACTGTGTATGTGGCTTCCTTAACACCCTCCATGCCTCTAACCTCAGTGAAATCAACGTTATCAAGAGCCTGACCCGTAATCTTCTCAACTGCGGTACGGAGAGCTGCCTCCATAACACCGCCTGTTGCGCCGAAGATAACGGCTGCGCCCGAACCCTCGCCGAGAGGACTGTCATAGGTCTCATCGGGAAGTGAATTGAAGCTGATGCCTGCACTCTTGATCATTCTTGCAAGCTCACGAGTCGTGATAGAGATATCAACATCGGCATAGCCCGATGCGCTCTGATCGTCTCTGCCAACCTCGAACTTCTTAGCGGTACAAGGCATTACGCTGACGCTGACAATCTTAGCAGGATCAATATCCATCTTCTGAGCATACCATGTCTTGAGTGTTGCGCCGAACATCTGCTGAGGTGACTTGCATGTTGAAAGGTGGTCAAGCTGCTCGGGATAGTAATGCTCGCAATACTTAACCCAACCCGGTGAACAGGAGGTGATCATCGGGAGTGCGCCGCCGTTTGTAATTCTCTCGATAAGCTCGTTTGACTCTTCCATAATAGTAAGGTCAGCGGAGAAATCGGTATCGAATACCTTGTCGAAGCCAAGGCGGCGGAGAGCGGCAACCATCTTGCCCTCAACGTCTGTACCGATCGGGAGACCGAACTCCTCGCCGAGAGCCGCTCTTACAGCCGGAGCTGTCTGAACAACAACGTACTTCTCGGGATCGTTGATAGCTTCAAGTACCTTCGGTGTGTCATCCTTCTCACGGAGTGCACCTGTCGGGCAATTTACGATACACTGACCGCAGGCAATACATGAGAATTCCTTAATCTCTCTCTCGAAGGGAGATGTGATGCATGTATCAAAGCCACGGGCGTTAGCTCCGATAACGGAGATGCCCTGCTCATCGCAGGCTGCAACGCAGCGGCGGCAAAGGATACACTTGCTGTTGTCACGAATCATGTGAGGCATTGAATCATCATAAGCATAGTCGGGTGTTATGCCGTCAAACTTGCTCTCGTTCTCAACGCCATATTCCTTACAGAGCTTCTGAAGCTCGCAGTTTGTGCTTCTTACACAGGAGAGGCACTTGCGCTCATGAGTTGAAAGAATAAGCTCAAGAGTTGTTCTTCTTGAATTGCGAACTCTGTCGGAATTGGTGAGGATCTCCATTCCCTCGTTTACGGGGAACACGCAGGAAGCAACAAGGCTTCTTGCACCCTTGACCTCAACCATGCAGATACGGCATGCACCGATCTGATTTATCTTTTTAAGGTAGCAAAGTGTCGGGATTTCGATTCCTGCATAGCGGGCAGCTTCAAGAATCGTAATTCCGCTCGGCACACTCAGAGGCATGCCATTGATTTTGATATTAACCATTTCCATTTCTGACATCCTCCTTATTTCTTAATGATTGCGCCGAAGCGGCAGGTATCCATACATACGCCGCACTTTACGCACTTGCTTGTGTCGATAGTATGAGCTGTCTTAACAGCACCCGAGATAGCACCGACGGGGCACTTTCTGGCGCAGGCTGTACAGCCCTTACACTTATCAGCCTCGATTGAATAGGAAACAAGCTTCTTACAAACGCCTGCCGGGCACTTCTTGTCAACAATGTGAGCGATATACTCATCCTTGAAGAAGCGAAGTGTTGCAAGAACAGGGTTCGGAGCTGTCTGACCGAGACCGCAAAGTGAATTGTCCTTAATATAATGAGCAAGAGTTTCAAGCTCGTCAAGATCCTCAAGAGTAGCCTTACCGTCGGTAATCTTCTCAAGAAGCTCTCTCATTCTCTTTGTACCGATACGGCACGGAGTACATTTACCGCAGCTCTCATCAACCGTGAAGTCAAGGAAGAACTTAGCGATATCAACCATACAGTTGTCCTCATCCATAACGATAAGTCCGCCCGAACCCATCATACAGCCGATAGCGGTAAGGTTATCGTAGTCGATCGGAGTATCCATAAGGGAAGCAGGAATACATCCACCCGACGGACCGCCTGTCTGAGCAGCCTTGAATTTCTTGCCGTTCGGAATTCCGCCGCCGATATCCTCAATGATCTCACGAAGTGTCGTACCCATCGGGATTTCAACAAGACCTGTGTTGTTGATCTTTCCGCCGAGAGCAAATACCTTGGTACCCGATGACTTCTCCGTACCCATTGAGTTAAAGAACTCAGCGCCGTGAAGAATGATCTGCGGAATGTTGGCAAATGTCTCAACGTTGTTTTCTGTTGTCGGCTTGCCGAAAAGACCCTTAACTGCCGGATACGGCGGACGGGGACGCGGCTCACCGCGGTTGCCTTCGATTGAAGTCATAAGTGCAGTCTCTTCACCGCAAACGAATGCGCCTGCGCCGAGACGGATATGAAGATCGAAGTCAAAGCCTGAATTGAATATGTTCTTACCGAGAAGTCCTGCTTCACGAGCTTCCTTGATAGCAACATCAAGACGGTGAACGGCGATAGGATACTCGGCACGGACGTACACGTAACCCTCAGTTGCGCCTGTTGCGTAACCGCAGATCGTCATAGCCTCAACGATACAGTGGGGGTCGCCCTCAAGAACGGAACGATCCATGAATGCGCCCGGGTCACCCTCGTCGGCGTTACATACAACATACTTCTGGTCGGCTGTGTTCTTAGCGGTGAAGCTCCACTTGAGACCTGTGGGGAATCCGCCGCCGCCTCTACCTCTGAGTCCCGAATCCTTAACGATCTGGATAACCTCATCGGGTGTGAGCTCTGTCAGACACTTTGCAAGAGCCTGATAGCCGTCCATTGCGATATATTCTTCAATATTTTCAGGGTCGATAACGCCGCAGTTACGAAGCGCAACTCTGTGCTGCTTCTTGTAGAAATTGGTTTCATTGAGCGGTTTGATATCATCCTGATGAACTGTCTCTTCATAGAGAAGTCTCTTGACCATACGACCCTTGAGAAGATGCTCCTCGACGATTTCGGGAACGTCCTCAACCTTAACCTCGCTGTAGAAACAGCCTTCGGGATATACGATCATGACCGGACCTAATGCGCAAAGTCCGAAGCAGCCGGTTTTGATTACTTTAACCTCGTTTTCGAGACCCTTGGCTTTGAGCTCCTGCTCAAGCTTTTCAATGATCTCGGCACTGTGTGAGGAAGTACATCCGGTACCGCCGCAGACAAGAACGTGTGAACGATACATTGTTTTTCCTCCTTAATCTTTTACAACAGCGCCAACGGTGTATTCAACAACCGGATTGCCGTTTACAATATGGGAAGCAACGATTTCGGCAACCTTCTCGGGGCTGACCTGAACATAAGTTACCTTATCCTTGCCGGGTTCAAAAACCTCAACGATTGGCTCGTACTGGCACATACCGATGCAGCCTGTCTGAGCAACCGTAACGTTTTTAAGATTTCTTTTTGCGACCTCGTCAACGAAAGCGTTGAGAACGGGACGTGCGCCTGCTGCGATTCCGCAGGTTGCCATGCCGACTACGACACGGATTCCGTCGCCTGTACCCTCACGGTCTGTCATTGCCGCCTTAGCCTTATCACGGATGGCGAGCAACTCTTCAAGTGATTTCATTTACAGTACACCTCCACGGATAGTTTGTGTTTGTTCATGCAGGTACTCTTTTATCCACTGAGTAACCGACGGCTCATTAAGCGGCACGTCTCCGAGTATTCCTTTAAGCTCGGAAGTGGAAAGAGTGAATTCTTTTTCATCGACCTTCAGCCGATAGATAAAATTACGGTCTGTGTTCATGGTGATGAGCATGATGATAGTGGACTCAATATCGCCGAGCGGCGTATAATCAATACTGTCGGTCTTAAAAAGCGCCTTGACCTTCGTTCCGACGCCGACCTCGGACTCAATGCAGAGGCTTCCGCCCGTCTGCTCCGCCGCCAGCTTGAACAGAGGAATCCCCATACCGACCTTTCTCGTTGTTCTGGTCGTGAAGAACGGGTCCTGAACATTTCTGACCTGCTCCGGGGTCATTCCCTTGCCGTTGTCGTAAATTCCTATCAGCAGCTCGTTTTTCTTTGTGTCCCCGATAATCTCAATCTCAATTAAC
Organism: Bacteroidaceae bacterium; assembly: GCA_963631735.1. Classification (GTDB taxonomy): domain Bacteria; phylum Bacillota; class Clostridia; order Oscillospirales; family Acutalibacteraceae; genus CAG-488. The sequence continues at coordinate 5,262 of CAVGRW010000045.1, read as the reverse complement.
GAAGCGTTGGCAGAAATGGAATTCTGCGCGATATCGAGAACATTCAATGACAGCTCACGCATGATTTTTCTCCGTAATTATGCTCTGTATTTGGCAAGAATGCCGGGTACATCGTCTGCTACAAGCTTTCCGTAAACCTCATCGTTAACGGTGAGAACGGGTGCAAGACCGCATGCGCCGATACAGCGGCAAGCCTCAACCGAGAACATTCCGTCATCCGAGCATTCGCCTGCTCCGATTCCGAGCTCCTCACAGATCTTGTCAAGAAGCTCCTGCGAGCCCTTAACGTAGCAAGCCGTACCGAGACAAACAGAGATGTTGTACTCTCCCTTCGGGGAAAGCGCAAACTGAGCGTAGAAAGTGGATACTCCGTAAACCTTCTCGAGCGGTACGTTCATACCGTCGGCAATCATGGTCTGCACTTCAAACGGAAGGTATCCGTATATGGCCTGTGCCTGCTGCATAACGTGCATGAGCAAGCTCTTGTTGTCCTTGCACTCCTCAATTACTGCTTTAAGCTGTGCCTCCTGCTCAGGTGTTCCTTTGAACGGGATTTTGCTGATTTTCTTGAGCATTTAAGTTGTTCCTCCTTTACAACAGTTTAGCCGTATGCGGACGGTCGAAACGGAATAAAAACAGTCTGTTAAAATATTAACACTCCGAGAGCCCACAATACAACATTATAATGCTGATACATTATACCACATTAAAATTAAATAGTAAACACATTTATCGAATTAAATTCTGCCAAAATGGCTCAAAATCGACAATTTTTCAAAAATTCGTCTCTTTTTTTATTGCAATTTTTATTTTTGAGGATAGGCATTATAATAAATAAATCATTTATTGAATATACCGTTATCTAATACATTTTTATCTATATAAGGGCTTACGGATAATTTTCGGGCATAAAAAATCCGCCCGAGCCTGAAATGCAATACATCTCAAGCCGAGCGGCTTTAAATCAATTCAATTTATTTTTTTACCCTTGCCGGTTTCTTCTCGGGAAGCGTTACAACATATGCAAGCTCCCAAAGCGCAACTCCGATGAAGAAAATCAAGCTGAGTGTTACTGCATTTCCGAGCGTAAACGAATCGACGGAAATTGCGCCCTTGAGTATTGACGTTCCTATCGAGCCGAGCAAATTATTGCTCTCGCCTACCAAGGCATTGGCAAGTATATCACCGATGTCAATTGAGCCGCTCATGTACGGAGCGGAAAATCTAACAAAGCATCTGAGAGCAGCAAAACAGCAAACCGCTCCGCCTGCGCCGAGAGCCGTAATGGTCTTGTAAGCGTTTGTAAAAAGTGCACAGCCGATAATGACTATCGCAATAATCAGCGCAATTGCAATCAGCACTCCGGAGGCAATCGCCCAATTCTTGCCCGCAAGCAGCTCGGCAGGTATCTTTGAAAGGTCAAATTTCATTCCGACGAACGAAACGCTGCCTTCACTGATATACTTGAATATCTCCTTGACGGAAAACGTGATCTCCATCGCACTGCTTGCCGTCTCCTCGGCGAGCTTTGAAAGTATTGTATAAAGCGAGGAATCCTCGGAGATCGAAACAACAGCCCTGACAATATTCATAAAATACATAACCGGGAAAATTGCAAGAGTTGCCAGACAAACCACGATTCTGTTGAATATTTTCATCGTTTTCAGCTCCTTTATTTGCCCCACGACGAGTTGAGCGCAACTGTGCGGTTGAACACAAGCTTGTCCTCGGTGCTGTCCTTGTCAACGCAGAAATATCCGTTTCTCATGAACTGGAACGTGTCGCCGGGCTTTGCGTTTTCAAATCCGCCCTCAAGCAGGCAATTATCAATAACCTCAAGCGAGTTGGGGTTGAGATCGTCGAAATAGTCGCCGTTCTTGCCCGGTTCCTCGGCGCTGAAAAGTCTGTCGTAAAGGCGAACCTCGCACGGCTTGCAGTCGTTGGCATTGACCCAATGGATAGTACCCTTGACCTTGCGTCCGTCGGGAGAATTTCCGCCTCGGCTCTCGGGGTCATATGTGCAATGCAGGCATGTGACGTTGCCGTCCTCGTCCGTATCATAGCTGTTGCACTTAACAAAATATGCACTCTTGAAGCGAACCTCGTTGCCGGGGAAAAGTCTGAAGTATTTCTTTACGGGCTCAGCCATAAAGTCCTCCTGCTCAACGTAAAGCTCACGGGAGAATGTGACCTTTCTTGTGCCAAACTCGGGGTGTTCGGGATGAAGCTCAACCTCAAATTCCTCGCTCTGTCCCTCGGGGTAGTTGTCGATAACGACCTTGAGCGGACGGAGAACAGCCATTGCACGAGGCGCCTTGGCATTGAGATCATCTCTTACGCAGGCTTCAAGCAAGCCGTAATCAACCATGCTGTCCGCCTTGGAAACGCCTACCCTGTCAATGAAATCCCTGACTGCGGCGGCGCTGTAACCGCGTCTTCTCATGCCGCAGAGGGTTATCATTCTCGGGTCGTCCCAGCCCGAAACAATGCCCTTGTTAACCATTTCAAGCAACTTTCTCTTGCTCGTTACACAGTAGTTGATGTTAAGACGTGCAAACTCAATCTGTCTCGGCGGCTCGTCGAAGCCAATCTGCTCAACAACCCAATTGTAAAGCGGTCTGTGATTTTCAAACTCAAGTGAGCAAAGGGAGAAGGTTACCCCCTCCTTTGCGTCCGAAAGCGGATGAGCGAAATCATACATCGGATATACGCACCACTTGTCGCCCGTCTGGTGATGTGAAACATGAGAAATTCTGTAGATAACGGGGTCACGCATATTGAGGTTCGGCGATGACATGTCGATCTTGGCTCTGAGAACCTTTTCGCCGTTGCCGAATTCGCCGTCCGTCATGCGCTTAAAGAGGTCGAGATTTTCCTCAACGCTTCTGTTGCGGTAGGGGCTTTCCCTGCCAGGCTCGGTGAGGGTGCCTCTGTACTCTCTTATCTCATCCGCGCTGAGATCATCAACATATGCCTTGCCGTCCTTGATGAGCTTGATTGCACATTCATAAACAAAATCGAAATAACTTGAGGCAAAGAACACGTTTTCCCAGTGGAAACCGAGCCACTTGATGTCCTCCTTGATGGCGTCGATATATTCAACGTCCTCACGGGAGGGGTTTGTGTCATCAAAACGAAGATTGCAGATTCCGTTGTATTTTTCCGCCGTGCTGAAATCTATGCAAAGCGCCTTTGCGTGACCGATGTGGAGATATCCGTTCGGCTCGGGCGGAAATCTTGTCTGAACACGGGACTTGACTCCGCTTGCAAGATCCTCGTCGATAAAATCATGTATAAAATTTGATGAAATTTTCTTTTCTTCCATGGTGACCTCCGATTATTTGTATGACGTGATTGCTTCATTGAGTCTTGCCTTGACTTTCTCTCCGCCCAAAAGAGCTATGATGGAGTGAAGGTCGGGCGTGTTGCGGCGAGAGGTTATCGCAATTCTGATAACCGTCGAAACGTCGCCGACATGGCCCTTGAATGCGTCGGGGTTCTTTTTATATTCCTTGACGTTCGGAGTGTAGCCGAGCGGCTCGCAGAGCTCCTTGATTTTTGCAAACCAAGTGTCCTTATCGTCCGATGCGTCAAAAACTTCAATGTATTTTTCGAGGATAGCAGCTGCATCCTCTTTGCTTATATTTTCGGGAAGCGTGTAGTCGGGAGTGTAAAGCTCATCATAGAAATACGAAATATAATTCTTTACCTCATCCCACTTTGCAATATCCTTACGGGGCTTTGCCGTTCCTCTGTCGATGGAGAAAATGCCCTTTGCAAACTCGGCATTGCCGCTGAGAAGCGCATAAAGCTCTGCATCGTTATCCTTTGCCCATGCCGTTGCCTTATCGTAGACCTCGTCGGCTGTCATGAGCGAAATAACATTTTTGCTGACATCATTGAGCTTGTTGAGGTCGAACAGCGCTCCGCTTGCGCTCATCTTTTTAAGATTGAACGGGAAAGCACTCTGCGGCGCAGTCTTGTTCGCCTTGCGCCAATCTTCAAAGTTTGAGTTGGCAATAGTCAGAAGATATTCGATAACACTCTCCTTCGGATATCCGCTCTCGGAATAGAACGAAACGGAAGCCTCGGGGTCCTTACGCTTGGAAAGCTTTCTCTTGCCGCCGTTGTCCTCTTTCATGATAGGGGAAATGTGAGCATACTTGGGCACCTTAAAGCCGCAAGCCTTGAAAAGCTGAATGTGAAGCGGCACGGAGGAAATCCACTCGTCACCTCTGACAACATGAGTTGTTCTCATGAAATGGTCATCGACCGCATGTGCAAAATGATAGGTCGGAATTCCGTCCGTTTTGAGAAGTACAACATCCTGTATATTCTCGGGCATTTCAATCTTGCCCTTGATCATATCGTCAAACTTTATCCTGTGATCTGCCTGTCCGGGTGAACGAAGCCGAAGAGTATAGGGGCAGCCTGCCTTAATTTTCTCCTCCTGCTGTTCAAAAGTGAGATTGCGGCACCTTGCCCATTCGCCAAAATAGCCCTGAATATCCGTTCCTGCCTTTTCCTGCTCGGCACGAATTTCGTTAAGTTCCTCCTCGGAGCAGAAGCACGGATAAGCCATACCTTGCTGAACAAGCGATTTTGCGATAGCCTGATACACGTCCTTGCGCTTGCTCTGCTGATACGGACCGTATGCTCCGCTTTCCGTCTCAAAACCCATTACGCCCTCATCTGGGGTTACGCCGAAATCGGCAAGTCCCTTGATGATTGCAGAAACACCGTCCTCGATCTCACGCTTCTTGTCCGTATCCTCAATTCTGAGGAAGAAAACTCCGTCATCGGTTGCACGGGTCGTGAGCTTTGAAATCATTGCGGCAAAAAGTCCGCCGAGGTGAAGGAAGCCCGTCGGACTCGGAGCAAATCTTGAAACTCTTGCGCCCTCGGAAAGACCTCTTTCAGGATATATCTTTTCATAGTCCTCGAGAGTTTTTGTTATATTCGGAAACAAAAGCTCAGCGAGTTTTTCGTTGTCTGTCATTGCAAGTTCCCCTTTTAACAGTTATATAAATACATAATACATTATCGCAGAAAAAGCGTGCAGTGTCAAGGTTTAGCGAAGCTTTTTATTTGACGTTGCAGGACTTTCGTGTATTGACTATTACATAATGTATATGATATAATTTTATGTGTGCAAAAAAATAACGAGAGGGTTTTCAACTTGAGAAAAACAGTTATTGAGCCTAACGGAAAAAATCTCCAATATTGGAGAGATATCTGGAATTACAGAGAACTTGCATATAA
>CAVGRW010000044.1:0-16351 GCA_963631735.1 Bacteroidaceae bacterium | reverse complement strand
GAACTCTGGCTATCATGTAGTTTATTCTCGGCTTATTGCCCGAAATGTGCAGGGCGGATATCTCGGGAACAAGAAGTCCAGAGAGCGAAGAGAGCAGGGCGGAGGGGTAGAGCACGAGCGGAAGCGACATACCGTGGATAACGCCGTATGTTGCGAGCGCCGCCTGCGGATCGCTGCCCGATTTGCGGAAGCCGACGGGGATAAGCAGGTGTTCGACGGTCATAAGAATAGAGCGCATCTCCGAGCCTACGGTATCCGGAATTGCAATTTTGAAAATCCTTTTCCAGATGTCACGTCCGTTTTCTGTTTCTTTCGGCTTGCAGACGGAAAATCGGTAAAGCGTGTATGAGCAGATGAGTGAGAAAAATTCCGCCGAGGAAATGCCGAAAACTATCGCCGTGCATGAGGCTTCAAGTCCGTGAGATATAACAGATTTCAGCATAAAAACGGTTACGATAATTTTAAAAACCTGTTCCGCAAGCTGAACAATGGTATAGCGGACTATTTTTTTAACAGATGTAAAATATCCGTTGAGCGCTGCCGACATCGCAACGAACGGCAGACTGAGGCTGAGCACCTTGAGCGACGGAACACTTCGTGTGTCACCGATCCATCTTGAACCGATAAATCCCGAAAAGCCTGCCAAAAGAGCGGCAATAACAGCGCCGCAGATAAAGGAATAAACAAGACAGCGGCGCATTATCTGACGGTCGTTGTATTTTCCGAGCGCTATATTATCGGCAACTATTCTCATGGCGGCGAGACGTATTCCCGCAACGGAAAAGGTTATTGCCATGCCGTAAACCGTGGCTATGAGCTGAAAAAGTCCTATTCCGTCCGCACCGATTTTATTTGTAAGATAAACGTTAAAGCTGACGGCAACGGTTTTCATCAGGAACGCCGCAGCCGTCAGCAGAAGCGTGTTTGTAAGCAGCTTTTTTGCGTTTGTCATCAGCATCACTCCGTATAAATGATTATGACAATTTCAATAAAATAAGAATTGATATTGATAAAAAGTTATGATATAATACAAAAGAAATCGGAAACAGGGGAGGGCTTGTATGAAAAAAGTAATTTCTGTTATTCTTGCGGTTCTGTTGGCTTTTTCAGTCAGCGCCGCCTCATTTTCTTCATACGCAGCTGACAAATGCGGCTGTTCATATACGCCGATCGTTTATGTTACGGGCTTTGCAATGACCGACCTGGTCGCTAATCCCGGAACTGACGAGGAATATAACGTTTTCATGCCCGAGACCTCGGCGATAGTTTCCGCAGTTGCGAGACTTATCGCCCCGACTGTTATGCTCAGGATAACGGGCGATTACGAGAGCTTTGCAGGCTCTTTGAGCAAAATATTAAACGACACGATGAAGGACGTTGCCTGCGACGACAACGGCGAGCCGCTCAATGAAACGGTAGATGTCAAATTCAGAGTTGAACCGACAGCAGAGCACGGCTATCGCTGTGACAATCGCTTTAATTACGATTGGCGTGAGGACGTTTTTGACATTGCGGCGGAGCTTAACGATTATATCGAAAAGACCAAGGAGCTTACCCGCCACGACAAGGTCGTTCTCAAGGGCGAGAGCATGGGCGGCGCAGTCGTAATGACCTATCTCAAGCAGTACGGCTACGGCAGCGTTGACACCGTGATAATGCAGTCCTCGGCTTTCAACGGAATAAATCTTGTCGGCGGACTTTTCACGGGTGACCTCAATATAAAAACAAAGTCCGTGATGAATTATATCGGTAACTTCCTTGAGGGCAGCGACCCAATGACCGTATTTTATCGCTGTATTTTCTATGCTCTTTCGGGATTTCTTCTTTCTCCCGTTTGCGGCGAGCTTGATACGGTGTTTACAAAGGGCAAGGACGTGCTTTATGAGGATTGTCTGAGAGATCTTTTCGGCAACCTGACGGGTATTTGGACTTTTGTACCCAATGAATACTACGAGCAGGCGAAGGACTATATGCTTGACGAGACCGAAAATGCGGCTCTTATCAAAAAGCTTGACGCTTATCACTACGGTGTTATGGACAGAACAAAAGAAATTCTCGACGATGCCACGGCTCACGGAATGAAGCTTGCTATAATTTCAAATTACGGCAAGGCGGCAGTTCCCGTGCTGACGGATGACGGATATCAGAGCGATTTTCTTATTGACACGTCAAGAACCTCGCTCGGTGCAACCTGTGCCGATTTTGGAACAGCGCTCCCCGAGGGCTACACTCAAAGCATTGCCGATGGTCATAACCATATATCATGCGACAATGCCATTGACGCATCGACCTGCATGTATCCCGAATACACATGGTTCATCAAGGATATGATGCACACCTGGTACACGTCGGGCTATTATGATTTCACATGGTGGCTCGCTCAGTACGGCAGTCAGCCGACGGTAAACGAAAGCAGCGTTTTTCCGCAGTTTCTTTATAACGATCAGGTCAACAAAATCATTGTTCCGCTGACGGTGGAGAATTCCGATACGCAGAATAAAGATGTTGATATAAAAGCAGTAATCAATGAGATTATCAATAAATAACGGAGGATGACCATGAACAGAAAACTTACAAAAGCTATTTCAATCTTCATGTCTGCCGCAATTGCGACATCGTGTACGGCTCTTTGCTCGTTTGCGATTGACAAGGACGTTGATTACAAAATAAACAGCACCTATGCCAACGTTGATTGGAGCACATATAAGCAGTATAAGACAGACCTTCACAGCCATACAACGGGTACGGACGGCACATCGACAAAGAAAGAGACCGTCGAAAAACACTATGACCACAATTTTGATATTCTCGCAGTTACCGACCACGGAACAACGGATTACGGCTGGGACGATCCTTCAACGAACAAGGCTGTTAAAATCGCAATGACTGTCAGAAAGGGAAATCTTCCTATTGAGGGCCTCTTATCAAAGGGCACGACTTCGGACGGCAAGAGCTATACATACGACGGCAATTATTATACGGAATATGACGAGAACGGCAAGGCGGAAAATTCGATGCTCAGAGTGCCTTTCGGCAACGAGCAGAACCCGACATCGTTCAACAATGCTCATGTTTGTTCATGGTTCGTAAATTACGGCAATGACACAATCGGTGGCACGAGCGACTATGAAACCCCGATAAAGAACGTCGATAAGCTCGGCGGACTTTGCGTAATCAATCACCCGGGCGAGTACAGCGGAGCAAGGAACGTTGCAAACTATGATGAGGCTTACAACACAGATAACGTCAAGTTTAAGTACATAGTTGATAAATTCGCAAACATTCTCGAAAAATATCCCGCATGTCTCGGCATCGACGTGAACAGCAAGGGCGACTACAGAACCCGTTACGACAGAAAGCTCTGGGATCTCCTGCTTCAGAAGGTCGTTCCGACGGGCAGAAACGTTTTCGGTCTGGCAACATCGGATTCCCATAACGAGGGCATCATCAACTCTGGCTACACTCTTATGTGTATGCCCGAAAAGACGATTCCCGAGCTTAAAACAGCTATGAAGGACGGCGCTTTTTTTGCCGCAAGCTACTATATGGGCAGTAAGGTCGAGCTTCAGTCATGGGCTGAGGAGCTCAAGGCGGCAGGTGTAGGCTTGGAGCTGGCAGACAGCTTCGCCGAGACCTACAGCAAGATCGTTGAGGAAGAAAACGCAGGTAAACAGCGCACGATTTTTGCTTTCGATCAGGATGCGGTTACTCCGAAAGTAAAAGCTGTTTCGGTCGATGACGTTGAGGACACTATCACAATCAGCACTCAGGACGCATATATGGTTCATTGGATCGCCGACGGCAATGTTATTGCAACGGGCAACACAATTGACCTTGACGATTACTCGGACGAGATCGGTTCATATGTCAGAGCCGAAATCGTAGGCGAGGGCGGAGTTATCTATACTCAGCCGTTCACACTTGAATATGACGGCGCACCCGAGGCGGAGACAAGTCATTTTGTTGACCTCGGCGGAGCAACAACTCTCCTTGCAGACACAATCGTTAAGTTCCTCGTAAAGGTTCTCAAGGATTTCAGAGTTATTGACATCGTTTGGTATTTCCTTACTAAGTAAATAAAAGACATTTAAGGACAGAAACAAGAGCATAATAAGAAAGCTTTCGTTTCTGTCCTTTTTGTAACGGCATGGCGCCTTACGCTTATTAGAATAAAGGCACATTTCGTAGGGGTCGATGCCCACATCGACCCAAGGCTTGCAGAAACTGACCAAGGCTACCCTCAAGGGGAGGCTTGAAACGTAACGTAAATTTCTTGGTTATGCTTTAAAGTCAGCAGAAGCTTATCTCGGCTCCCCTGTAGGGGAGCTGGCACGGCTTGTCCGTGACTGAGGGGTTTACTTAAAATCAGATAAAACTTGTTTTGAGCATAGGCTCCTCCTCCGGGGTAGCGAAGTGTCGCGACGGTAGTGAATGAACGTCCGGTGGACGTTCAGAGCCGCGACGTGACTGAGAGAGTGAAATTTTATCAGAACTAAACCCCTCCGTCCTCGGCGTTAACCGCCGAAGTCACCTGCCCTTAAGGGGAGGCATTATATCAGATATTCCATTTCCAATCTCGGCTTAAACCGCCGAAAATCTTAAATAAAAAATATTTTTCATAGGAGGACAATATGGAAAAAATTTGGAATAACGCAAAATTCATTTACACCGAGTTTGAAAATTACTTTGACCCCGAGAACGCATGGGGCAGGAATATGCCGAGGCTTTTTCAGCATAACGAGATAGTCGATAACGACGGTCTGCCGATGTTCGCAAGCGATTTTGAAATATCGAACGGCGGCAAGACCGAGCTGATTTTTTCTGCGCTCGGCATTGTTGACATCTACATCAACGGCAAGCGTGTCGGCAACGACGAGATGAAGCCGGGCTGGACGGAATATCATAAGCGTGCTCTTTACTATAATTACGACATTTCGGATTATGTTCATGAGGGCAAAAACAAAATTCTTGCCGTTGTTTCAACGGGTTGGTACTCGGGCAGAATCGTCGGCAGTTATTATGGCTCACACATGCCTGCTTTTATCGCAAACATTGTGCATGACGGCAAGTCGGTTCTTGTTACCGACGAAAGCTGGAGCGCAACAGTCGGCGGTCCCGTTCGCACGGCGGATATCTGGGACGGCGAATACTGCGACGCAACTCAGGACAGCTATGAGCAGATGTCAACCGTCGGCTATGATACTGAAAAATGGGACAAGGCAGCAATTTGCGATTATTTCAAGGGCGTGCTTACTCCGTTTATCGGTCCGACCGTCCGGGTGCGTGACGAGCTCAGCCTCAAAGCAAAGAAAATGACCGTTTACGACGGAATTAAATATAACGGCTCAAACTACGGCGAGATAAACGTTTGCGCCGAGCCAAAGGCATTTCCGATGACTCTCAAAAAGGGTCAGACGCTCATAATCGACCTTGAGCAGGAAATGGTCGGCTGGGCGAAGCTTACGCTCAAGGGCGAAAGAGGAACGACAGCCAATGTTCACTATGCCGAGTTCCTGAACGACAGCGGCGAAATTTCAAGAGGTAATGACGGTGCAAAGGGCTCGCTTTACACGATCAACCTCCGTTCCGCTCTCGCCAAAGAGACATATATTCTCAGCGGCAAGGGTGAGGAGACCTACAGACCGACGTTTACGTTCTACGGCTACCGCTATGTAGAGATAAGTGCGGATAATGACATTGAAATTCTTGATTTTATTTCCGAGGTCGTCGGTTCGGTTACGGAGGAAATCGGAGCGATTGAGACCTCAAACGAGCTTGTCAATAAGCTTATTTCAAACACCCTTTGGGGTCAGCGTGGAAACTATCTCGGCATACCGACCGATTGCCCTCAGCGTGACGAGCGCTTCGGCTGGACGGGTGACGCACAGGCTTTCAGCGTGACCGCCGCATACAATGCAGACGTAAGAGATTTCTTCCGCAAATGGATGCAGGACGCCCGTGATGCTCAGAGCGACGAGGGCGCATACACGGAGGTTATTCCGAAAAGCGGCTGCTGTACCGCCGAGAATGAGGCAGGCTGGACGGATGTTGGCATAATCGTGCCCTATAACATGTACATGATGTACAACGATGTTGAGCTTCTCAAAGAGCATTACGCTTCGATGGAGAAATACATAGCACAGCTCATTGTAAAGTTCGGCATGGCAGGCGCAAACGCACGATTCGGCGATTGGCTTGCATATGATCAGTGCGACAAGACTTATGTTTCGTCCGTTTATTTCGTGCATGACATCGACCTCATGATAAAGATGAGCGAGGTTCTCGGAAAATCCGACAGAGTCGAGCATTATAAAGAGCTCAGGAAGCAGGCTTATGCGTACTTCGTTGAGAACTATATGAAGGACGGCAAGCTTATCGGACAGACTCAGACCGACAAAATCCTTGTTCTTGCCTTTGACCTTGTTGACGATGACTATGCAAAAACTCTTGCCGACGAGCTTGTTGAGCAGATAAAGGCGAACGGCAACAGACTTTCAACAGGCTTCCTCGGAACATATACGCTTTGCACAACGCTTTCAAAATACGGCAAGGACAAGATGGCATATACTCTTCTCATGCAGCGCAACGAGCCGTCATGGCTTTACAGCATTGACCAGGGCGCAACGACAATTTGGGAGCGCTGGAATTCATATACCAAAGAAAAGGGCTTCGGCGACGTCGGCATGAATTCGTTCAACCACTATGCCTACGGCTCGGTCGTTGAGTGGATGTACCGCTATATGGCAGGAATTGAGCCGGGCTCGGCAGGTTTTGAAACGGTTATTCTTCAGCCGAGGATCGACACAAGAACCGCCGATGAGCTTCCCGACGGACAGCAGCGCATGACGCATGTTAAGGCAAGCTACAAGTCTGCCGCAGGACTTATAATGAGCGAATGGTGCAACGAGGACGGTTTCACATATAAATGCACCGTTCCCGTGACGACCGAGCTGAGACTGCCGATTATGGGCGAAAAGCTTACCATAAACGGTGTTGAACACAGCTTCGATGAGTACGAGCGCAAGGACGGCTGTGCGATTATTCGCCTCGGTTTGGGTGAATATATATTCGAGGAGAAATAAAATGAGCGGTAAACCTTTGCTTTGTCTCGGCACGGGGCTTGACTTTGACGAAGTCCCTGCCGTTGAGCAGATTGAAATAATGAAGTCGGTCGGCTTTGACCAGTTCTTTTACTGCGAAACAAAAAATCAGCGTGCCTCGGACGATGAAGCCGTTGCAGAAAAAGCGGCGAAAATCGGGATAGGCTTTCACTCGATTCATGCGCCGTTCTATGCAATGGATGATTTATGGCATGACGAGAGCGGCGAGCTTGCGAAGATTATGGAGCAGGAGTTGAAAAATTCGATTGATAACTGCTGTAATCTCGATGTGCCGATAGTTGTTATGCATGCGATAATCGGAATGGATAACCATACTCCGACCGAGCTCGGATTGGAGCGGATAGGCAAGATAATCGACTATGCGATCAAGAGGGGAGTAACGATCGGATTTGAAAATACCGAGGGTGAATGTTACCTCAAGGCACTTCTTGATAAATTCGGCGAGCTTGAGAATGTCGGCTTTACCTATGATTCGGGTCACGAGCTTTGCTATAACGGCGGTTCGGATATGCTCGGCAAGTACGGCAAATATCTTATCTCTACCCACCTTGACGACAACCACGGAATGACCGACCCGGAGCACCCGAATTTTCTTGACGATTATCATTTGCTCCCGTTTGACGGCTATGCCGATTGGGAGGGGATCGCCAAGCGGCTTCACAAGTGCGGCTTTGACGGCAGCCTGACATTTGAGGTTGATTCAAAGGGCAGAGCCGGCAGCCATTCCAACGATATGTACCTCGGAATGAGCATTGAGCAGTTCGTTAAGGCGGCATACGACCACGCCGTGAGGTTCACAGACCTGTTTTTGGCAACAAAATAAAATCACTTCCGACGGCTTGATCGCTGTCGGAAGATTTTTTAAAAATAATTATGAAAAGCACGAAAAATATTTCAAAAACAGTTGACAAATGTAAATGAATCTGATATAATATCAAACGTTCCTTGAGGGAACGACAATTGAATGCGAGAGTGGCGGAATCGGCAGACGCGCACGTTTGAGGGGCGTGTGGTAATCCCGTACGGGTTCAAGTCCCGTCTCTCGCACCAAATAAGGAAGAGTCGCAACAGCGGCTCTTTTTTATTTTTGAGTGGGGCTTGAACCCGAGAGGGTCTGAGCGTTAAGAAAACAGTCCTGTGGACTGTTTTTAGCGAGGAGCGGCGAGACGGGTACTGTCACTTGTGACGGTCGGCGAGCCATCAGTATGCAAGGCGCAGCCGCAGCAGATGCCAAGTCCCGTCTCTCGCACCAAAGATATAGCCTTGAAACGACGTAGCTACGTGGTTTCAAGGTTTTTCTTTTGCCCTTTTGGGGTTTATTTGGGGTTTATTTTATTTTTACCATTTATAAATGCAAAAGTCCCCGAACTATTACATTAACCGTAATTGTTCGGGGTTATTTTTTGTCGGCTTTTTGATGCTGTTTGCCATTTAGTTTTAAATATCGTCGAGCAATAGCTGAGAATTTCGCTATTATATAACCGGCGTTTCTTTAGGCTATATATTCATTTATAAGCTTGTTCAGCGCATCGACAAAGGCGGAGCAGTCGGTGTCGTATGAAACGATGAGACGGGCTGTTTCATCATAGGTTGAAACGGCTATATTTATCGGCTTGGTTTTCTGCTTGCCGAGGACGAAATAAACGTTTTCGACCATTTTGCTGACCTCGTCGTCAAATTTTATAACTCCGATATCCGTCAGCGTTGCCGTAAACTGATTCTCGCCGAGGTGGGTATAGCCGAATTTCAAAATAGCCTTTTTGATGAAAACGGGAAGAATTTTAAATGCCTTTAGCTTTGCCGAGCTGACATTGGTATATGCCAAATTCTGCATGTTTTCAACGGTTATATTTTCTTTGAACTGCTTTTTCACGCTTTCAAGAAGATCTGTAAAAATCTCCGTTTCCTCCGGCTTTGCCGAAACAAGGAAATAAAGCGAAGAATTTCGGCACGATGTAAATGAGAAAATTTTTCGCAAATCAACGGGAACTGAAATTCTTATCGTTCCGTGAATATCCTTTTGCGACATTGCAATAGCTTTTATCTGCAATGCACAAACGAGCATCGCAACAGAAACGCCGTAGGAGTGCGCCGCATCAAGCAGCTTGCTGCACGGCATACCTATAGCCTTATAGTGAAGCTCTGTCGGATTGCTTCGCTTTATTTGATACGCGCTCGAGATCAATCGGCTGACATTTTTGCCGCCCTTGGCATAGAGCTTTTCAAAAATATCCTCTTTACTTTCGAGGAGAGCTTTATTCTCGATGCACGGCTGAGCTTCCTCGTCCGACTCAGAAAAGGCATTCTTATATCTTGACAAAAGAGCCTTCATCAGCTCAATTGCGCCGTGACCGTCGGTAATGCTGTGGAACATTTCAAGTATCAGCTTGTTCCCTTTATATAAAAATCTTATGAGCGGTTCGCCGTTTTTCAGATCAAAGGGCTTGCAAATCTCGGTACAATTACTATATACTGTATTTAGGTCGGAATCGCATTCACGCAAAACATATTTCGTTTTTGTCTTTGCGAGGGTCTTGAAAAAATACGGATAATCACGGCGCAGCATATCAACGGCGTAATCGAGCGCATCGGGATCGACGGGGAGCTTTAAACCCGTTTCGATTCTGTAAACGCTGTTCCATTTGTTGCAGGCAACATAGGGATAAATTATTCCTGCACCGTCGAGATCAATGTCATGAAAACCTATTTTTTTGTTCATAACGATTCTCCTTTCACAAAAGCGAATGTTCTTGACACTTACAGGATAGTTTTGAACATTTAACAGCAATTAAACCGAAAGAAAATTTTAGTTTATAAATTATTTTTCTCAGTTTATTTTTTGTTTAAAAATATAGTTTACGATTGTTTGTGAAATGAGCGGAGGGATACGCCATGACGGTAAAAAAAAGACTTACACAATCCAATGTTATAATGATTTTGGTGCCCGTGCTGATCACATCTCTGATTATTGCATGCTGCGCCTGCGGAGCGTATATAGTTCTGCGGAGCCGATCGGGTATCGCCTTTGAAAAAAGCGGAGATTTCCGCAAAACAGTTACCGTTGCATCCGAGGAATTCCATGAAATGTTTGAGCACGGAACGGACAGCAAGAAGCTGAGAATTTCTTCGCTTGCAAATATTATAAACAAGGAAACAATGTTCCTTATCGTTTATGAGGACGGCAAGGAATTCTATAAAAACGGCAACGTTATGCTGCAAAATAAAACCGCAGAGAGCTCGGCGGCGGAGCTTGGCAACAACTCCTTCCTTTCCTCGGGCGACATTCAGCTTTATCACTATGAAACGGTTTCGCAAGAGATGCATTATGATATGTATATTTACAATCTTGCTGTGAACAACAATAACAATCTCATCGAAAAGGTTGCCGCCGTTTCGGTCGCAGTAATCATTGCGGCGGTGGTTATTTCGATTTTCTTCACTAACCGTTTTCTTATAAAATTTGTATTCAAAAAAATCGAGGAACCGCTTACGCTTCTTGCCGACGGTGTATCTCAAATCAGCAACGGCAATCTTGATTACAGGCTTGAGTATTACGAAAACGACGAATTTCTTCCCGTGTGCGACAGCTTCAACGACATGGCTGAGAGACTGAAAAAATCCGTTGAACTGACGAAGAAAAACGAAGAAAACAGGAAGGAATTGCTGCTTGATATTTCGCACGACCTGCGAACACCGCTGACCGCCATTCAGGCATATGTCGAAGGACTTATGGACGGCGTGGCACAGACTCCCGAGATGCAGAAAAAATATCTTGAAACGATCAAGAGAAAAACGATTGATATTGATAAAATGGTTTCCTCTCTCTTTGCTTATTCCAAGCTTGACATGGAGGAATTTGAAACAAATATCGAGCCGATAAAGCTTTCGGATTTTCTTAACGATTCCGTAGGCTCCATGCGTGAAGAATACGAGAAAAAGGGTCTTAACATTATCATTGCAAAATGCGACGACATTGTAATCAAAGCCGATGCACAGTTGCTTCAAAGAGTTACCGTAAATCTTCTTGAAAACAGTCTGAAATATAAAGAAAAGCCGACAGGAAACGTACTCATTACCGCCACTGCGGACGGAAAGAGAGCATTGCTTAAATTTGAGGACGATGGACCCGGCGTTGAGGACGACAAGCTCGATAAAATTTTTGATGTTTTCTACAGAACCGACAAGGCTCGCAGCAATACAGGTAGCGGCAACGGAATAGGCCTGGCTTTTGTTAAGAAAGCCGTTGAGTCAATGAACGGCAGAGTTTACGCCGAAAGAGCTTCGCTCGGCGGATTGGCAATAGTAATTGAAACGGAGGAAGAGTAATGGATAAAATTCTTATCATTGAGGACGATCGTGACATTGCGGAAATCGAGCGTGATTATCTGCTGATAAACGGAATCGACTCGGACGTTACGGACAACGGAATCACGGGAATAGACATGGAAAAGCAAAATCACTACAGACTTATTTTGCTTGATCTCATGCTCCCCGGCATTGACGGCTTTGCCGTTTGCAAAAAGCTTCGTGAAATAACCGACGTTCCCATTCTCATTGTCACGGCAAGAAAAGAGGATATCGACAAGATAAGAGGCCTCGGCCTCGGAGCGGATGATTATATCGAAAAGCCGTTTTCACCCAACGTTCTTGTTGCACGTATCAAGGCAAATCTTTCTCAATATGAGAGACTTAAAAATTCCGATCAGAGTAAGAGAAGCGTCATTGATATCGGTCCGTTTTCAATAAACACAGCAACTCACCGTGTGATGAAAAACGGAGTTGAGATTCCGCTGAAGAACAAGGAATACGAACTTTTTCTTTTCCTCGTTATGAATGTCGATATTATTTTTGACAAAGAAACCTTGTATGAGCGCATATGGGGACTTGACTCTCTCGGCGACACAGCAACCGTCGCCGTGCATATAAACCGTCTGCGTGAAAAGCTCGAGGATGACCCGTCAAAGCCGACCCACATTCTCACCGTTTGGGGTGCAGGCTACAGATTCAAGGGCTGAGCGCAGGCAAAGATAAGGAGGTTCTATCATGTCAACAATCATTCAGAAAATCATTTCAATCATCATTGCATTGCTGATGGCAACGGGAATTTTCCCGACCCCCAAGCCGCCGGCGGAGGGAATTAAGGCAGACGCCGAGCTTACATTTGCCAATGATGATGCAGGATCGGCAGCGGGCACAGTCACCGTCAATGCCGACTTCGACGCAACCTATGAGCTCTATTGGGGCGATGCAAACTCTCAGAAGCTGACGGCAACCGCACCGAGCGGCAAAACAGTTGCTTATACGGAGTTTGCCGATGTAACTGTCAGCAAGGGTGTTGGCGAGCTTACGCTTAATTCGTTCCTCGCAATTCCCGACGGAGCAAAAACCGTTCTTCTTTATTACGGTGACGAACAGCTTGACAGCGACCCGATCCCGAGCGGAAAAATTCTCAGCTACGGTGACGCTACATACAGCTTCGGCTCCCTCAGCGATGTGCATTTCAACAGATACTCCACATCGGGCGGAGACGATTCCGAAATTTCCTATCCGAGAGCGCTGAATTTCCTCAACGATATGGGCGTTTCGATTGTAGGCGTTGCAGGCGACCTTTCCTACAAGGGCGAGGCGGCATCATATGAGTCCTTCAACAAGTTCAATTCCGAATTCAGCTTCCCTGTTTTCTCGTGCAAGGGCAACCACGACTGCAAGAGCGAGTTCAGCTATGACGCATGGAACGCAAACGTTAATCCCGGCGTTTTCACCGAGGAGGGACGTGACGGTGTGCTTGCAAAGGCAGATAACGGCTACGATTTCGTATATTCGGGCAAGGAGACAAACGGCGATATCTTCATTTTCCTCAGCCAGATAAGCGATAAATACGCTCCGTTCACTCCGCTGCTTACCGACAGTCAGCTCGATTGGTTTGCAACTCAGCTTGAAACGTACAAGGACAAGCGTGTTTTCCTGTATTTCCACACATTCCTTAACGCACCGACAGGCAATCCGCTTCTCGGCGAAGGAAATCTTGTCAACGATTACGGATTTTTCTACACGCTCCCATATTTCAAGGGCAACAAGGACGAGAGAAGATTCCGTGAGCTTCTCACCGAGTACAAGAATGTCATTTGGTTCAACGGCCATTCTCATTGGGCATACAAACTCGAAAAATATAACCCGTCGCTCAACATAACGGATTATGACGGAACAACGGCAACTATGGTACACGTTTCCAGCACTGCCGCACCGAGAACGACAGGAATTACCGAGCCGTTCCAGACCTCAAATCCTCTGAAAATGTCCGAAGGTCTTTACAATCAGGTCTACGATAATTTTGTTATCACAAATGCCTGCGATTTTGTCAGCGGAAGCCTCCTTGCCTATGCCGTTTATAAAATCAACAAGTAAATCCCACCGCATTTTGGCACAAAGTAAAGCATAAATAAAAGCTATAGTTTGTTATCGGCAGCTTCGCCCGATATGCAGCTATAGCTTTTTTATTTTGTGATGTTGTACAGACAGTTGATTGAATAATATTTTTATAATAAGCTCCACCCGTCCGTTATTTTAAGAGATCATCGGTCGTTTTTGCAGACACCCTCAAGGAATTTGATGAATGTTGTTTTTGATGCAGAAAGTTCCTTGCCTCCACTATAAGGTGGCACAAAACCTGCTGAAATTCACCTTGAGCGTGGGCTCCTCCTTCGGGGGAGCTGTCGCAAAGCGACTGAGGGAGTGGTCGAACATGGCGAGACAGAGTTACAAAGCATTAAAATCCTAATAAAATTGACCTTTGGTCGATGTGGGCATCGACCCCTACGAAATGTGCATATATTAAACCTCATTTCACCGAGAAAGTCTGATAAAAATGCTTTCGGCGCAGAAATCATTCTTGCCTCCCCTGCAGGGGAGGTGGCGCGACGTAGGAGTGACGGAGGGGTTAAAATGTCAGATGAAGTTCACTGTCTTTTCGTAGGGGCGACCATCGGTCGTCCGCTCCTTTTTTCTGCTGATTTTGACGGACGTGCAATGCACGCCCCTACTAAATCAAATTTAATTTCATTGGACTTTTTAGCCCTGTCTCGCCATGCTCGACTGCTCCCTCAGCGCTGACGCAACAACTCCCCCGAAGGAGGATCCCACGCTCAAAGATACCTCTTTCTGACCTTGTGTCATCGCCCCCTACAAATTGTACATTTACCGCACTATAACCGAAATGTCAAAAAATGCAGTCAATAAAAACTTCATATCAAATTTATTTTTCTTTTATTTCCGATTTAAAAACGGTTTAGCTTTTGACCTTAGAATAAGAGCAACAAAGGAGATGGTGTAATGAAAATTATCAACAGGTTAATATTTCTGATCGGTGCATTCTTTTCTGTCACCGTTCCGATGGTGCTTTTGATGTTTAAATCAACGGCTGTAATGATTAGAAAAATGTTCAGCCAAAACAAAGTTTTTTAAGGAGGTCAAAACTATGAAAACGAAAGGCTCATTTGCAAGGACAATTTGTATTTGGATAATTACGGTCTTGCTCGTAACAATTTTTGCAGGCGGAACATCTGCTTTGATTTGCCGTAAGCAGATCGGCGAAGCGATAGCTTATCATCAAAGCGAGGAATCGCTTGAAAAATCAAACGATAAATCAATAGCTGCTCTGCTGCAGGAAAAGGATCTTCATAAGGAAAAGGAACATGATTTTGAGGACAAACTCGCAGTTCTTAACAAGTTTTCTCCGCTGAATACCTCTCAAAAGGCTGCGCTTATTATACTTGCCGTTTTTTGGCTTGCCGTCATTCTTCTCTATTGGTTCTCAGTCACTTCGATGCTTGCCGAGCGTGCGGAGCTGATAAAATTCAATCGGCATATTTGGTTTTGGCTCGCATTCTTCACAAACATTATCGCTGTAATTCTTTTCTCGGTCATCAAAAAAATCTTTGTAAAAA
Source organism: Bacteroidaceae bacterium (assembly GCA_963631735.1). Classification (GTDB taxonomy): domain Bacteria; phylum Bacillota; class Clostridia; order Oscillospirales; family Acutalibacteraceae; genus CAG-488. Next base: position 1,287 of record CAVGRW010000044.1, on the reverse strand, counting down.
AATGCTCAAAATGCGGCAATTACCAGACCGGTGGAGCATATTGCACCGAATGTGGAAATGCTCTTGAAATCAGATGCACACAATGCGGAAAAATATTAAAAACCAACGTTGAATACTGCCCGCAGTGCGGCAAGAAAGCATAAGAGAAGAAGGAGAAATAAACAATGATAAAAAATATTTTTAACGGATTTTGCATGGCGCTTGCCGACAGTGTGCCCGGAGTTTCGGGCGGCACGATAGCTTTTATCCTCGGCTTCTACGACAAATTTATTTCATCCATTTCGGATGTTTTCTACGGCGATAAGCAGAAGAAAATCAGCGCAATAAAATTTCTCGCCGTCCTCGGAATAGGCTGGATTTGCGGAATGGGTATTTCTGTTTTGCTGCTCTCTACCTTTTTTACAAAGGAAATTTATAAAATAAGCTCGCTCTTTATCGGTTTTATCACAGCGTCGTTTCCGATTATAATCAAAGAAGAAAAGAAAGCGCTTTCGGGCAATTATAAAAATATTATTCACCTGTTTTTAGGTGCCGCCGCAGTTGTTTTTCTCTCCTCGCTCAAGCTTTCTTCGGCAGTTGCGAGCAACTCAACCGTACTCGGATTTTTGATCTGCGTTCTCGCAGGCTCCGTCGCAATCACAGCAATGGTTCTCCCGGGAATTTCGGGTTCAACAATGCTGATGTGCTTCGGAATTTATCTTCCGCTCATCAACGCTGTTAAAGATTTAATTACATTAAATTTCAGCGGACTGAAAATAATTATCGGCGTCGGACTCGGCATAATAATCGGAGTGCTTCTTTTCATAAGGCTTATCCAAAAGCTGCTTGACAAGCACCGCGGCGCATGTGTTTATTCGATTATCGGCATGATGCTCGGCTCGTACTACGCAATCGTTATCGGACCGACTCAGCTCAAGGTTCCGCAGCACGCAATGGCCCTCTCCGATTTCAGCATCATCTTCTTTCTCATCGGCGTTGCGATCATGATAGCTTTTACAATAATAAAATCAAGAAAAAGCAAGGAGTTGAAATAAAAAATAAGTCCGCTGCATGAAGCGGTCAATTCGGATTTTAAATCACTTGCAAAAGAGTCGCACAAAAGTGCGGCTTTTTCTTTTGCATTTTTACCTTTAAACAAAATTTTATTTAGCTGGTTCAAGCGCTATTCGCAAACACACGGACTGTTTTGAACATGTTACGGACTACAATATAAACAAAGTGTATAAAACGGTAAAAAAGTTCACAAATGGTTATTTTTTACGTTATATATTCATAATACCATGGTTT
>CAVGRW010000043.1:0-16501 GCA_963631735.1 Bacteroidaceae bacterium | reverse complement strand
CAGGAATTCCCCTCGCCTGCTGGACGGTTGACGACAAGGAAACCATGCAGAAATATTATGAAATTGGCATTACGACCTTCGTGACAAACAGGATATATAAGAAATAAAAAGAAAAAACGCTGTGCACACTTTATCGATAGCACAGCGTTTTTGATTTTCTATTATGCTTTTGAAGCAATCACATTGTGGAATGATTTAAGCTTCACATAAATCGAATTATTCCTCTGTCGGAGCTCCGACCGGGCAAACATCGGCACAAGCGCCGCAGGATGCACAAGCATCAGCGTCGATCTCATACTTGCCGTCGCCTTCGGAAATAGCGCCTACCGGGCACTCAGCCTCGCAAGCACCGCAAGCGATACAGTCATCTGTAATCTTAAAAGCCATTGTTGTTACCTCCTTGCTGGTTGATTTGACTTTATTGTAACATATTCCTGCAAAAAAGCAAGAGTTTTTACAAATTATTTTCATGGAAAATACTATTATTTCACTCGATTTTTATGCCCGTATAGTAATGCTTCAATATCTCCTGCCAATCCGAGCCCTGACGAGCCATATAGTCCGCTCCGTACTGGCTCATGCCGACCATGTGACCGTTGCCGATGATTTTTATTGTGAATTTGCCGTCCTTGCAGGTTATCGTGAAATTCCTGCTCGGCAGACCGAGCGCTTTTTTGATATCGTTTCCGTCAACCTTTGTGCCGCCTATCTCTATTGAACGCACGAAGCCCGTGTCGGTCTTATCCGTTTTGCCGACCCATTTTTCGCTGTTCTCGGGCAGCTCGATCCCGTCAATTATCTGAATTGCGGAGCGAAATTTTTCCTCATCAAAACCAATCACCGTTTCATAATCGGGCGAAAGTCTGTCACCGTCGCTCGTGACGGACTGAAGATACGCTATATCCTCGCCCCAAACGGTTTTTGCGCTCTCGGTTTTGCCGCTGCAAATATCGTGATACGCCGCCAAAATCGGCTTGCCGTCATAGGTCATCTTTTTGCCGAGCACCTCATCGACAAGCTTTTCCGCTTTTTTCTCGTATTCGTCATACTTGTTGCCCCACTTCTTTTTCCTTGCGTCCTTGTTTAAATAGCCCTGATGTGTTTTGGAGTCGTCGGAGATGTCCGCTCCGTTGAGATCGTCCTTATTCCCCTTCTCCTTGCAGTACAGCGCATATGTATAGCACGCAACCGCCTGCGCCTTGAGCGCCTCGTTATGGCTTTCCAAATTCATTTCCGCCGCCAGAGCACCGACGGTATATTCCTTTATGTCCGTTTTTTCGACCTTTCCGCTCTCGCTTTTCATAACGCTTATAACGCCGCTCTCCGTATTTACGGAGGGCTCATTGCTGACGATCACCGTTTTTTTCGGCTTTTCCATCGTCGTCAGCGGCAGAATTATCATCGCCGCCATCAGCACCGAGCAAAGTATCAGGTATTTCCTCATCGTTCATTCCTCCCGAAGAAATACTATGCGGACAAGTCGGTACATATGAAAAGAAGCACCGAAAAATCAGTGCTTCTTGAATAATTTTCTGAATTGCTTCTGCCATTTTCTGTAGTAGGCAATTTCGAGCTTTTCGATCGCAACGTCATACATTATAAATGCCGCAAGTCCGAGCACAACAAGCAGCGGGATCATAAAGCCCTGCGTGTCCTCCAAAAGCTCGGTCGAGATGCCGAAAACGTGCATTATTATATAGTATGTCGCAACTATAACTCCGACGAAGAATACCGCCTTGACGATATAGCCGACGACCTTCGGCAGCTTGTCGAAAAGAACCTTTATCAGCGGATAGTAGCCTATCAGCGCTATGTAGATAGCCACCGCTTCCTTCTCGGGCACAACGAGTGCGCTGACTATCGCAGTGCCGAAATAAACGCCGAGCGCCCATTTCCAATCACATTCGACTCTCATGAACATTACGAGAATTGCCGCCATTGCGGGTATAGCATAGGTCAGAAACGGAATGACCGAGGCAAGCATCATCAGCGCCGCCGAAAGTCCGATACACATTCCGCCCAGAGCCGTTTTTACAGTATTTTTCATATCATCACCGTCAACAGCATCTTATGAGATCGCCGCCCATACATTCGCAGCAGCAATCGGCGCACATGAGCGACGAGCAAATATTGCACGGGCTGCAGCATCCGTCGTTATCGTCATTCTGTCTGCTCTTTCTGAAATTGCCCTTTGACTCTCGGTCAAGCTGATTGAATGCGGCTTCGTATTCCGAATTGCCGGGCTCCATTTCCTTGGCTTTTCGGAAGCTTTCGAGTGCGCTCTCAAGCCAGCCCCTTCTGTGCTGAATCGTGCCCTTGAGGTAGTACCATTCGGCATTTCTGCGCTGATACGGTATGCCGTCGAGCAGCATTTCCGCATCGTCTATCCTGCCGCTGTTGAGCTTGGCTCTTATATCACCGAACTCGGAGGTCTGTCCGCCCGCTGCGTTTGCTCCGAAGCTCGAATCGTTATAGGAGGTGTTCGCTCTGCTGTTGCCGAGATTGTTGATTATAAAGTCATATGCGTCGTTCAGCTCGTCCATCTTCGCCTGATTTTCGCTGTACTGACGAGCTTTATCACGGTATGCTCTTTTTATCTCGTCCATGCTTGCCGACGATGTTACGCCGAGCACTTCATACGGATTTTTCACAACGTTCAACCTCCTTATAGATTACTTTTTTCGCGGAACATTCCGTTCCGTAAACAAGAATATTATCTATTATATCATAAAATCTGTAAATTTCCAGCTTATTCAAGTTATTTATTGCTTCTCCGACGGTAAGCGACAGCATTTTCTCGCAATTTCCCTTAAAATTCGGCATATTATACCGCTTTTTCAGCGGATTGAAGCTTCCCGTTTTGATATCGTCCTCGCAGTCATCAACTGCGTCGATAAGATAAACCCAGCGGCCGAGGAAATAGCCGAGCCTGTTCAGCGCCGTGTTGTCCGAGGCTTCGATATCGGTCGAGACCATCTCGGCAAGCATTTTTGCGCTTGCGTCCGCCGCCTCGTCAACGCCTGCGTTCCTTTTCTCCGCCTCCGCCTGCTCCGTCATGAGCTTCCCAAGCTTTTCGGCAATTACGGGATTATTTTTCTTTGCCTTTTTATATATATGATTGGCATAAGGCATCAGCATTTTGCAAAGCAATTTTTTGAAAAATTTGCTGTCGGCAATGTTGTCCTTGATTTTAAAATAAAACGTCAGCATGGAAACATCGGCGGTGTATGCGATGTCAATGCTGCTGCCCGAGCAGTCGTAGCATTTCTTCATAGGATTAAACGAGCAATGCGATTTTTTCATGCACACCCTGTTTTCCCTGACCGCCATTCGCAGAATCGCAAGAAAGGTGAAATCGTACGACAGCGTAAGCCTTGCGAGCAAGCCGTAGCGCTTGCCTATCGACTTGCAAAGCGAGCAATAAACGCCCTTATACATGTCGTAATCCTTGAATTTCATTTCAGGCCTGTAAGCCCTGACATACCCCAGCAAAAGTCCACTTCCTCAGAACAAAATATGAATACTGAATTTATTTCCGCAAATCGGGCAGGTTATGCTGCGCTTGCCCCGTTTTTTTGAAAGGCGCAGATTTTCGCCGCAATTCGGACAAACTCTGAATCTGTGAGTTTTGAAATACTTGAAGCGCAAGCCCTGCCTTTTGAACCAACGCTTCATTTTTCTGAATTTCTCGGTATAATTGGTTCTGACAAGCAGATTGTCAAACCACTCACCCTCACGACGGCGCTTTTCGATATTTTTCGACAGCACACGGAACACCGCAAAACCGAAAACTACGAGAGCCAAAACATAGAAGATATAATAAGCTATACGGTTACGCATAAACGAGCCTATACCGTTGAGAAGAAGATTTAATAAAATCAAAAATCCCGTCAGCTTGTCAAGCCCGTACCTGCCATACATGAAGTTATATAATTTTTGCATGAAATTGTTCATTTATATTTAACCCGCTTTCAGGCTTTTGATAACCGTATCGGTTTACGCTATATATTATACTTGACATTTAATTGCAAGGTGTTACAATTTTATTAACAATTTTAAAAAGAACAGTGCTTTTGCTGTTACGGAACGGAAGATTGCAAGATGAAAATTGTAAAACCGAAATATTTTGATGCTTTTAAATGCGTTGCCGACCGCTGCCCCGACACCTGCTGTGCCGGCTGGGACGTTGAAATCGACGACGCTTCGGCTGAGAATTATAAAAACGAAACGGGCTGCCTGAAGCAGTATTTTGACAAGCACCTGACAACGGACGAGGACGGATATATTTTCTCTCTCGAAAACAACCGCTGTCCCCTGCTCGATAAAAACAACCTTTGCCGAATTCAGCTTGAGAAAGGCGAATCGGCGCTTTGCGACACCTGCCGGCTTTTTCCGAGATACTTCGACGATTACGGCGAAATTCGTGAGACGGGTCTCGGTCTCGGCTGTCCCGAGGCGGCAAGAATTTTGCTATCCCCCGAAACGGACGTGAGCCTTGACAGGACGGTTGAAAGCCCCGACAGGATTTATAACCTGCTGACGGAAAAGCGTGAGGAGTTTTTTGCAATCCTCGACAACAAAAGCTTTGACCTCAAAATGAAGCTTTCCGCCGTACTTTTCTCAGCCGCAGAATTCCAGAGCGATATTGATAAAATCGACATGCTCGGCGGTGACAGCACCGTTGAATTTTCCGAGTGCGTCAAGGTTCTCGAAAAGATGGAATACATCAGCGATGAGCGCAGAAAAAAGCTCACCTCCCTCTCGGACGAAAAAGCGGTTTACCGCAACAGCGAAAAATATGCCGACGATATAATCAGACTTTTCAAATACTACCTCATGCGATACATGATGACGGCTTGCTTCGACCTCGACCTGCTGACGAAAATCAAGTACGGCATCTTCGCATGTATCATCACCGAAAGGCTCTACGACAGCGTTCCCGAGCTGAGCTTTGACGAGCGTGTGGAAAACCTTTACGGCTACTCGAAAGAGGCCGAATATTCGCAGATTAACCTCGATATTCTCGACGATGCAATGTATAATGATTTTACTGTAGCCGAGCTTATAAATCTTTTATAAAAAACAATCCCCCTTGCAATAATTCACATTGTCAAAACGTGTTATAGGTGAAAGGAGGCAATATCATGATATTTTTTATGTCGGGAAAGGACGCTTTCCCCTACGCATTTTCTCAGTTTACGGATACTGTATACCGTGTTGCGGTACATAATTCGGCGAGACCCGCCGATGCGGAGGACATCACTCAGGCTGTGTTTGTCAAGCTCCTCGAAAGCGAAAAGCATTTCAGAGGTACGGAGCATCTGAAGGCGTGGCTTATCCGTGTTACGATAAACCTTTGCCGTGACGAGCTGAGGAAAAATTCAAAAATCGTGCTTTGCGAGTCTCCTTTGCCGAAAGATACGACGCAAAAAGAGGATTCCGTCCTTGAAGCGGTCAGAGCGTTGCCCGAAAATTACCGCAACGCAGTTTACCTCCACTATTACGAGGGCTACACCGCCAAGGAAATCGGCAAAATTCTCGACGCAAAGCCGAACACCGTCCTTTCATGGCTCAGCCGTGGCAGAGACATGCTCAAGGAAGAAATGATCGGAGGTTTTGACGATGAATAAAACTGACTACATCAGAGAGGTCGATGAGCTTCACGCTCCCGAGTCGCTCAAAAATGATATTTCCAAGCTGAAGCCGACCCGTTCGGTAAAGCACAAAAAGGCAAAAAAAATCACGGCAATCGTTGCTGCCTGCCTTGCCGCAGTAATTCTGATAACCGGAGTCTACGGCGCAAATTTGTCAAAGACAAAAAGCAACATTGCAGGCGGACTCGGCGATCTCGGCGAGTCATACGGCGGTTATAGCGATTCAAACGGTTCAATCGAAAGTATCAAAGTCGGCGAGTCATACAGCACAGCTGATGTCGTATCAACTTCGGCACAGAAGCTGATAAAGAAGGCTTCTGTCAGATTGGAGACCAAGAACGCCGACGAGCTGATTAAGAATATCAATTCGCAGATAAGCTCGCTCAAGGGCTACACCGCCTCGCTTAATCAGAGCAAATACGACGGCTATCTGACGGTTGACACGGACGTTTGCGTTCCTGCCGAAAAACTTGAGGAATTTATTGATTATCTCGAAAAGACGGGAACTATCACATCAAAAGAAATCAGAACGACAGATGTGACAGACGATTATACCAATACCGAGAGCCAGATAAAAGCGCTTGAAACGGAAGAAAGCGCCCTGCTTGCAATGCTTGCCAAGTGTGAAACCGTTCAGGACACAATGAGCGTTCAGGAAAGGCTTGCAAGCGTCAGAGGTGAGCTCGAATCACTCAGAGCACAGAAGAAAAACTACGATCAGCGCATTTCCTATTCCGAGGTCTCGATCAGCATTTCAGAGGTTGAACGGGTAAAGAAAACCCCGACAAGCTTCGGCTCGCAGGTCAGAGAGAATTTCTCCGACAGCATCTATAACATCGGACAATTTTTCAGAAGCCTTGGCATATTCCTCCTCGGTGAAAGCCCATATATCGTGCTCGTCGCAGCCGTGGCAGCGCTCGTAATTTTAATCGTAAAGAAAAAGAGAAACAAAAATAAACAGTAACAGAAAAAAATTATCCGACCTTCAAACGAGGGTCGGATTTTTTGTTGCAATCGTATTATCGGTAAATTAAATCAGGCTATAATTCCTGAGTTCTCAGGAAATTTCGGATCTTTTTTGGTGAGCGAAAGCATTCGGCAGGCTGAGCCGTTCGGCTGATTTCTTCCCGACTCCCATGCCTCAACTGTTTTAAGTGAAACGCCCAGATACTTTGCGAACAAGACCTGAGTTAGTCCTGTGCTTTTTCTTATCATTTTGATTTCATCGGCTGTAAAACTTTCAATCGGTGAAACAGTAAGAGTCCTTGAATTTGCTTTTAAAGTTCCTTTTTCATATTCTATCGCTTGGTTTAGACCCGTTTTAATTTCTTCAAAAACAGACATATTCAATCCTCCTTTGCAAATATATTATGCCCTATTCAATAGGGTATGTCAATAAAAATCAATTAAATCCAGCAATTTATTTTATCATACTGAAACGGATTCGATAAAATTTTTATTTTCACCTGATATCAACGATTTTTGCCGCATAAAATATATTATATTTTGCCCTTTGTCCGTTGACTAAGCGGCATATTTGTGATATGATTTATATGGAGAAATATGAGGGAAAATTAAATTTTTCTTAGTAAAGGAGCATCGTTATGGACTACAAAGAAAAGTATCAACAGTGGCTCGGCTTTGATGAAGATACAAAGGCAGAGCTTCTTGCAATCACCGACGAAAAAGAAATTGAGGACAGATTTTATAAGGATCTCGAGTTCGGCACAGGCGGTCTGAGAGGAATCATGGGCGCAGGCGCCAACAGAATGAACAAATATACCGTCAGCAAGGCTACTCAGGGTCTTGCCGACTATCTCAAAGCCGAGTTTGACGGCGAAAAGAGCGTTGCTATCGCTCACGATTCAAGAAATAATTCAAGACAGTTTGCAATATACGCCGCAGAGGTTCTCTGCGCTAACGGTATCAAGGTTTATCTTTACGATACACTTATGCCGACTCCCGTTCTTTCGTTCACTGTAAGATATCTCGGCTGCACGGCAGGCGCAGTTGTTACCGCCAGTCACAACCCGAAGGAATACAACGGTTACAAAATTTACGACGAAACAGGCTGTCAGCTTTGCCCCGATCAGGCTAACAAGGTTATCGGCTATGTAAATGCAATTGAGGACCTCAAGGCTGTTCCTCACATGGACCTCGAAGAAGCCGCAAAGAAGGGACTTTATCAGTCCATCGGCTCAGAGGTTCTTGACGCATTCCTCAAGGAAGTCAAGAAGCAATCGCTTTACGAGGAGCCTTCGGACATCAAAATCGTTTACACTCCCCTTCACGGCACGGGCAATATCCCCGTCAGAAAAATTCTTGAGGGCATGAACATCTCCGTCGTTAAGGAGCAGGAGCTTCCCGACGGCAATTTCTCAACCGTTCGTTCCCCGAACCCCGAGGAGAAGGACGCACTTACCCTTGCTCTCAAGCAGGCTGAGCGTGAGGACGCCGACCTTGTTTTCGGCACCGACCCCGACTGTGACCGTATCGGCGCAGGCGTAAAGCACGACGGCAAATACGTTCTTATCACGGGCAACCAGATGGGCGCACTTCTCGTTAACTTCGTGCTCAACATGAAAAAGGCTTCGCTCAGCAGCAAGTCAACTCTTGTTAAGACGATCGTTACAAGCGAGCTCGGTGCAAACATTGCAAGAAGCTTCGGACTTCAGGTTGCCGAAACGCTCACGGGCTTCAAATATATCGGCGATCAGATCAACAGATACGAGAAAGCCGGCGACAGAGAGTTCGTTATCGGCTATGAGGAGAGCTACGGCTACCTTGTCGGCACACATGCAAGAGATAAGGACGCAGTTGTTTCGTCAATGCTTGTTTGCCAGATGGCGGCTTACTATTACAATCAGGGCAAGACCCTCATCGACGCCCTCAACGACATTTACGACGAATACGGCTACTATCTTGACTCTCTTGATACCTTCGTTCTCAAGGGCATCGAGGGCGCACAAAAAATTCAGAGCCTCATGACTGAGTTCCGTGAGAACGGCAGCAAGTTCTTTGACAATATCAAGGAGGTTTACGACTTCTCGAAGGGCATCGCAGACCTGCCGAAGGAGAATGTTCTCAAGTATATCTTTGAGGACGGCTCATGGCTTGCGATCAGACCGTCCGGCACGGAGCCGAAGCTCAAGGTTTACTATTCGATTCAGGATAAGAGCAGAGAGAACGCACATGCACGTCTCGACGCATTGAAGGCACATCTTCACGAGATCATCAACGGCTGATCAGGCACTGCCGCACAAATTGCAGCATACGCAGCGTTTTAAAAATCAGCTTGGTGTGTTCAAATAATAGTTTAATGTTATGTTGACAAAACGGCAGCTGTTGTGTATAATATAACAGTTGCCGCACATAAGCCGGTGTGGCGGAATAGGCAGACGCAAGGGACTTAAAATCCCTCGGTGGCAACATCGTACCGGTTCAAGTCCGGTCACCGGCACCAAAAAGAAAAGTCGCATGTTTAGTGCGGCTTTTCTTTTTTCTTCTTCACGCTTTACTATATCTTTTTCACTTTTGTTAAAAATGCGTTTTTTCGATTAGAGATACTATCAAAAATTTAAAATCCAACTGAAATTAAATTTGGTTTAGCAGGCGGCATGCCTTGTGCCCGCTAAAATCAAAAAACGAATGACACGTCAGTCACCCTTACAAATACAAATTGATTTTATCGAACGCTTAATGCCTCTCAGCGCAAAGTAACCATTTCTCTTCTGCGTATTTATATTGAATTGACTGCCCCGTTGATTGGCTGTGTTTCGGCCACGCTTCAGCTTTGAGCGTCCGGCGGATGGTCATTCACTCCACGGCGGCACCGCTCCACCATGGCAAGAACTACAAAAAATGGCAAAACGGCACCTGCTTTTCGCACATAATACAGGTACCGTTTTGTCATCTATATATTATATAAATTTCCCTACAAATTTAATCGCCGCTTTTATTATGGATAATCATAATAAACAACGGTTTCCGAACCGGCTGTGAAGGTTACCTTCAATCTGTAGCTGGCAAGAACATTGATGAGTCTTTCCTCTTCCATGGACAAAACCATTCCTGTTCTTGATGCAGTCCAGGTTTCTATTGTCTGGTATATGCCGCTCTTTTTCTTCTGCAATTCCATCTTGATGTGCAAGTACATCGAGCCCTTGGCATGCAGAACCGCAGACGATACCGAGTTTACACCCGAGATTGTCAGCGAGCAGGAATTAGCCGAAATGTTAGCATACATCGGTGCGATAATTCCCGTGCTGTATGAATCCACGTCATACGCAGCCGCCGTCATGGATCCGCACATTACCAGACACATAGCCACACAAAGAATTCCTTTGAGAATTTTTCTTATCATTTGATAAGCCTCCTTTAATAAAATTTGTATATATATGAGCATTTTTTAACTTTGTGACAAAAAATTTTGCTAAAAAATTTCACTTCTCTGTTTTATACAAAAATTTAATTTATAATTGTCAATTTTTACCAACAGAACTTGCAATTTTCAACAAAATTCGACTTGAAATATTTCCGGTGACCGTATATTGATAGCCGTCTTTTTCCCAAACGATCCCGTATCCGTGCTCGGCTTCGCCGTATTCAATATAGTCGATTCCTTTTATTTGAGTCACCTTGCAATCCTTGTATTCCGTATTTATATTTATTTCATTATCCGAAACCGCTTGCTTTGTAATTGTAAAGAATGACTTTCCGTTTACATATTCTTTTGAATATTCATATTTATTATCGTTTTCAAAGTTCAAGGTGAAGCCTTGAGGAATAAAGCCTAATTTGAAATCGTCTACCGATTTGTTGTCTGATTGATCAAACAAAATGGTCGAATGATCAGAAAAAATAAATATATTATTCTTATATTGAGCATATCCGAGTGAACCTATTACAAGCATAACTAATATTATCGCCGCAATAAGCAGTATTTTTATAGGCTTCGTGAACTTTGCGACCGTTTTAGGCTTCTTGCAAGTAATCGAATCAATTGATTTTTTCACTTCCGATTCAGTAATGGAATAACGTTTTATGTTATCTATTCGCAGCAAGCCGTCGCAGCAAGCCATAATCAATTTGTTGTCGATCTGCGATACGTCTTTTTTGAGTTCATCGTCTATAATTTGATTTAATTTTCTTTCCAGAGATCTGATATTTTCTTCCATTTTTTCAGCCTCCCGATATATATGACGATTTTTTCAATTTGTGACAAAAAATTTTTAAAAAAATTAAAAAAATCAGCAGACACATTTTTGTGTGCCTGCTTTGCTGTTTTTATTCTATTTTAGCGCCCATACCGTAGGCCTCTTTCAGTGCCGGATGACCATCGATCTCGCCCGGCGCATTAACTCCGCCGGCGAAAACCTTTCCGACAAGCTTACATTTTTCGTAACAGACTATCCAGCCCTCAAGCCCGTGGATTGCACGCTCGTCAACGTCATCCTCATCCTCGGCGGCGGTTGAGAGGAAATAGATATCTCTGAATTTATAGTCGCTCGGGAAAAGAGAATTTGCACGGTCAAGCAGTGTTTTCATCTGACCGCTCATCTCGTAATAATAGATCGGCGTCGCAAAAACGATGACCTCGGCGTTTTTCATCTTCTCGGTGATTTCAAGCGCATCGTCCTTGATTACGCAATGTCCGAGATTTTGACATGCAAGACAGCCCTTGCAAAAGGCGATATCCTTGCCAATGAGCGAGACGGTTTCAACCTCATTGCCTGCACTGATCGCTCCGTCGGCAAAAGCCTTGGCAAGCGCCTCGGAATTGCTGTTTTTACGCAGACTTGTGCTTATAATAAGAACCTTTTTTGACATGATTTATTCCTTCCTTTCAACATTGACATATATAAATCTTTGCTGTATAATGATTATATCACCTAAACTTAACTTTAGGTCAAGTGATTTTTTGAAAATTGTGAGGTAATTTTTATGTATAGTATCGGTCAGGTTTCGGAAAAATTCAGCTTACCCGTCTCAACCCTGCGTTATTATGACAAGGAGGGACTTCTGCCGAACATTGAGCGCACATCGGGCATACGCAAGTTCAGCGACCGTGACCTTGAAACGCTCCATGTTATCGAGTGCCTTAAAAAGTCTGGTCTTGAAATCAAGGATATCAGGCAGTTCATTCAGTGGTGCGCCGAGGGCAGCAGCACATATTCCAAGCGTCAGGAGCTTTTCATTAAGCAGAAGGAAAACGTTGAAAAAGAAATGGAACGCCTTGAAAAGACCCGTGCCATGCTTCAGTTCAAGTGCTGGTACTATGAGCAGGCAATAAAGGACGGCAACGAGGACAGATTAAAGGAAATGATTCCCGACAATTTGCCGCCCGAGATACAGAAAATATACGATTTCGCGCACGAATGAGCAACGGGAGGCTTACAATGAACAACAAACCTTACAGGCTCGGAATTTTGGTCGGACGCTTTCAGACGCTTCATTCGGGTCACGCCGACATGATAAACCGAGCTGTCGAGCTTTGCGCCAAGGTCGGAATTTTTGTCGGCTCGTCGAACGAATCGGGCACAAGCAAAAACCCGTTTTCGTATGAAACAAGAGAGGACATGCTCAAAACCGTTTTCGGCGAAAAGATCTCCGTCTATCCCCTTCCCGATATCGGCGTCGGCAACAATTCGACATGGGGCGATTATGTTCTGAAAAATGTCGCCGAACGCTTCGGCGAGATGCCCGATCTGCTTGTTTCGGGCAAGGAAGCAAGGCGCATAAGCTGGTTTGACAGCGTTGAGGGTGCGTCGATTGCCGAGCTTTATATTCCGAAAACAATTGACATTTCGGCAACCGAAATGAGAGATTTTCTTATCAATGACGATTTTGAAAGCTGGAAAAGCTACACCGACCCGAAGCTTTGGGGCAAATACGAAAAGCTTCGACAAGAAGTGCTTTTGTCGAAAGACAATAACGAGACGCACAGTATATAGGACAGCCTCTGCTGACTTAAGGTGTTATCAAAAAAATTACGTTATATTTCAAGCCTCCCCTTGTATGTTTCAAGGGGAGGCTTGAGAAGTTACAGCAAATTTTCAATACAGATATATAACACAATTTTAAAGATTAAGCGCTGAGATTTACGTCCTGTTTTAGCCTTCCCGATTGTTTGGGTAGCGAAGCGGCGCGACGGTAGTGAATGAACGTCCGGCGGACGTTCAGAGCCGGAGTGTGACCGAGCCGCAGCGAAACGGTGGCTTCGGCGGTTTGCGCCGAAGTCGGAGAGGTTAAATAAAAATTCATCAAACTTTTTACAAACCCCCTCAGTCAGCTTCGTTGCCAGCTCCCCTACAGGGGCGCCAAGTATAGGTTTCTGCCGACTTTAAAGCATAATCAAGGAATTTACGTTATGTTTCAAGCCTCCCCTTGGTTGAATCAAGGGGAGGTGTCGCATTAGCGACGGAGGGGATAAAGATTAAAGTCTGCTAAATCCTCACTCCCTCAGTCACGGACAAGCTGTGACAGCTCCCCCGTAGGAGGCGACCACGCTCCATGATAATTTCTGCGCACATTGTTATAATGTAAAAAGACAGGGCCGTGATTTCACAGCCCTGTTGATTTTTTGTGTTGAATTAAATTCAGTCGTTCTTCTGCCAATAGCCGTTGAGGAAGTCGCCGATGTCACGGATAGCCTGTGCGATCTCGTCCGGCTCGGGAAGCATAACAATTCTGAAGTGATCCGGCGCATGCCAATCGAAGCCCGAACCCGGAACAATGAAGATGTGCTTCTCATGAAGAAGGTCAAATGCAAACTTCTTGTCGTTTGTGATGTTGAACTTCTTGACATCAAGCTTCGGAAATACATAGAATGCGCCATGGTTCTTAACAACCGAAAGTCCGTCGATCTTGTCGATCTCACGGATAACGGCTTCTCTCTGCTCATAAAGTCTGCCGCCCGGAACAAGCATAGCCTGTGTGCTTGCGTTGTCGTCGAGAGCCGCAGGAATAACAAGCTGAGTAAGAGCATTACCGCAAAGACGCATAGCGGCAATCTGGAAGATACCTTCAACATAGTCGTCAGCCTTGCCCTTGTAGCCGCTGATGCACATCCAGCCGCAGCGGAAGCCGCAGACAATGTGTGACTTTGAAAGTCCGTTCATTGTGATAACCATTCTGTCGGGAGCAAGAGCAGCAGTCGAATAGTGCTCAACGCCGTCCATAACAAGTCTGTCGTAAATCTCATCGGAGAAGATAAGAAGATCGTTCTCACGTGCAACCTGAATGATGTCCTCAAGAACCTCCTTCGGGTAAACGGCACCTGTCGGGTTATTCGGGTTGATGATAACGATAGCCTTTGTCTTGGAGGTTACCTTGCTTCTCATATCGTCGATATCGGGATACCAATTGTTCTCCTCGTTACATTTATAGAAAACGGGCTGACCGCCTGCGATATAGGTTGAGTTCGACCAAAGCGAATAGCTCGGTGAGGGCATAAGAACCTCGTCGCCCTTGTTGAGGAGCGGAAGAAGCGCCATGAGAACAAGCTCACTTACGCCGTTACCGATATATATATCATCGGGAGTGATTCCCTTAACACCCTTGCTCTTGTGATAATTGCAAATTGCTTCACGGGCGTCGGGCATACCTTTAAGATCGCAGTATGCAACAGCCTTGTCGGCATTGTTGAGGAGTGCATTTCTTACGCTGTCGGGCATTCCGAAGCCGAATGTGGCAGGGTTGCCTGTATTAAGACGAAGCACCTTGATGCCTTCCTTATTCATTCTCTGGCTTTCAAGATAAAGCGGACCTCTGATGTCGGAATGAACCGGCTGTAAATTTTCTGAACGTTTGATTTCCATAGCAAACTCCTATCCGCCGCATATAAAGTGCGGCAATTTTTATCTCATACAATATAGCACAGTTTAATGTATATTTCAAGAATAAAATTCGATAAAAAATGAATAATATTGAATTTTAACAATAATATGCACCGAAAGCTGTTGAAACGTGTATATTTTAACACCGCAAATAAAAGCTTTTGCAAAGTGAACAAAGCGAGCAGTGTTTTTTCGGTAAAAGTGACGGAATATGGCAGTTAGTGCTTTTATTCTTTCACGTCGGGGACGAGGATCACATAGTAGCACAAAGTGTCCACGACGAAGTAGTGACGGAAGGAGTTTAGGTCTGCTAAAGCTTCACTCCTTCAGTCGGCTACGCCGCCAGCTCCCCCAAGGAGGAGCCCACGCTCAAAATATATTTCTTCTGACTTTTTACAAAACCCCTCAGTCACGGACAAGCCGTGACAGCGTCTCGCTGCGGCTCGGTCACGTCGCGGCTCTGACAGTCCACCGGACTGTCATTCACTACCGCGCCGACACTTCGCTACCCTACAGGGGCGCCAAGATAAGCTTCTGCTGACTTTAAAATATAATTATAAGATTTACGTTGATGTTCAGCCTCCCCTTGGTTGAATCAAGGGGAGGTGTCGTCCTTGACGACGGAGGGGATAAAGATTAAAGTCTGTTAAATCCTCACTCCCTCAGTCACTCCGTGACATCTCCCCCGTAGGAGGAGCCCACACTTAAAATGAGTCATTTCTGACTTTTAGAAACCCCTCAGTCACGACGCAAGGTCGTGACAGCTCCCCTACAGGGGCGCCAAGAATGTTTTCTTCTGACCTCTGGTCTTTTCTCATAAAAAATCCCTCCCCTCGAACAAAATCAAGGGGAGGTTAACAGAATTATTATTTCAAACAAATTATTTCAGCAAAAATTGCTTTCCTCAGAATATGAAGCTCCAGAAATCGCCGAAGCCCTGTTTGCCGAAGATAAGGGTCAGAATCTTCGCCGTTGCGCCGAGAACGGAAGTGAGAACAACCGTTGTCTTGTCAGGCTCGGAAGCGGGCTTATAGTCGCTTCTCATGAGTCCGTCATAATCGAGCTGCTCCTTGACCTCCTCCGTTGCAAGGTCATACTTTGCGACAAGCTCAGCCATGATAGAACGCATGTTTTCGGTTGTCTTGTCGTCCGTTGCGGGGTCGATTATCGTGTTTGCGATAACTGCGTTTGCCTCGACAACTGCCTTCTTGAGCGCCGCATCGTCCTGAGCCGAGAGAACGCCAAGTTTGAATACCTGCTCTGCATCGCCGAGATAACGGTTAAGCTTCTTGAGATTTCTCACATTATTGAACTGCGGATATGTGTCCTTGCAGTCGTCAATGCTCTTTACCTTGTTCATTGCGATATCGTATGCAAGATTGAGAGCGATATTATTGTTGGTAAGCTCATGATACTGCTTGTTGAAGTACCATGTTGTCTTCTCAAAATAAGCTGTCGATGTGTCGATCGAGCCGTCGGGAGAAACGTGGTGAGACGGGTCTGCCTTGTACTCGTCGCTGAAGGATGTACCTGCCGGAACATATGATGTACCCGGAGCAGTTGAAGAAATCTCGATAACCTCATCGGAGTTTGTTGTATCCTGAGTTTCAAAGAACTTGAAGAAGCCGAAATCTCCGCTGCCGCCGCCGAAACCGAGGTTGTAGCCTGCGATAAAGTAAAGCTCCGTGCCGTACTTCTCCTGCTGATATTCAAGTCTTTCCTTGAGCTCACGCTGTGCCTTTGCATAGCTGTCGGTCTGAGCCTTTGTCTCTGCGAGCTCCTCGCCCTGAAGATACTTGTCGGCGAACTCCTCGTATCTGTCGGGAGGACAGAGAGAAATGAGCGAAGTATTCGGAACGATAAGCGTCTTGACAAAAGCGGAAATTATGTCATAAAGAAGGTTGTCCACTTCCTGCTTAGGAAGAATTCTTACAGCAATATTGATGAGAGAACCTGTCATAGCGTCAACGCCGATCTGCTGAATAGCGTCGGTATAAACCATGTCGGGAG
>CAVGRW010000042.1:0-16603 GCA_963631735.1 Bacteroidaceae bacterium | reverse complement strand
TTCGCAACCCTTTTCATCAACAGCGGACTGCTGATGGGGGCGTAAAACAGAATATAAACGCTAAGTGCTGTTTCATCAGATCAAAATGATTGAAACAGCACCTTTTTTATTTCCAAATTCGGTTTTCAATTTCCTTGATTACTACGCTCGGTTTAACATCCATTGCATCACATATTTTAAAGAATGTCTCGAGCGTAGGCTTACGCACGCCGCGTTCGATAGCGCTCAGATGCGTTCTGCCTATATCGGCAAGACCGCTGACAACCTCCTGTGACAGATTTTTCTTTTCTCGGAATTCCTGAATGACTTTTCCGACAATTATCGGGTCTAACATTTAATCACCCTCCTTATATAGAATTTTATCTAAAAAAGAGAGAAAATATGAATACATATGTTGACAAACGAATACAAATGTGTTAGTATCTTGTTGCTTCATTAACAAAAAGCATGAAAGGGTGAATAGGTGGAATTGAACACAAAAGATTTCTTTATGATTTATGTATGCTTTGTCGCCGTCATTGCCGTATTGGTTTTGATTATAATGGTTGTTGGCAAGACAAGCAAAAAAATTAAGGGAGGCAGAAAGAAAAAGAAGAACAACTCAAGGCAAAGTACATCAAATGCAAATGTGAGAACCAAAAAGACGTACGAAAAAAATGAACACCATTCTGAACTGTATCTGCAATACTACAACAATATCAAAACAATGAGCTTTCAAGAGCTTGACCAAATGTGTAGTGTGTTAGGTGAATATTATGATGACCTGACTGAATTGGAGGGCTTAACTGTCTTAATAAATAAAAACAAAGGCAGAACGATGAATGACGATGATAGAGAAAAAATTTCGGAGTACCGAAATCAGGAAATTCATGGCAGACCGTACGGATGTCGAACATACGGCGAAGCCTGTGATCTTGTCGCAAAAGCATATAAGGATAAAGAATACTGGGATTATATAAATAAGTAATATTTTTGGAGGGTAAAAAACAATGGATGATAAAAAGACGATAAAGGATTTTCTCTTATCAAAAGCCGGACGAATTGTAATGATAATTGTCGGATATTTCATTATTTTCGGAATAATTTATGCTGGAATTGTAAACGGAGCAGATGCTGTTTACGGTATTATGATTTTACTCTGCGGATTTTTCGGTTGGCGTGCACTCAACAGGATAACTCCGGATATGTTTCTTATTATGAGCATAGGAAAATGGGGAATATACTATTTGGTGAAGGGCATACTTTCGGTTTGCATAGGTGTATTTGTAGCACCATATCAAATCAGTAAGATGATTGTAAATAAGATCTCCAATAGGTAACGAGGGAAACAATATGTTCTTTGTAATTTTCTTTACAGCAGGAGATATAATGTTCCTGCTCGGTTTGGCGGCGGTTGGTCTGTTTATGGAGGGAAGTGCAACTGCCGATATTTTTACATGGATAACCGAAAATTCTATGGTAATTTGCATGGCGTCAACAATTATTATTTTGATTGGTGCAATAGTGTTTTATTTTGTCGAGAAAGACTTACTTTTATCTTGGGCGATTTTTGCAAATGTTCCTCTTCTGCCCGTTACAATTGTACTTATGGTCGCAAAAGTTATAAAAGATTTTCGAGTTGACTTGTTCTACGGAATACTTGCAATTATTCCAAATATACTTATCACTGTTGCATTATTTGGAATAATTGCTTTGCTAATGGTTTGGGGCATATCGGGAATAGGGGGATTCTTTTCGGATGGTGAAGATGAAAGCCCGGATGCATGGAGATACATAAGATCGCTTATCGCGTGCGTGATACAAAATGTAATAATATATAATCTATTTTTTTCGGAGTAATTAAAAATTTATTTTGGCTGTTTCTGATGTGTTCAGGAACAGCTTTTTCTTGCACTCATCAAAAAAATATTATATAATCAGCATGTATTCTATGTTTCAATTAAGGTTCGGGGGATACAGTTATATTGAAAAAACGGAGAGGGTGATTTTATGAAGCTTTTATATGCCGAGGACGAGGTGAGCATGTCCGAAGCGGTCGTAGATATTCTGACCTTTCACAAGTATATAGTCGATGCCGTGTATGACGGTGCGGACGCACTTGCCTATGCCGAATCCGAGCAGTATGACGGCATAATTCTTGATATCATGATGCCGAAAATGAGCGGTCTCGAGGTGCTTCAAAAGCTCCGTGCCGAGGGGTGCAAAACGCCGATACTTCTTTTGACGGCAAAGTCCGAGATTGAGGATCAAATACAGGGGCTTGACCTCGGGGCGGACGATTATCTTCCAAAGCCGTTTTCAATGGAGTTGCTTCTCGCAAGGGTGCGTGCGCTTCTGCGCCGACGTGAGGAGTTCACGCCGAATGTGCTGAAATGCGGTAATGTTACGCTCGACCAAAAGAACTATGAGCTTTCGGCAAACGGACAGAAATTTGTTCTGCCGAAGCTTGAATTCCGCATGATGGAGCTGCTGATGCTCAATAAGGGGATATATCTTTCAACCGAGGATATTCTCTGCAAGGTTTGGGGCTATGATACGGACGCAGAATACGGCACGGTTTGGGTTTATATCTCGTATCTTCGCAAAAAGCTCGCCGCCCTCGGTGCCGATGTTACGATAGTTGCCAAGCGCAACGTGGGCTATACTCTTGAGGTGACGGAATGAACCGAGAAAGAAAAAACAAGCTCAGATTGACGAATTATGATTATTCATCCGATGGGGCATATTTTATAACGGTTTGCGTTAAAGGCAGAAAGCAGCTCCTTTCACGAATCGTAGGGGGCGATGACCACATCGCCCCAAAGGTTGTACTCACTCCGATTGGCTTGAAAGTTCAAAAATATTTAGTTCAAATAATAGGAATTGACAAATATGTAATAATGCCAAACCATATTCATTTAATTATAATTCAAAATAAATCAGGGTCGATGTGGTCATCGACCCCTACGAATATACCTAATATAATACGTTCGTTTAAGACGTTGGTTACAAAGGAAATAGGCTTTTCTATTTGGCAAACAAGTTATTATGATCACATAATAAGAGATGAAGAAGATTACCTTATTAAGGCTCAATACATAGATGATAATCCGGCAAAATGGCAATCCGATAAATACTACAACGAGCCGAAGGAAGTGAAGCAATGATTAAAACCCTTCAAAAAAAATTCATCATAACGGCGATGACGGCGATAACGGTTTTGCTTGTCATTCTGCTCGGCGCAATCAATGTGATAAACATTGTTTCCGTCAGCGGTGAAACGGCACGGACGCTTCGTGTTATCTCGGAAAGCGAGGGCGATTTCAAAAAAATCGAACCGCCTGCGGACGAACATAAGCCCGAACCGCCGCAGGGAAATATGAACGGCAGAAAGAACGAATACGATACATTTATGTCGTCCAATTTCTTTGTCGTTCGCTTTGATTCGGACGGCGAAGCGACCAAAACCGATGTCAGCAGAACCTCAACGGTCAGTGAGACCGAGGCGCAGGAGCTTGCAAAAGAAATTATTGACTCCGACAAAACCGACGGCAAAACGGGAAAATACCGCTTTAAAATAACGACCTCGTCCGACGGCGGAACGGTTGCCGTTTTCCTTGACACGTCAAACGAAATGCTGTCGTATCTGCGTGTGCTTGCACTCTCGGCAACAATAGGTCTTGCGTGCTGGGGATTGATGCTTCTGTTCGTTGTTCTGCTCTCGAAAAAGGCGATAAAGCCCATTGCCGAAAATATCGAAAAGCAGAAGCAGTTTATCACAAACGCAGGTCATGAAATTAAAACGCCGATTGCGATAATTCAGTCCAACACCGAAGCAATGGAGCTTTATAACGGCGAGAACAAGTGGAGCAAAAACATCAAGGCGCAGACAACACGACTCGGCGGACTGATGAACGACCTTTTGTTCCTTGCCCGAATGGACGAGAACGCAGGCAAGGTCAACGCAGTTGAATTTCGTGCCGACAGTCTGCTTGAGAAAACACTCGGCGGCTTTATACAGTCGATTGAGAATAAAAACGCAGAGCTTCAAACGGAAATTAAATCCGATATTACGCTCAATGCCGACCCGACGCAGATCGAGCAGCTGTTTTCGATTTTGCTTGATAACGCCGTGAAATATGTTGACGACGGCGGAAGGCTCAGTGTTTCTCTCTATGAGAGCGAGCGCCATGTGAAGCTTGAATTTTTCAACACATGTGCCGAGCTTCCCGACGCAGAGCCCGACAAGCTTTTTGACCGTTTCTATCGAGGCGACAAGGCACGAACGCAGAAAAACGGCGGTTACGGAATAGGACTTTCGGTTGCCCGTTCAATTGCCGAAGCGAACAAAGGAACGATAAACGCCGAATTCACCGACGGCGGAGTGAAATTTAAAATAAGGTTCAAAAAATAAAAAAGCGCACCGAGTTATGAAAATTCGGTGCGGTTTTATAGCAAAAATATCTTGGAGCCACTGTAGGAGAGACCACGCTAAGCGAAAAATTCTGCTGACATTTTAAAAGCCTTCCCCTTGAGGGTAGCCTTGGTAAACTTCTTCAGACCTTGGGTCGATGTGGGCATCGACCCCTACGAAATGTGCTTTCATTATAACAAATCACAAGAGACGATGAAACTTTGTGGGCGCCCCTGTAGGGGAGCTGTCGGCGCAGCCGACTGAGGGGTTTAATTTGAGAGAAGAGATAAAAGTGAAGAGTGAAAAGAAGTGGTGGTTTTGCTATGCAAAGCATTAAAAGTCTAATGGAATTAACCTTGATTTAGTAGGGGCGTGCATTGCACGTCCGTCAAAGTCAGCAGAAAAAGCGGACGACCAATGGTCGCCCCTACGAAAAGACAGTTAACTTCGTCTGACATTCTAATCCCTCCGTCGCTCCTTCGTTGCGCCACCTCCCCTGCAGGGTAGGCAAGATGAATTTCTTCCGATTTCAGCGCAACCGCCAAAACTGTTTTATCGCACTCAATCCAATTCAATCGTCCTGCCGAGGTCGAAGGAATAGATTATTGTGCCGTGAATTTTTTTGCCCGTACACTCATGCAGGGCGAATTCGTACATTTTCAGCTGCTCCTTGTAGCGGTTTTTCAGCATTTCTTCGTCCGTTCGGCGGTCGGTCTTGTAATCGACTATCACGAGTCCGCCGTTCTCCTCAAAGGCGCAGTCAACATAGCCCTGAACGACGATGATTTCATCGGCAGCGTTCTCTGAAATATTGGGGTAAATTTCACCGGCACGAATACCGACGGTGACCTTCTTTTCACGCATGAGAAGCGGCGAATTTTTTATACGCAGGGCAATGTCATTGCCGAAGAATTTTTTGAGCTTGTCACGCTCAAGTATCTTCGCTTCGTCCTCGGTCAGGTGATGCTCTGCGACCATGCGCTCGATCTGTCCGTCAACGTCAAAGCCCTCGGCGGAATAGTCGAAAAATTCCATGAATTTGTGCGTTGCCGTACCTCTGTTTGCAGGGTTCATGCCGCTCCTGCTCAAAAATTGCGGCTTCTCCGAAGCGAAATATTCTGTTGAGAATTCCGCCACTTCGAGGTCGGAGGGCGCAACCTTTGCCATAACGCCTGCGAGCGATGAATACGGATATTTATACTCGGTTCTGCGCCTTATTTCCTCCAAAAGCTCGGGGTCGGCGGTGATTTTTTCGTCCTCACGGATAAACTCAATCGGTGCGCCAAGCTCGTTAATCAGTTCAAAGTGCATATGCTTTGCGGCAGGGAGGGTTATCGGCGAATTTTCGCCCCAAAGCACTGCGGCGTCGGGGTGGCGGATAAATCCGAGCAGAAGCCAATCGGCCATTGAGCTTTTTGAAAGCAGGGCAAACGGCATAATGTGCTCGTCTTTGCCGATTTCACCTCTGATCGCCGAAAGCTTCTTTTCGGGATTGTCGTATCTCGTGATGCAGATAAGCCTTTCTTTTGCCCTCGTCATCGCAACATAGAGGACTCTCAGCTCCTCCGAGCGACCCGAGATTTTTTCGGCAATGTCAATCGCTTTTTTGCCGACGGTCGGATATTTGCACTTGCGCTTTGAGTCACGCCGCTCAAAGCAGATACCCATATCGGGGTGGTATGACGCAACATTCCTTGCCGAATCGCCGTTGAACGGCGCATTTAGGTCGGCGATTATGCACACGGGAAATTCAAGTCCTTTACTCTTGTGAATTGTCATGATGTGCACAACGTCGGCGGCTTCGGAAACGTCTGCGGCGGCTTCAAGGTCGCTGTTTCTGCGCTGAATTCTGTCAATGAAGCGGATAAAGCCCGAAAGCCCACGCTTGCCCGACTCCTCATATTTCTTTGCGTAGTCAACAAGCATACCGAGGTTTGCCTTGCGCTGTGAGCCGTTCGGCATAGCGGAAGCAATGGCTTTACAGCCTGTTTTTTCATACATTTCTTCGAGAAAACGGTCACAGGGCAGAGTTGCGCTGAGCATACGAAGCTCGTCTATCTTTGCGAGAAACGCAAGACATTTTTCATTGCCGCTGTCAGCCGCTTTTCTTATGCAATGGTAAAGCGGCTTTTTACGCTCGTCAATTCGCATCTGTGCCAGCTCGTCCGCCGTGAAGCCAAAAATCGGCGAAAGCAGGATTGCGAGCAGGGGAACGTCCTGAACTGGATTGTCAGTTACTCTCATGAGACTTAGCATCGTGCTGATTTCGGGTGAAGCGAAAAATCCCGATTTGCTCTCAATATATGACGGTATGAGATTTTCGGCAAGAACTTTTTCGTATATTTCGGCTTTGCCGCCGCCTGCCGAACGCAGGAGAATACAAAAGTCACGGTACGATGCTTTTCTGTAGCCGTTTTTGTCCTTCACCTTCATATCGCCCGAAAGAATTTCATGTATCTTATCGGCAATGAACTGCGCTTCGCTTTCTCTGCCGATCTTTTCCGTCATATCGCCGAGGATATACATCTCGGCTTCGGGGAAGCTGCTTTCTTCATAGTCCGCCGCCGCAACAAGCTGTTCATTCTCGTTGTAATCGACCGAGCCCATCTGCCGTGACATTATCTGAGAAAAGAGGAAGTTGACATTCTCCGTAACGCCCGAACGGCTTCTGAAATTGCGGTCAAGCGTAATTTTTGCAGGATAATTGTCGCTCTCAAAATCATCAAGAGCATCACGCCGTGAAAGAAAAATTTCGGGCATTGCCTGGCGGAAACGATAGATGCTCTGCTTGACGTCGCCGACGGTGAACATATTCGTTTCGTCTCTCGAAACAGCCCAAAACAGTGTGTTTTGCAGGTCGTTGACGTCCTGATACTCGTCAACAAGGATTTCCTCAAAGCGATCGGCGAAGCTTTCGGCAAGCGCCGTTTTTTCGGCGTTGCCGTCATCGTCGAATTTTACGAGAAACTTCAGCGCAAAATGGCATATGTCGGAGAAATCATAGCTGTTTGCTTTTTTCTTTTCCTCGCCGAGAATTTCGCCGTATCGCTTGACCGCTTCAATGAGCTTTTCTGCAACGGGGCGAAGATAATTCATGTCGTCCTTATTTTCACTCTCCGATGCACAGAAAAGCGGTGCAAGCCTCTTCAACTGATCGGCAAGCACAATCTTCTGCGCTTTGACCGATTCGGACTGAACGGATGAATACTTGTTCGGCAAGCGTCCGAGACTGCCGACCGATGCCGAGGTGACAGCGTTGCGAATCTCGTCCCACGAGCCGCTTTCGATTACCTTAGAAAGCCCGTCAAACATAGCGGCAGTGTTGGCAATTCCTAAGCCGTATTTTTCGCCGACAACGGGATCGTCATTGCCCGCTTCAAGCATTTTGCCGCAGAGCATACGGCAATATTCAATTGACTTTGCGGCGTAGTTTATGATGATTTTTCCCCATACTTGGTCACGCAGGGGAGCGTCGGTATGATATGCACTCACAAGGCCGTCGAGAAAAGCCTCGGGTCTTGCAAACGCCATTGAATCGTTGTAAAGCTTGCATATGAGCGAGGTCAGCGCACTGTCGTCCGTGCCGTTCGCCATTATGCCGACAAGCTCCGTAAATTCGGGCGAATTCTCCCTGTAAAGCTCGTCCATGACCTGTGAAACTGCGTCGTCGCACATTAAAGCAAGCTGAGAATTATCAAGAATTCCGTAGTCGGGAGAAATGTCGATATCGTGGAAATTTTCACGAACAATGTCGTTGCAGAAGCCGTCGATGGTGCTTATTCTCGCAAAGGGGAGCAAGAGTGCCTGACGCTTGAGCAGGTCGCTTTCGGGAGCCTTGTCAATCTCCGACATGAGCGCCTGATAAATTCTGTCCTTCATCTGTGCCGTTGCGGCTCTGGTAAAGGTAACGATTAAAAGTCTGTCGGCAGGGCAGGGGTTTTCCTCGTCCTTGAGCCTTTCGATAACTCTCTGAACAAGAACCGCCGTTTTGCCCGAGCCTGCCGCCGCGGAGACGAGAATCGAGCCTTTGCGTGAGTCAATCGCTTTTTTCTGTTCTTTTGTCCATTCAGGCATCCTCGTCACCTCCTAATTTTTGCAAGCTTTCGGAATGGTTCGGGCTTGTGATTTCTCTCGTCGGCGTGTTTTCGTCAACATGGCAAACGTCCTTGTAGTCGCAGTATTTGCAAACGTCGTTGTAAGGACTTTGACTGTTTGCCGAGTGCGCCGGCATAACGTGAATAACTCCGTTGTGGAGATCGACCGCCATTTTTTGCAGGATTTTTTCGCATCGCTTCATCAGAAGCTCCATTTGCTTTATTGAAATAAGCGTGCCGCCGTTTGTGCCGTCCTTTTTGATCGATGCAGGCACAAACATTCCGCTTCCGCTGTTATCCATCATGTAAATTACTCGGCTGTCATCAAGCACCATGCCGTTCATTTTCGTGCCCTTGAGCTTTTTATGCTCAATCGCTTTTTCGTCCTCGTCACGTTCTGTTTCGACGAAGGGAGCGTTGACGGGCATATATAAAATTCCGGCAGGGGTAATATTTTTGTAGCCCCTGAAGCCGTTTTTCCATATGGCGAAAAGATAAATGAGCATCTGCATGTTCAGTCCGTAGAAAACCTCGTTGAGGTCGAATTTCTTTCCGCCCGATTTGTAATCGACGACCCTGACATAGCTTGTTCCGTTCTGCTCGGCAACGTCAACACGGTCAACCGAGCCCTTGAGCTTCAGCGTTCCGTCGTCCGGCAGGGGAATGTTGTAGGTATCAACCTCGCCGTCGTTATCAATGCTCAGTTCGAATGCGACGGGAACAAAATCGCTGTTTGCAAATTCGGCAACGAGCCTGTCAACGACCTCGCAGACGGTCAGCCCAAGCTGACGGAAAAGGTAATCAAATCTTTCGCCCATTTCCTCGCCTGCGGTCAGATTTTCTTTGAAATATTCTTCGAGAATATCGAAAACGCATTTGTCACGGTCAGCTTTTTCCATGGAGCAAAGCCCGTCGCTGCCGTAGGCGGAAATCAGCTTTTCGAGTATATAGTGTATCGCCGTGCCTTTTTGCATCGGGTCAAGCTCGGCTGTCTTTCTCGGCTGAGCGTTGAGACCGTATTTGCAGAAATATTCAAACGGGCACTTGTGGTAAACCTCGGTTCTCGAAGCCGACATATACATGTTGAGCCCGAAAAGTTTGGTCGCAATTTCCTTGTCGCTGATTTTAATTTCTTCCTTGTTGACTCCACGGTTGAGAGCCGCAAGACGGTCGGAATAGCCGGGGATATCTTCAAAATATTTTTCAAGCGTGCTGTGCAGGACGTCCTTTCTCTGCGTCAGCTCCGCCATGATATCAAATGCGCTTTCAACGCTTTCGATTCTGTCGGTATCGTCAATGTCAACGGTGTCAATAACGGTGAGCTTCGGAAAAAGCTTCTTTAACTGCGTGACGATTTCCGAGGGGGAAACCTGTGCGCCGTTGATGTCCTTGCGAAGATATGTAACGTAAAGCCTGTCGGAGGTCGAGCAAAGCGTGTTGTACGCAATGAAGCGCTCTTCCATCATTTTTTCTTCAAAGCTGTCGTCGGTTTTTAGTTCAAATTCGGCGAGCTCACGCCGTTCGTTCTCGGAAAAAATTCCGTCGGAATTCGGAATCATCGGGAAAACGCCGTCGTTCATTCCGACTGCGAAAACAATTTTAGGTGCGGAGGTCTTAACCCTGTCCGCACTGCCGATGGTAATTTCGTCAAGACCCTGCGGCAGGTTGCCGACGGAATAGGTCGAAACAAGCAAGTCGAAAAGATCCCTGAATCTCGACGGCGTGAGACGCACTCCTTCAAGAGAGTCGGCGATACGGTCGAGCATTTCCATCGTCAGCGACCATATTCTGTCCTGCTCTGCGGCAAGCTCCGATTGCGAACGCTCGTTGAGCTTTATTGCGAGCTTTTTGAGATTTTCGGCAACGTTCATGTCGAGGAGCAGATAATAGATAGCCTGCGCCGCTTCAAGTGATGTGAAGTCCTTGAGCTTGACCCTGAATTTTTGCAATGGTGCCACGAGCTTTATTCTCGCATCGTTGATTTCCTTGAGCTCGGCGGCGTCCTTTTCAAGCATTTTTTCGCCCAAGCCGTTCGGGTGAGCCGTCCATTCGTCAAGCCACTTTTTGCCGTTTATCTGCCACATTAGGGCATAGTTTTCGACTCTTGCAATCTCCTCAATTGTAAGGTCGGTCAGCCCTGTCTTTGCAAGGCGCATAAGCGCATCGGTAGAGAAGCCTGATGTGCCTATTTCAATCGCACTTCTGACGAATTCAATCAGCGGTTCGGAGGTTATCGGCTGACGCTTGTCCTCGAAAACGGGTACGCCGTTCTTGATTAGGGCGGAGCGAATCTGCCTTGAATAGTTGCTTTCACTTCGTGAAATTACGGCAATGTCACGACAGCGAATGTTTTCTGTTCTGATGAGCCTTTTAATCGTGCAGGCAACAAACTCACATTCGCTCTCGAAATCCTCGGCAGAGCAAAGTGTGATTTTTTTTGTTTCTTCCTCGTAAGTGTCCGCACCGCCCGAGTAAAGACCTTTTTCGAGAGTGTCGAGTTCGGGGTCAATGCTTTCGTCACGGGTGAGAAGCTCGGGCTTCGCAATGTCAGTTCCGCTTTTTTGTGCACAGCGAATAAGCTTTCGTCTTGTCCTGAGCGTGTGAGCAAAAACGCCGAACTCGTCATCGGTTTTATCAACGCAAAGCGTTACCCAAGTCTCTGCGGATTGACGCATAATTCTTTCGAGCACGGCATATTCCTGCGCCGTGAAGCCACGGAAGCCGTCGATGAAAACCTCTGAACCGTCAAAATCCCTGTGCTCGTCCAAAACGTCGCAGAGAAGGTCAAGCGCACAGTCGTCATCAAAATAATTCTGTTCAACAAGTGCGGTGTATGTCCTGTCGATAAGCAGAATTTCGCTGAGCTTGTCTTTGAGAAGCGACGGCTTCAGCTTTGTAAGGGTTTCTTCGATTTTATCGGAGGTTACGGAGCACTGACGGAAATCTTTAAGAGTTTTGAGCATCTGCAAAATGACGGCAGGGCTGTATCTGTGGCGTGAATAGACCTGCAAATCGTCGCCCGTTTCGTCGAGCGCAACGCTCATCAGCATTGCACGGGTGCTGTCGTCGAGTGTTTTTTTTGAATTCAGTCCGTATTTCTTCAAAAGATTTTTTGCAAGAAAAGAGAAGCTGACAACGTTGACCCTGTCGGCACCCTGAGCGCCGAGCAGCTCAAGCATTTTCTTCTCCGTGTGGAAGGAATACTGCTCCGGAACGATGAGAGTAACCTCGCCGCCCTGCTGAGTTATTTTACGAATTTCTTCATAGATGCGTGTCGTTTTGCCGCATCCTATCCGTCCTGTTACAAGTCTGAGCATATTTTCCTTTTTCCTCCGTGCTTTAATGATACAATTATATAATAACCGTTCGTTAAAAGCAACATTAAAAATAAATCGACAGCACCGAAAAGGGTACTGTCGATAGGTTATATTATGTTAAGCAAGCCTGTTTTGCTTGTGAAAACATTTTTTTCGTCGAATTGTTTTTCTCGCTGACGTTCAAGCGTTTTCACGGTTTCTATTTCGTCATCATCGGCATATGCGCCCGTGACCGCTACCGAAGCAATCTCGGAGAATGAGCTGGTCGCCTTTTCGTTTGTGGCGTATGCGACAACCTTGTAGAAATATTCGCCTGTTTGCCTTGCCGAAAAATCGGTGAAGCTTGTGCCTCTTACGTCGCTGATCGCAACATAAACGCCGTCAACGGCTCTTGAACGGTAAACAACATATTTTTCCGCTCCGTCAACCTTGCCCCATGTGAGATTACCGAAGCCGTTTTTGTCGTTCTCAGCCTTTGAAATGACGGGAGCAGGGAGCTTTGCCGTGATATACATTATTTCGGTGATGTCGCTGTCGTACTTTTCTTTATCTGCGAGGGTCTTGAGCTTGTAATAATATCTGTGACCCTCTTTAACGTCCTTGTCAATATAGCTCGTGGTATTACCGTCAAGCTTTTTGTGCTCCTTGAATTTACCGTCGGAGCTCTCGCAGCGGTAAATTATGTAGCCGCTTGCCTTGTCGACCTTATCCCAGCTTATGCCTATTTCGTCCTTGGCGATATTCGTCAGCTTGATATTCTGCGGCTTGCCGATAAGAACGTTGACGTCAACAGAGGAAAAAGCCGAGCCGTAATTGGTCGTTGCCGTGAGCGTGACCTTGCCGTAGCCCATGCCCGTTATAATACCCGTGTTGCTGATAACGGCAATGCTCGGGTCGGAGGATGTCCATGTCACGCCCTTGTCGGTCGAACCGACGGGGAGCTGTGCCCACATGATCTCGGCAGTCTGACCGATACCCACGTTGATTGAGGTTTCGCTGAGAACAAGCTGCTGGGGAACGTCACTGACCGTTACGACGGCGTACATAGGACCTGTGTAAAGGTTGCCGTTTATCGTGGCATATGCTCTGTAATAATATGTGGTTTTCGGCTTGAGCTTGCCGAATTTTTTTGAAACGCTCATGCTGAGCGGAATTTCCTTGCTTGATGAGCCCGAAACAACGGGATATTTTGTAAGGTCATTTTTGTCTGCGCCGAAATAGAAGCCGGCTGCGGAAACGTAATTACCGCCCGTGTTTTTGATTGAACCGTTCAGCGTTGCGTCGCTGCTTGTTATGCCCGTCGCCGTGGTGGTTACAACCGAAAGATTACTGCCGTATGCGGTTGAATTGGAATGTGAACCGCCCGACGAAGAAACGGATGCCGCAAAGGCATATGAGCCGACATAGGTTGAAGCGTCGTTATATTTGGGAACTCCGTAGCCGAGAACGTAGGAAGCGTTCAGATCTCTTGTTCTGCCGTTGCACATGTAGCCCTCGTCGCCGTCCGTGTTGCCCTCAATGGTGTAGAGGTTGCCGCCGGAAACGCCCGTAACAATTCCTATATGCTGTGCGCTTGAACCGCCGCTCCAATTGAAAAATACCATGTCGCCCGGCTTCGGAACATAGCCCGATGAGCGTGAATAATAAATCGACCTGCTCTGATACCAATCGGTAAGTGTTCCGCAGTTGCCGAGTCGAGGCACGATAGAGGAGGGAATACCTGCCTGAGAAGCGCACCACGAGATAAAATAAGCGCACCATGCGCCGTTCGGTTCGCCGAAGGAAGCACCGTATTTTGTATATCCGCCGTCGCTTGTTGACGGAATAGGATTGCCCGAGCTGTCAAGCTCCGTATAGCCAAGCTGAGTTTTTGCAACGCCTATTAAATCGGCAATGTGCGAGCCTGTGTTTCGGTGGGTGTTCGGATAGTAGTCGGGATAGCCGGCTGCCGCCGCTTCAAACGCAACAGAAAAGCACAGCGCAATTATCATAAGCAGTGCACCGATACGTTTTATGCTGTTTTTCATTACGTTCACTATCCTTTCTTAATGTAATCCGTATAATTTTATTTTATCAAATTGTTCGTCCTCTGTCAATGGAGCAAAGTGGTAATGATACCTGTCAGAGTTCCGAGAATCATTATTCCTGCAAGAACGAGAGCAATTATTTTAGTCGTGTTTTTGTTCATTTCTTTTTGCCTTTCTTCTTGAAAAATCCTGCCTTTGAAAATGCCGTGATGAACATTCCCGTAAGTGCGCCTGCCGCACCGATTATCAGGTCGGTCATGGTGTCAATGAGACCTTCCTCTGTGTTGAAGCCCGAGCGCTGAAGATTGAGCCCGTAGAGCCTGTCCATCGTGAATTCGTAGAATTCCCAGCCTGTCAGCAGCATGACGGAGAACGCAAGACCGAACATTGCGGCAAGCGCAGGGCTGAGCTTTTTATCCTTTGGCTGTCTGCTTTGGATTATGACAGCAAGCTCATAGCTTCCTGCGGCGGCGATATAGCCCGCAAAGAAATGCTCGGGAATGTCTATGTGCTCAAAGGTTGTGAATTTGTTTATCGTTGAACCGACGACAACGCCGAAGCATATCAAAAGATTGAGCATTGTCTGCACACGGTGCGGAACAAGCGTGATAAAGGTTTTTCCGCCGAGGAGCTGAAAAAGATCCCACAGAAAAGTGAAAATTATCGCAAAAACTGCCTCGAGAAATTCCGTCGTGTAGCCCGTGAAAAGCATGACGGCGCCCCATACGAAAAGGAGACCTCGGCAGACATACCATGTCACCTGAACGGCGGTCGGTAATTTCGGAATTGAATTCAATGTTTTTTTCTTCATTTTAGCACCTTTGATATTTTTATGATCTTCCGCCTGTAACGACATTCAAAAGCTTCGGAGCGATTTTTCCGAGCACAAAGCGAATGAGCGATGCGGCGGCAATTATAATTATAATAAATAAGAAGCGAAGCGTAAGGTTTGCACAGAACGCATACGGCAATTTTGACACAATCGGGAGCAAAAACTGCCTGATTTCGAGAAGCGGCTGATGAATTGCATAAACGAGAAATGAAATGCCGTAAATCTTCCTGTTGTCGAGAGCCGAAAATGTCGGCATGAAATATAAAATCAGCATCGGAAGAATTCTGACAAGAATGTCTTTTGCGATTCCTGCGAAAGCGCCTTCAAAAAGTATGCCTGCAAGAAGCAGAGCAAGAATGTATTTCAGCTTATCCGTTCCGTCGGAATTTTCCGAAAAATGACCCATAAAGGCTCCGATGAGAAACGACGGGAGATATGAAAAAATCAGTCTGACATATCCGTAGGAAAAAAGCTGTCGGTTAATAACGTTATCTGTGTTGTTAAGACAAAATGTAAGCACGGTCAAAGCAACTGTTGTGACCCAGCCGACCTTTTTGTTTTTGAACAGCAAAAGGAAAATTGGCGATAAGGCGGTCAGCAAAAACAGAGCGTAGAGATACCAAAGCGCTCCGTTCGGCGGCAGGCTTTTCATCAGAAATACGCCGTCGAAAAAATTCCCAAAAAGCTCTGACGGAACAATTGCTTTGTGACGAATGAGCGGTATAACGATCAGCGGCACAAGGGCTGCGATTTCCCAGATGAAATACGGCACCAAAAGCGAAATTGCACGCTTTTTTAGCTTTTCGGCGTAATTTTTAAGAGTCAGATTGCGAAAAAGAAGAAATCCGCTGATTGAAAAGAACCAGCACATCGCAATAAAAGCGAGGGCCTCGGCAGTCGAATCGACAATGCCGCTTGCCTTGATGTCAAATGAGCCGACGGCATCACCGATATAATTGCAATGATAAAATACAATTATAAGGGCCATTATAAATCCGACAGATTTTATTCTGCTGCTCATTTCCTTTGTAATCAAGCCTTTTCCCCCTCCTATATCCGCAGTATTTTATATTATATCATCTGCAAGCCATTTCGTCAATAAATAGAAAATTAAAGATGATAATAAAAACAGTTGCAATTTCCGTAATAAGGTTTTATAATAATTGACGGAAACCAATAAAAGTGAGGTTGTTTAAAATGTCAAATCAGGTTTTAGTCGAAACATCGGCTCGCCACGTTCATGTCACACAGGAGGTTCTCGAAACTCTCTTCGGCAAGGGATATGAGCTCACCAAGAAGAAGGATCTTTCCCAGCCGGGTCAGTTCGCTTCAAACGAAAGAGTTCAGGTTATCGGACCCAAGAGCAGCTTCCCCGCTGTTTCAATTCTCGGTCCCGTTCGTCCCGAGACTCAGGTTGAGCTTTCCGCTTCGGACGCACGTTCAATCGGCGTAAACGCACCCTGCCGTGAGTCGGGTGATATCGCAGGCAGCGGCGCTTGCAAGCTTGTAGGTCCCGCAGGCGAGGTTGAACTCAGCGAGGGCGTTATCGTTGCAAAGCGTCACATTCACGCAACTCCTGAGGATGCCGAGAAGTTCGGTCTCAAGGATAAAGAGATCGTTTCCGTTAAAATCAATTCCAACGGACGTTCGCTCGTTTTCGGCGATGTTGTTGTAAGAGTAAGCCCCAAGTATGCCCTTGCAATGCACATTGACACCGACGAGTCAAACGCAGCTTTCGCAACTCCCGGTATGATGGGTGAGATCATTAAATAAGCTACATATTATAAAAGACTGCTCCGAGTGCTTCGGGGCAGTTTTTGTTTTTTGATATTCTCTTTTATCTGACATTTCAACCCTTCCGTCACTCCTTCGTCGTGCCACCGTCGCGCTGCGGCTCGGTCACGCTCCGGCTCTGAACGTCCACCGGACGTTCATTCACT
>CAVGRW010000041.1:0-16697 GCA_963631735.1 Bacteroidaceae bacterium | reverse complement strand
AAGTAAAATCTACGCCCGGCGGTATTTCCGTCGGGCGATTTTCTTTGATCAGGTAATGCTGTGAAAGGAGTTTTATTATGAAAAGCAAAACAATGGACAAATCAAACGAAATGACCGTAAAGCTTACGGTCAGCGCAATCATGGTTGCACTTTCAACCGTGCTGTCATTCATCAAGTTCTCCGAGCTTCCGTATGGCGGTTCCGTAACACTCTTCAGCTTCGTGCCGATTCTTTTTGTAGGCTACGCTTACGGCGCAAAATGGGGTCTCGGTGCAGGCTTTGTTCACGGAATTCTTCAGATGATTTTCGGAATTTCCGGTGCAACCGCAGGTGCAGGATTCAAATGGTATCAGGTAGTCCTCTGTGCACTTCTTGACTATCTTGTTGCTTTCGGCGTACTCGGTCTCAGCGGCGTGTTCAAAAAGTCGATCAAAAATCCGCAGGCTTCATTTGCACTCGGCGCACTTTTCGCTTGCGTTCTCAAGTATGTTTCACACTTCTTCTCGGGTTATATCCTCTTCGGCGGCTGGGCTGAGTGGTTCTTCACCGAGGGCGCCGGAATGTCCTACGGTTCAAAGATTCTTTCGGCTTACAGCGGAAAAGTTCTCAGTGCAGTTTATTCGCTTATTTACAACGCAACCTTCAGCATTCCCGAAACCGTTCTTTCTATTGTAATGGTTGTTATCCTCATCAGCATCAAGCCGATTCGCAAGGCAGCGGGAATTAAATAATCAAAATATAATATATATAAAACACGGAGCTGTTCATGTGCAGCTCCGTGTTTTTTTATCTTATCATAAACAAATACTTTTTCGCTTTCGGTATCAATGAAACCAGTTTTATAAACATTATACTTCCAACAAACGAAACGGTTTCAAGGTAAACCAAAATAACCGCTTGTGACATTTTATCGGCAAGGAACGGAATTGTTGTTACTCGGAGAATTTCCATAATGATTATATGTACAAAATAAATGCCGAACGATATTTTTGAAAGTCCCTCAACAGCCGGTCTGATTTTGATAATACGATCCGAGTATCTTCTGAATATTTCAAACAGAAATACTGCACAAACGGAAAATCCGACAAATTCATATCTTAGAATTACATCCGGCTTTTGCGAGAACAAAAGCAACTGTATTCCGACGGAAACAGCAAAAGAAAGTACAGCCCCGAGCGCCAATAAATATTTGTTAAGATTTTTCAATGCGCCTTTGCTGACCAGATATCCGGCAACCACAAGCAACAAATATTGCGGTAAAACCACATCTTCCTGAATAGAAAAGGTTGATGAGCCGAATCCGCAAAGAACATCATTTAAAGTCGGAATAAGATAGCAATAAACAAGGGTTGCTGCCATCGGGATCATAATTATCTTCTTGGGAACCTTGTTTTTTATCATTATAAGGAACGGCAGGAAAAGATAAATACACAAAATCATCGGGATATACCACATGCTGTGGAATGTAGTTTGATTGACAAAAAACATAGTTTCAAGCAATCCGAGTATTGACATAAATATACTTTCGGAGCGGAAATGTCCTTCCATAATATAAATTGTCCAGTACATAATAAAAAGCCATATCTCGGAAGTGATAAACAGACTCAGCAAATTATGCTTGTAGAACTTTTTCACATCCTCGGCATTATTAATTTCTTTCTTAAAAAGCAACGCACCGGAAATCATAAGAAACAGCGGAACGCCTATTCGGCTGAAAGCGTAAACAACAGTTTTAAACAAAGTTGACCCTAACGGAATGCTGAAAAACTCAGCCGATTGACCCTCGTAGACATCGTATGCTCGATTGACTGCATGATTTAACGTTATAGAAATTATCGCAACACATCTTGCAACATCCAACCAGAAAATTCGAGAATCGGAAAGTCTTTTATTCATATATTTATCACCTTTTCTGAAATATGCGTTATTTCTTTCCTTTAACCTTATCCCAATAAGCCTTTGCCATCTGCTCCATCTTGTTGTCGCCGAATTCATAATACTTGGCATTCTTTATCGCATCGGGCAAATATTGCTGAGGTATCCAATGATTTTCATACATATGAGGATAGAGATAAAACTGACCCTTGTTCGGGTTGTCCTCGCCGTCATAATGCTTGTTCTGGAGCTGACGTGGGATAGGTCCGCTCTTGCCCTTTTGAATGTCGCTCATTGCGGCGTCGATTCCGTTGATTCCCGAATTCGACTTCGGCGAGGTGCAGACAAGCACGACCGCATCGGCGAGAGGAATTCTCGCCTCGGGCAAGCCGAGCATGAGCGCCGCATCAACGGCTGATTTCACGATCGGAATTATCATCGGATACGCAAGCCCGACGTCCTCGCAGGCGCAAACCATAAGCCTGCGGCAAGCCGAGGGCAGGTCGCCTGCATCAAGCAGTCTCCCGAGGTAATGCAATGCCGCATCGGGATCTGAACCTCGCATGGATTTCTGATAAGCGGAAACAATATCGTAGTGTTCGTCGCCGTCACGGTCATATTTCATCGCACTGCGCTGAGTCAGCGAGCGTGCGGTTTCCGCCGTGATGTGGATTATTCCGTCTGCGTTTGGCTTGGTCGAAAGAGCACAAAGCTCAACCGAATTTATCGCCTTTCGCACATCGCCGCCGCAAGCGGAGGAAATATGCTTTATCGCATCGGGGTCAAGCTCAAATTTCATTCCACGCTTTTCTTCAAGGAATTTAAATCCTCGCTCAACGGCAGGAACGATCTCCGCCGGCGCAACCGCCTTGAATTCAAAAACTGTCGAACGGCTGAGGATAGCGTTGTAAACGTAAAAATACGGATTTTCCGTTGTTGAGGCAATAAGGGTTATTGAGCCGACCTCGATATATTCAAGCAGTGTTTGCTGCTGCTTCTTATTGAAATACTGAATCTCGTCGAGGTAGAGCAAAATGCCGTTCGGTGCTTCAAAGGTGTCGAGCTGAGCGACAATTGCCTTGATATCCGCTGTTCCTGCGGTCGTGCCGTTGAGCTTGCATAGCTTCCTGTCCGTTGCCTTTGCGATGATTGAAGCAACGGTCGTTTTGCCGACTCCCGACGGACCGTAAAAAATCATATTGGGCAGCTCGCCAGATTCGATTATATTTCTCAGCGGCTTGTTCTCGCCGATAAGATGGCGCTGACCGACAACCTCATCAATGGTTTGCGGTCTGAGCTGTTGAGCTAAAGGTATAGACATTTTATCGCCTCCCGATTGCATACAATTATATAATAAAAAATATGGTTTGACAAGGATAAAATGATAGTTATTGACTAATTATGTATTATGTGATATAATAACTAAAATTTTTTACATGAAAGGAGTTTGTCCACAATGGATGACCCGGGTGGGATTATACTCAAGCTGATTTTACTTTTATTACTTATTTTAGTCAACGCATTTTTTGCAATGAGTGAAATAGCGGTAATATCCCTCAACGATAACAAAATAGAAAAGATGGCTGAAGACGGCCACAAGAAAGCAAAGCAGGTTGTTAAGCTGACCGAAAATTCGAGCAAATTTCTCTCGACCATACAAATCGGAGTCACACTTGCCGGATTCCTTACCTCAGCGAGCGCGTCGCAGACCTTTGCCGATATGATAGTTAAAGCTCTCGAGGGCACGGCATTTTACAATGCACTCGGCGCAAGCGTAATAAGCGGACTTTCGATCGTTATTATCACGATCATCATGTCGTATTTCTCGCTTGTTCTCGGCGAGCTTACACCGAAAAAGATAGCCATGCAGGCTCCCGAAAAGATTTCTTTCAGAGTGGTCGGAATTCTTCTTTTCTGTTCAAAAATATTCGCACCGTTTGTCAAAGTACTGTCCGTCTCAACCAACGCAGTCGTTCGGCTTCTCGGTTACAATCCTCATGCCGATGAGGAAACCCTCACCGAAGAGGAAATCCGAATGATGGTCGATGTCGGCGGCGAAAAAGGTGTTATCGAAGACGTTCAAAAGGAAATGATAAACAACATTTTCGAGTTTGACGATCTTGACGCAGGCGATATTATGACCCACAGAACCGATATGACGGCGGTTGACGTGAACGACCCGATAATGGACGTTGTCAAGACCGCAATTGAGTCGGGTTATTCGAGAATTCCCGTTTTCGATGACGACCCGGACAATATAATCGGTATCATCTATGTTAAGGACTTACTCAGATATATAGGAACGGATCTTCCGAAGCACGCCATGAGGAAAATCATGCGTACCCCGATGTATGTTCCCGAATCCAAGAGCTGCGGCGACCTTTTCAAGGAAATGACAAGCAAGCACACGCAGATGGCTGTTGTTGTTGATGAATACGGCGGAACGGCAGGTCTGGTAACAATTGAGGACATCATCGAAGCGATCGTCGGAAACATTCAGGACGAATACGACGATGAAGAAGAAGAAATCTCAAAGATAAACGAAACGACCTTCACGATCGACGGCTTGACGGATATTGACGAGCTTGACGAAATAATCGGCAAGGATCTTCCCGAGGGCGA
Source organism: Bacteroidaceae bacterium (assembly GCA_963631735.1). Taxonomy (GTDB): domain Bacteria; phylum Bacillota; class Clostridia; order Oscillospirales; family Acutalibacteraceae; genus CAG-488. Next base: position 12,200 of record CAVGRW010000041.1, on the reverse strand, counting down.
TTACGATACCGTTGCAGGCTACATTATAAGCCGACTCGGATATCTCCCGAAGCAGGATGAGCACAGCGAGGTCATGTTCGAGAACATAAGATTTACCGTTCTCGAGGTCGAGAACCGACGCATCGAAAAGGTCAAGGTCGAAATTCTTCCCCTCCCCGATAAAGATGAGGACGAGGACGACGACTCGGATAAAAAGAATAAAAACAAAGAATAATTAAAAACAGCCGCATCCGATCGGGTGCGGCTGTTTTTTTGTAAAATTTTTTGTAAATTATTAACGAGATAAATATATGAAAAACGGAGAAAAAACGAGCATACAAGAGTTCGTGAATGATAAATTAAAAATTTGAGAAAAAGTTCTTGACTTAATTTATGGGTTGTGTTAATATATTCGAGCAGTAAAAATTTATTTGGAGGTAAGTTTATGTCAACTTATATGCCTAAGTCGGGCGATATCGTCCGCAAGTGGTATGTGCTTGACGCAGCGGGAAAGCCGCTCGGCCGTGTTGCGGCTGAGGCAGCAGTTCTTCTCCGCGGTAAGCATAAGCCCCAGTTCGCTCCTCATGCAGATTGCGGCGATCATGTTATCATAATCAACGCTGAGAAGGTTGTCCTTACAGGCAACAAGCTCGATCAGAAAATGTACTATCATCACACCGGTTACATCGGCAACATGAAGAAGGTTAAGTACAGCACTCTTATGCGTACAAAGCCGACATTTGCCGTTGAGAAGGCTGTTAAGGGTATGATCCCCGACACAACAATCGGTCGTGAAGCACTCACAAGACTTCGTGTATATGCAGGCGCAGAGCATAAGCATGCTGCACAGAAGCCCGAAGAGTGGGCATTTTAATGAAGGGAGGCAACAATAATGTACGATTCTAATCCTTACTTCTACGGCACAGGCCGCAGAAAGAAATCAGTAGCTCGTGTTCGTGTTTACGCAGGTACGGGCAAGGTAACCATCAACGACAGAGACATTGATGATTATTTCGGACTTGAGACACTCAAGCTTATCGTTCGTCAGCCTCTCGAGCTTACAGGCACAACTGAGAAGTTCGATATCGTTTGCCGTGTTAACGGCGGCGGCGTAACAGGTCAGGCAGGTGCTATCCGTCACGGTCTTTCAAGAGCTCTTCTTCAGTATGACGAGTCGCTTCGTGCAACTCTCAAGAAGGCAGGATTCCTCACTCGTGACCCGAGAATGAAGGAAAGAAAGAAGTACGGTCTCAAAGGCGCTCGTCGTGCACCGCAGTTCTCAAAGAGATAAAATTTCAAAATTTTCCAAAGTTCGGAAGCTATGCTTTCGGACTTTGTTTTTATGTAACTGCGGTATCCTCGCGGCATAGCCGCTGCGGTCGCAGGCTAAAAACAGTCCACAGGACTGTTTTCTTAACGCCGCGACAGTTCTCAAAGAGATAAATTATTATTTCTGTTATCAAACCTCGAAAGATTTATTCTTTCGAGGTTTTCTTTATTAAATAAGACACTATATAAGATTTTGTGTTTGATGTAATGACAATGTTATGCCACATAATTGTGGAAATAACAAAAAGAGGCTGTTGCTCATCGTTGTTAACGATTTGTTTCAGCCTCTTCTTTGCCGCTATGATTGATACTATTGTTTGTTAACCGGCTCTTCTTCCTCCTACACAGTCCCTTGAACCACAAAGGTTATCCCAGTTTCTTCCGCATCCACTCATGCTTGCGACTATGTTCTTTTCAGATACAACAACAATTTTTAATTTCTCCATTATTTTCACCTCCATTTCCATTTGCCATTTCAAACCACTGCTCTATAATTTTTGCCCTGTCACAGTAGCTTGTTTCGCCGTTAAGATAGTCATTATTTTCAATAAGGTTGTTTCCGGCACATTGTTCAGTACAGTATTTGCAATATGAATGGCTAAAACAACCTTGAAAATCTGAAATTTTTGTTTGTTGCCAAATTTTAAGCGTTTCGCAACTGTTTATTTGCCTTAATTCTTTAAAATCGCATAAGTAAAGTCGAAAACTTACACAAGGGTATATTTTACCTTCAGCGCTGCAATATAATCCGTGTCTGCCTGCGTTACACGAATATGAATTGGGCGTTCGATTAAATTTTTCTGTGTTTCCGATATAATAATCGGGTTCGGAATAAAAAATGCTTTTCAAATTGTCTGTCGATACTTTATGCTTCAGCACATTACAATCACCGTTTAGTTTTCCGCAAAGAGTAAAATCTAACGTGCATTTAAGACCGTGATTTAAATTTTCACAAAAACTGCGAATTTGTTTAAGTCGGTCTGCGTTTTCAGCAAGAACCATACACTTCAAATCAAACGCAATGTTATATTTCTTTAGTTGCTCAATTCCCTTTAACGTTTTTTCAAAAGAACCTTTAATGCTTGTAATATTGTCATGTACAGATGCCGTATCTCCGTAAATACTGATACTGACAACACTTACCCTGTAGTCCGATAGTTTTTTGACATTTTCTTCAGTTAATAGCATGCCGTTTGTAAATAATGTAATTAGTAAACCTTTGTCGGAAATATATTTCACAATGTCGAAAAAATCTTTTCTGAGCAGAGATTCTCCACCACTTAAAATAATGCTAAACACGCCCAAATCATATGCCGAATCTATCAATTCTTTTATTTCTTCGAAGGAAAGCTCCTTTGAATAATCATATTGGTCAAAAGGGTGATAACAGTGAATACACCTTTCATTGCATCTGTTTGTTAAATCAATGTGTAATGAATAAAACAACCCGTTATCACAAAGTTCTTCAATAAAATTATTTAATTCCGAACTGTATTCTTCTTGCCCATTACTTGTCGGAGAACTTTTACTGATATTTTCTTGAGATTTTTCACCGTTTAAAAAAATCCCAAGGTTGATAAGTTGTTTGCAAAATTCATCTTTCTCATTTGCGGAGATGTCTTTGTTTTTGCACCATTCGGCAACTTTTTCCTCCGATTCAGAACAAAGTATTTTGAATAGCTGAGCAGAAAGTCCATCAAGAAAAGTATAGTTTCTACTCGAGGTATTAAATAAAATTGCCTTTTCTCCCGATTTTAAAGAATATGTACGAAAAGCGGTGTATTTATTTATTATCATTGTACCCCTCACATTATAAGTTCATGTTGTAATAAATATAACATAAACCTCTATATTTTTCAAGTATAAATTGTAAAATTTATAAAAGAATAAAAATCTTACATCTTGGAGTTGTATTTTATGGAAAACAGAATAAGGGAGCTTAGGAAAAAGAACCATATGTCACAGATAAGACTGAGTATCGAATTAGAGGTTTCCCAAGAGACAATTAGCGCATATGAAAACGGTAAGTATTATCCATGCTTTCAGTCACTGCTTAAAATGTCGGAAATCTTTTCTGCTTCTATTGATTATATAATGGGTGTAACTGATAAAAATGCTATGGCAAAAGCTTTAAAGCCGGAGGAAGATGAACTACTAAACTTATTCAGAAGATTGGGTTCAATTGAAAAAAATATGGCTATCGCCTATTTAAACGGTCTATATGATTCTTCTAGCACCGATAAAAAGGCACAAGAACGCACAAGGCAATAAAGCTGACAGATGAGGAAAAGCAGTTTTGCGATAAATATATTCTCCCTCTTATTAAGGCGGAGCAGGACGTTTATTCGACAATGACGGACAGGCAAATCGAAGAATATGTCTCCGTCAAGGAAAAGGAGTACGCCATGCTGAAAGAAAAATTTGCAGAAATCGGAACAAGGAGAGCGCAATGAAAGATAAAAAGAAAAGTCAAAAAGCCGAGCTGCTTTTTTCATTTTTGAACGGAACAAAAATGTATTTCTTCCTGACAATTCTTTTTGCGGGAGTAACGGCACTTGCCGACATGATTCAGCCGCAGATTATCAGGCTGACAGTTGATAACGTTATTGAAGGCAAGCCGTCGGAATTTGCGGATTGGGTAAACAAAATTGTAGAAAAAATCGGCGGCTTCGGCTATTTAAAAGAGCATATATGGATACCTGCGCTGGCGGTTGTTATCGTTGCGGCTATTCAGATTTTTTCGCAGTATTCCAACCGAGTTTATAACACAAAGGCGTCGGAAACGCTCGTCAAAAACATGCGTGACAGGGTTTTCACCCATATTGAGCATCTGCCGTTTTCATGGTTCACGCAGAACAAAACGGGCGATATAATTCAGCGATGCACTTCGGATATCGAGACCACAAAAAACTTTTTGTCGGAACAGCTGACGTCAATTTTCAGAATAATTCTCATGCTTGTGCTTTCGATTTCATTCATGGCGTCGATGAATCCGTTACTGACGGTAATCGCACTCATTCCCATGCCGTTCATCGTGCTTTTCTCTTTCTTTTTTCACAAAAAAATGCACAGGGCTTTTAGAGAGTGTGATGAGAACGAGGGCAAGCTTTCCGCAATGGCACAGGAAAATCTGACGGGCGTTCGTGTTGTCCGTGCTTTCGGTCAGGAAAGAAGTGAGATAAAAAAATTCAAAGCGCAAAATAAATTTTATACCGATCTTTGGGTCAAGATGTCAAAGCTCATGGGCAGATTTTGGACTCTTTCCGACGTTGTTTCGGGTTTACAGGTTATGATAGTTGTTGTAGTCGGTGCTGTTTTCTGCGTCAAAAGAGGACTGTCAAACGGTGAATACATAGCTTTCATTTCCTACAACGCAATTTTGGCAGGACCTTTCCGTCAGCTCGGAAGAATGATTTCCGATTTCAGCCGTGCAACCGTTTCAATCGACAGAATTTTTTACATCATGAATTCACCGATTGAAGCCGATGAGCCCGACGCAGTTGAAGCTCCGATGGACGGCGATATCAAATTTGAAAACGTCTGCTTCGGATATGAAAATTCGCCCGAGCTTTTGCACAACATTTCTTTTGAAATGAAAGCAGGCTCGACATTGGGAATTCTCGGCGGAACGGGTAGCGGAAAATCGACACTCATGCTCCTTTTGGATAAGCTTTATGACCTGCCGCCGCAGAACGGAAAAATCACTATCGGTTCAACCGACATAAGAAAAATTAAAACCGAGCATCTTCGCAAAAATATCGGCATGGTTTTGCAGGAACCGTTCCTTTTTTCAAGAACGGTTTATGAAAATATCGGAATTGCCGATGACTCATTGACGCTTGAAGATGTTCGTGCCGCGGCAAAGGCGGCGGCGCTCGACGAGAGCATAACGTCGTTCCCCAAGGCTTATGATACGCTTGTCGGCGAGCGAGGCGTGACGCTTTCAGGCGGACAGAAGCAGAGAACCGCCATCGCAAGAATGTTAATAGGCAACTATCCGATAATGATTTTTGACGATTCGCTTTCGGCGGTCGATACGCAGACCGACGCAAAAATCAGAAAAGAAATAAGCAAACGCTTCGGCAAGGCGAGCGTTATACTTATCTCGCACAGAATTACCACTCTCTCCTCTGCCGATAAAATCATCGTTCTCGACCACGGCAAAATCAGCGAGGAGGGCACGCATGACGAGCTGAAATCGGCAGGCGGAATTTATCAGAAAATTTACGAAACACAGACCAACACCGAGGAGGCGATATAATTGAAAACTGACGAAAAAAAGCTGCGCTTCTTCGGCATAGGAAAAATTATTCCTTACGTCAAGGACTACCGCCGTGAATTTGCGATAATGATTGTTTTCAGCATCATCGCCAGCGGAATTGAAATAACCTTCCCTCAATTTCAGCGTTATGCGCTCGACAAATATGCAGGCACGGGCACGCTCAACCACATCGGCATTTTTATTATCGCCTATGCACTTGCGATTTTGCTTGCGGGACTTTTTAATTACTATGCAAACACAACTGCGGCAATAATCGAGGTAAAGGTTCACAGAAAGCTTCGTGACGTCGGCTTTGTGCATCTGCAAACGCTGTCATTTTCCTATTTCAATCAAAACAGCGTCGGCTATATTCATGCAAGGCTGATGAGCGACACAGAGAAAATCGGCACGCTTGTTTCATGGACGCTCATCAACGGAATTTGGTACATTGCGTACCTTATCGGCTCAGCGGTCATAATGCTTATGATGAACGTGAAGCTGGCACTTATGGTTTTGACAATTCTGCCGATATTGATGATAATTATCGGCTTCTTTCAGAAAAAGCTTATCACGGCAAACCGTGAGGTCAGAGAAATCAATTCAAGAATAACGGGAAATTTCAACGAGGGAATCGTCGGAGCAAAAACGATAAAATCCCTTGCGATTGAGGACAAGATCTCCTCGAATTTCGTCGAAGAAACCGAGAAGATGAAATCGAAATCAATTCATATTTCGAGACTTCGAGGCGCTTTCGGTGCGGCAATGAATTTCGCCTCCTCCGTTGCGCTCGCCGTCGTTCTTTTCAAGGGCGGCTATCTTGCCGCCGACGAGGTCGGCATGTTTGCGGCTTTCATGTCCTATGCACAAGGCATGATGGAGCCTGTCCGCTGGATCGTCAACGTTATTTCGGAACTGATTTCTATCAGGGTCAATATAGAGAGATTTACCAATCTGCTTGACGAAAAATCCGACGTTATCGACACGCCCGAGGTCATTGAAAAATACGGCGACACGCTCAATCCGAAGAAAGAAAATTGGGAGCCGATCAATGGCGATATCGAGTTCAGAGATGTAACCTTTAAATATCCCGATGGCGACATAAACGTTCTTGAGCACTTCTCGCTCGACGTTCCGTTCGGCACGCATCTTGCAATCGTCGGCGAGACGGGCGCAGGCAAATCGACGCTTGTTAACCTCGCCTGCCGATTCTATGAGCCGACAAAGGGTCAGGTGCTCATTGACGGCAAGGATGCAAGGGAGCGTTCACAGCTTTGGCTTCATTCGTCGATTGGTTATGTTCTGCAAACGCCTCACCTTTTTTCGGGAACAGTCAAGGAAAATTTGCTTATGGGTAATCCCGACGCAACCGACGAGCAGCTTTACCGTGCATTGGAGCTTGTCTCCGCCGATGAAATTGTTGCAAGGCTTGAAAACGGAATTGATACCGATGTCGGCGAGGGCGGCGACCTGCTCTCAACAGGCGAAAAGCAGTTGATATCCTTTGCCCGTGCGGTTCTTGCCGATCCGAGAATACTCATTCTTGACGAAGCGACCGCCTCCGTTGACACAATGACAGAGGCAAAAATTCAGAACGCCATGGACGCAGTGACCGAGGGCAGAACCTCGATAATGATTGCTCACAGACTTTCGACAGTCCGCAATGCCGATATAATTCTCGTCGTCAAGGACGGCATGATTATCGAAAAGGGCACTCACAGAGAGCTCATTAAAAACCGAGGCTATTATTTTGAGCTTTACACAAGGCAGTATGAGGACGAAGCAACGGCAAAAATTTTGGCATAAAAGAACATGGGTTATCGCATTCGGCGACGACCCATGTTTTTCTTATGTAACCGCTGAGGTTATTATATTTTATTTTTCTTCAAGTGCTTCGCTGACGGGAACTGTAACCTTTCTGTCGTAACAGGAGAAGATATCATCAACGAATTTCTTCTCTGGCTTCTTTGTGATAAGGCTGACAACAGGAACGATAACAAGCGAAGCGAGCATTGCGAATGCGCCGCAGTTAACGGGGCTCTGAATAATCGTCGGGAAATGAGAACCGAAGAACATATTGGCAATCATAATGCCCGAGCCCCAAATGAAGCTGACTGCACATGCGGTCTTTGTGACCTTCTTCCAATACAGGCTGTAGAGGAACGGCGCAAGGAACGAGCCTGCGAGTGCGCCCCATGAAAGACCCATGAGCTGAGCGATGAATGTAATCTTGTTCTTGTACTGAATAACTGCGATAACAGCCGAGATAACAATGAAAACAAGAATAAATGCACGGATTATAACAAGCGTCTTTTTCTCGTCCTGCTTCTTTGAAAGCGGAGCGATGAAGTCAAGCGTCAGCGTTGAGCTTGAGGTAAGAACAAGCGACGAGAGCGTTGACATTGAAGCAGAAAGAACGAGAATAAGCGTAATTCCGATAATGAGCGGAGAAAGGTTTGAAAGCATTGTCGGAATGATTTCGTCATATCCCTTTGACGCAACGTCAACATTGAAAATTCTTCCGAAGCCGCCGAGGAAGTAACAGCCGCCGGCAACAATAATTGCGAACAGAGTTGAGATAATCGTACCTGTGTGAATTGACTGCTCACTCTTGATCGAGTAGAATTTCTGAACCATCTGCGGCAGACCCCATGTGCCGAGCGATGTCAGCAGGATAACACCTGCAAGTCCTGCCGGGTCGGGTCCGAAGAACGATGCAAATACACCGGGAACAGTCGAAGCTGCGGGATCGCTGACCTCTGCGAGAGCGGCAAGCGAACCGCTGAAACCGCCGTGAATTTTGAGCACGGAATAAATAATTGCAACAATACCGACGAGCATTACGATTCCCTGAATGAAATCGTTGATTGCCGTTGCCATATAGCCGCCGGCGATAACATAAACCGCCGTCAGAAGCGCCATAACAACAATACAAACCGTGTAATCAACGTTAAAAGCCATTTCAAACAAACGTGAAAGTCCGTTATAAAGCGAAGCGGTGTACGGAATGAGGAACACGAAAATTATCAGCGAGGTTGCAAGCTTGAGAGCCTTGCTGTCAAAGCGTGAGCCGAAGAACTGCGGCATGGTTGCCGAGTTGAGGTGCTGAGTCATAACTCTTGTTCGTCTGCCGAGAATTACCCATGCGAGAAGCGAGCCGATGAATGCATTGCCGAGACCGATCCATGTTGAAGCGACTCCGAATTTCCAGCCAAACTGTCCTGCATAGCCGACGAAGATAACCGCCGAGAAATACGATGTGCCGTAAGCGAAGGCGGTCAGCCACGGGCCGACGCTTCTGCCGCCGAGGACAAAGCCGTTGACGTCTGTTGCACTCTTTCGGCAGTAGATGCCGACGCCGATCATGACGGCGAAAAATGCGACAAGTAAAATAATTTTGATTGCCATAAAATAACCTCCTCAAAAAATAAACGGCCCTGACCGCAACTGATCAAGACCGTCTGTTTTTCAAACGAATTTACCGCTTTGAAAGGCTGAACAGACAGTCACAAATATAGTAATAATAGTAAGGGCTATGCTTCATAACCGTCTCTCCTTTCAAATAATGAGCCTATTATATACTACATTTTTCGACTTGTCAACACTTTAAAGCGCTAAAATATAATATTTTTTTATTTTTCGATGATTTTTTTCATTGCAGCCAGCAGAATATATACCGAAACCGCCATTTTCCGTTTGCAAAGAGTGAAAAAAAGCCTCCAATGAGCAGGGAGATATCGCATATCGAGCTTTTTGTACGCATTTTCATATCTCGGCGTTGAAAGAAACTTTTTGATATTCTTAATTCTCGCCGTGTGACCGTCGGGGTTGAGCATTTCGGTCAAGCCTAGACCTATCATGCTGAAGCAAATCCGATTGTTCAGCGCCGAAGAAAAATCCTCGGGCAAATTGTTCTCTTTTATATAGCTCTCCATTCGGTCGTAAAGCTCGTTCCACTGCGTGAAAAGCTTTGCTTTGTAGCTCCTCGTCAAGGAAACGTCATTATCCTTGCGATAATGATTGAACGGACGGTTGATAAATGCCGCACTGTGGACAAAGCCGAAGCATTGCAGGTTAAAGAGAGCGTCCTCTGTGCCGATCAGCTTTGTATCAACGAATTCAAGCCCGTTTTCTTTGATAATATCGGCTCTGTAGAGCTTGCCCCATGCAGTTACAAGCGAGTCGGCGTTGCTCGGGTCGGCGGTTTCCTCGCCGTAAAGTCCCGCCATTCGTCTGTGCAACTCTCGGCATCCGTTTTCATCAAATATTTTATCGGACTCAAATATTTTTTTCTCATCCGAACGGTCTGGGAATTCACGAACGTAGCCCCACATAACAACATCGGCATTGTTTTTTTCTGCCACAGTTACCGCCGTTTCAACCGTTTCGGGGTCGAGCCAATCGTCACCGTCGAGGAAAACTATATATTTGCCCGTCGACGATTTTATTCCCGTGTTTCTGGCTCCCGAAAGCCCTTGATTTTTCTGAGAAATCAGCTTTATTCGCCAATCCTTTTCGGCATAAGACAAAAGGACGGCGGCGCTCCTGTCAGGAGTACCGTCGTCAACGCATATTATCTCAAGGTCGGCATAGGTCTGACCGATAACGCTTTCAAGGCACTTCGGCAGATATTTTTCAACGTTATAAACGGGAATAATTATGCTGACTTTATTCATGATTTATGATTCCTTTTTCTTGAAAATAAGGAGCTTGCTGAAGAAATAGTTGATTATAACAACGAGCACGCTGGCAATGATTTTTGCGAGCATTCCTTTTGTTCCGAAAAGCTCCTGATCCATACCGAGCTTCATAAGACCCGGAACGCCGAACCATTCGATACAGCCCGTTGCAAGTCTTGCGGCGATGAACGATCCGAGCTCTTTGAGAACAACACTGCCCTTCCAGCTCTTGCTGTCGAATACCCACAGCTTGTTGGTAACAAAGGCAAAGAGAACCGCCGCGATCCATGAAAGAACATTTGCGATCGAAGCTTGAAGAATGTCCTTGTTAACGACAAATTTCCCAACGATTCTGTCAAAAAGAGCATAGCTTGCCCACGAAACAACGGTTGTCAGCACACCGAAAACAAGGTACATAAAAACCTCACGGTTGAGAACCTTGCGGCAAACGTTTACTATTTTTTCGTTTTTAATATGTTTTGCGATAAAATTATTGATAGCGTCAAAAAATTTATCCATATTTTACACCTTTATTTCAACATTCATTCCGAGAATGTCCTTGTATTTCTCGGTTATCGGCTTGATGTAGTTCTCAACAAATTCCTCTGTCTGCTGAGGAGCTCTGCCGACGTAAAGCTCGGGCTTCATTATAGCCTTAAGCTGCTCGAGCGTAACGCCGAAAGCGGGGTCGTTTGCGATTCTTTCGAGAAGGTCGTTTTCGCCGCCGTCCTGCTTAACGATTTTTCCTGCCGCCATGGAGTGAACACGGATTTTTTCGTGAAGCTCCTGACGGTCGCCGCCGCGCTTAACAGCTTCCATCATGATGTTTTCCGTCGCCATGAACGGAAGCTCTGCCATGAGATGCTTCTCGATCATCTTCGGATAAACGACAAGTCCGTCGGTTACGTTGATATAAATTTCAAGAATTGCGTCGGTAGCGAGGAAAGCCTCGGCAACACTGATTCTCTTGTTTGCGGAATCGTCGAGCGTGCGCTCAAACCACTGCGTTGCCGCTGTGATAGTCGGGTTCATGACATCCGCCATGACGTAACGGGCAAGCGAAGAAATTCTTTCGCTTCTCATCGGGTTGCGCTTGTATGCCATTGCCGATGAACCGATCTGATTTTTCTCAAACGGCTCCTCAACCTCTTTAAGATGCTGAAGAAGTCTGAGATCGTTTGTGAATTTTGCCGCCGACTGTGCAATATTTGAAAGAGTGAAAAGCACCTGAGTGTCCACTTTTCTTGAATAAGTCTGTCCCGAAACAGGGTAAAAATCCTTGAAGCCCATTTTATCGGCGATTTTTCTGTCGAGTGCCTTTACCTTATCGGTATCGCCCTCAAAAAGATCCATGAAGCTCGCCTGAGTACCCGTTGTACCCTTTGAGCCGAGCAGCTTCATCTGAGAAATCTGAAATTCAAGCTGTTCGTAGTCGAGCAGAAGGTCGTTGAGCCAAAGAGAAGCTCTTTTGCCGAGCGTTGTGGGCTGAGCCGGCTGAAAATGAGTGAAGCCGAGGCACGGAAGATCCTTATATTCCAGCGCAAATTTTGAAAGCTTGTCCATAAGATTGACGAGCTTTTTGCGGATAAGCTTCATCGCTTCGGTCATAGTAATAATATCGGTGTTGTCGCCGACATAGCAGGATGTCGCTCCGAGATGGATAATTCCCTTTGCCTTCGGGCACTGAACGCCGTAAGCGTAAACATGGGACATAACGTCGTGACGGACGAGCTTTTCTCTCTCGGTCGCAACGTCATAGTTGATATCCTCGGCATGAGCCTTCAGCTCGTCAACCTGCTCCTGAGTTATATTCAGTCCAAGCTCCATTTCGCTCTCGGCGAGTGCGATCCACAGCCTGCGCCATGTTTTGAACTTGAAATCGGGTGAAAAGAGATACTGCATCTCCTTGCTTGCGTAACGTGAATTAAGTGGGGTCTCGTAAGTGTCTTTCATAT
>CAVGRW010000040.1:0-16719 GCA_963631735.1 Bacteroidaceae bacterium | reverse complement strand
AAATTGCTATGTTGTCTATTTTTTTGAAGTGTTGCACTTCATATGATAACATGCCCAGCTTCCCCTCAAGGGGAAGCCTTTGTCGGTTTCATCTGACCTTGAGTCGATGTGGGCATCGCCCCCTTTCCTCCAACTCCTGTATTTCAAAAAATATTTATTGTTTTACGATAAATTTCTATTGACATTCGCATATACTAATGCTATAATGCACTCAACAAAACATTCGGAGGTAAATTATGTCAAAGAAAATTTCTCTCAAAACAATTGCAGGCAGTCTCAAATTTATAATCATAGCAATGGGTCTTTGTGCCTTTGCGATACAAAGTGTAATCTCGCTCATGCTCATCATTTCCGATGCCGATGATATCGACACACTCAGAATTCCATGGATGGCTTTTCTCTGGTCAACGGCGATCCCGATGATTCCCGCACTCATCTATTCATGGAAAACAGCGACGAACATCGGCAAGAACAAAGCCTTCTGTCTCGACAATTCAAAAAATCTCAAGAACATTGCGATCAGCTCGATTTGCGATGCGGTGCTCGTGCTCGTCGGCAACATCGTTTACCTGCTTCTCGACATCAGCCACCCGTCCGTTCTTCTTTTCTCGTGCATAATCGTTCTTATCGGCATTGCGATTTTCATTGCGGCAATGGGACTTTCACAGCTCATTCGCAACGCCGCCGAATTGCAGGAAGAAACCGAGCTTACGATATGAGGTGACAGCATGATTATAGTTAATATCGACGTTATGCTTGCCAAGAGAAAAATGAGCGTTACCGAGCTTTCGGAGCGTGTCGGTATAACAATGGCAAACATTTCAATTCTCAAAAACGGAAAAGCAAAGGCAATAAAAATTCAGACCCTTGACAAGATCTGCGGAGCTCTCGACTGCGAGCCGGGCGATATTCTTGAATACAGAAAGGGATAATACTATGTCAAAGCCTGTCAAAATAATCATTGCTTTTGTCAGCATTGTATCTGTCGGATTTTTTTCAATTCTCGGATTTCTGATCTTCGGATTTGTCGGAACGGTTACCGTTTCATCGCTCATTGAAGGAGAGCCCGACACGGTTCAAAGCCGTGCTGAAAAGTCAATGCCGAAATACAGGGACTATGAAGTGCACTTTTTCGGCGCAATGGACGGTTATGAATATATTGAATACTATTTTGACGAGAACCTCTCCCCTGCCGAATTTGATAAATCGGAATACTTCAAAAAGGTCACTCCAAACGATATTGAGGAAATATGCGGCTACGTTGACCGATTTGAGAAAGGTATCGAATCAACGCACGATGATTTTCTGTTCGGTGAGGACATTAAAAAGTCCTATACCTTCAACAAAAGCATGGTGGACACGGACGATTATTTTTACACATTCAACATAGACAATTTTAGAATTTATACACTCTTTTACTTTGATTCCGAGCGCAAAACAGCATTTGAACTGAGGGCGAAAAGATAATGTCATTCACATGTATTCTCGCAATAATATATTTGTTTCTGTTGATAACAGACATTTCGGCATTGATTTTAGGTGTCAAATGCCATGAGTGGGCATTGTTCATCGGCATAACAGCATTTATAGTTATCGGAACCGCCGTCCTCGCCTATTTGTGGATTAAATGCCCGATGTAAATGAAAACTCAAAGGTGCGATGTGGGCATCGCACCCTACTATAAGTACAGAAAAATAATGTTACGCAGAGGTATGGTTAGAGCACATTCCGTAGGGGTCGATGCACACATCGACCCAAGGTCAGAAGAAAAATCGTGGGCGCCCCTGTAGGGTAGCGAAGTGTCGGCGCGGTAGTGAATGAACGTCCGGTGGACGTTCAGAGCCGCGACGTGACCGAGCCGCAGCGAGACGCTGTCAGCGCAGCTGACTGAGGGGTTTTCTTGAAAGTCTGTTGAAATTCACCTAGAGCGTGGGCTCCTCCTACGGGGAGCTGTCACGGTTTGTCCGTGACTGAGGGGTTTGGTTTAAGAGAAAAGATAAAAGCGAAGAGTCAAAAGAAGCGGTAGCTTTGCACTGCAAAGCATAATAATAAAGTTTAACGAAATTTAATTTGATTTAGTAGGGGCGTGCATTGCACGTCCGCAAAAGTCAGTAAAAAATAAAAGCGGACGACCGATGGTCGCCCCTACTAAAAGACAGAAAACCTCATATGACATTTTAACCCCTCCGTCACTCCTACGTCGTGCCCACCTCCCCTGCAAGGGAGGCAAGAAATTTTTCTGCGACGAACATGATTTCATCAGACTTCCAAAGGTGCGATGTGGTCATCGCACCCTACGATAAGTGCAAAAAAATAATGTTACGCTGAGATATTGTTAGAGCACCATCCGTAGAGGTCGATGACCACATCGACCCAAGGTCAAAAGATATATTAAACAGAGTGGGGAATTATTGATGAAGAAAGTAATCACAGGCTCATGTCTTGACGGAATTCTGAGATTTATCACGCTGTATTTTATAATTGATTTATCGGTTTCCGTCTATACAGAAAGTATTTTTTCAATCGTCGCAGTTGCATTGCTCATAGCCGTTTACTATGTAATTTCGCATTTTATCGCTAAAAAAATTGCGATACAAACCCGCCCTGCTTTTTACATTTCAAGTCTCTCTGTTTTTCTTCTTTTACTTTTTATTTGGGGCATTACGGTCAAACTCGGCGTTGCGGAAATACATATTTTTCCTCAGGGAGCTTGGGACACGGGCACAGGCTGGGCGGCAATCATGCTTTGCGCCGTACTTGTCATAGTCTCAGTGATTGAAAGAAGCGTTATTATATTTATTTCGATTTACCGGAGGAAAAAATATGAAAATTAAATCTAAAAAAAGCCGTTTAATTTACCTCGGCTTGTTCGTCTTTCTATTTATTTGCGAGTTACTTATCGCAAAATTTTATTTTTCAGATTTTATAAGAGCATATTTCGGTGACGTGCTTGTGGTTATCCTTCTGTGGAGCTTTGTCAGAATATTCATTCCCGATAAAATACGGCTTCTTCCGCTGTGGGTGTTCATCTTCGCCTGCCTGATTGAAACGGGTCAGTATTTTAACTATACCGAGCTTCTCGGCGTCAGCGACTATCCCCTGCTTTGCACACTGATGGGCACATCCTTCGCTTGGGGCGATATCCTCTCCTACCTCGTCGGCTGTGCAATTTGCGGAGCGATTGAGGTAATAAGATATAAAAGAGAGAAATAAATTACACATATTTAAAACAAGCAGCATTTTGCCAAGGCTTCCCCTTGAGGGGAAGCTCCGTCGTAAGACGGTGATGAGGTGGAAAATTTCGAGTCTGATTTAATTAAATAAAATACGATATAACTTTGCCACCTCATCCGAGCGGCGCAATCCGCCGCCCACCTTCCCCTCAAAGGGGAAGGCTGTTAAGTTTCTGCATCAAAAAAGATTTTTATCAAACTTTTTCGGTGCGATGTGGGCATCGAGCCAAAGTCAGAAGAAAATAAATATGGGCTCCCCTGCAGGGGAGCTGTCACGGCTTGTCCGTGACTGAGGGGTTTTGTTGAAAGTATGTTGAAATTCGCTTTGCGTGGGCTCCGCCTATGGGGGAGCTGTCGGCGAATCCGACTGAGGGAGTGAAGTCTTATCAAACTTTAATCTTTATCCCCTCCGTCGCTTATGCGACCCAACAGAAACGGTGATCAATATGAAAAAAGCTGTAACGTTAATTATCGCAATATTATGTTTAATATGTATGGCAGGCTGTACCGATTTTAAAACAGCCGAACAATCGCGCGCTAATTTCGAAATAATTGAAAACCAATTAAAGGACATTGCTCAAAAAAGAACTCTGAATTTAGAAGAAATATCGTTAAAGCCCTTTGAAGATCAATATTGTCAAAAGGAAATGTGTTTATCGGTCGGTCAAGACAGTAAAATTAACATTCTGCTTCAGAATTCGGGATATAATTCCTCAAAAGGGGCAGAGAGCTTCTCGTTGGAATATTACATTGACAGCAACGATGAAATGGATATTGAGCTTTTTTGTGAATTGGCAAATACGCTGTCGAAAAAGTCAATTTCCGTAAGGTCTTGCAGTGAGTTTATAGCATCTTCGGATGACAAATATTCCGCGGAAAAATACGGATACAAAAAGGCTTACAATGTGTTAGTCTATAAATACTATCCGCTAAATTATTTTGAGGATTGGGGAATGTTTTATACAGAGTATACTCAGCACGAGAAAGTTCTTTCTTTTGGCGGAAGCGTCAAGGATTTGACTTAGGGAAACAGTGCGGCGCAACTTTGCAGATAACTGAAATAACAAGATTTTATATTACTCTTTGTGCAGGTGATATTGATGAAAAAAGGTTTAAAAGCATTGTTAATTGTTCTTCTTTCTCTGATTTTTTTGGCAGCAGCGTTTTATGTCGGTATAAATGTTTTTGCTTTAATTGCAGACAAAGAAAATGACAAACTTGTTAAAGAATATGAGAATAAAACGATAGCGATATCGAATGTTGACAAGCTAAATAAATATTTTTTCTTTTCCGACGATCTCATGCAATCAACCAAAAGCTGTAAAGCGTATTTTACGCCTACTGCCATTGTTTTTACAACAACTCAATGTTATTACGGTTCGGGCAAGCTGACTGTTACGGAAGATTATTATAATAAACTGTTAAATGAATATGATGATTTGAAGCTTATGTCAGGATTCCCGTCAAGAAATTATTTAGGATATTTTGAAGAGGATATTACCGACCGTGCCGATAATGATTTTTTAACGTTTATCAGAAACGAAGAATACTATTATTCCGAAAAACTATCCGATTCTGAGGGTATGCTTATACTTCTTTCACAGGAAAATGGAGAAATATACTTTTTTATAAACAGTTTTTAAGGCTGAGCATTTTCTGCGCTAAAAGTAATTTCATCAGACTTTCAAAGGAGTGATGTGGTCATCGCACCCTACGATAGGTGCGGAAAAGCAATGTTACGCAAAGATATGGTTATAGCACCATCCGTAGGGGTCGATGCCCACATCGACTTATCCCTTCCACCGTAAGCGGTCCCCCTCCCCTTACCATAAGGGGAGGCTTATTTTAGTTCCATGCTGAGTTGAAATAAAATCAAGAAATTTACGTTTTATTCAGCCTCCCCTTGGTTGAATCAAGGGGAGGTGGCTTGGAGAGCCGGTGGGGATAAAGAAAAGGAATTTTGAAAAAATTTAATATGTAATATGTATCAAAAAATCAGCAATGCAATTAAATTGAAATCAAATACATATTAACGACAAAAAAGCTGTGGCGAAAATCAATTCGTCACAGCTTTGTTTTATTCGATTATTTCGGTATCGGGGGTTTCCTTTACCTCGTCAACGCTCGGGAGGGTTTCGGGCTCCTCGGTGTTCTCATTCAGCTCACCCTTCATGAGCTTGTTGAACTTGTCGCCGTCGATTTTCTCGTACTTGATGAGGTATTGTGCAAGCTCATGGAGCTTATCCATATGATCCGTGAGAATCTTCTCCGTGCGGTCGTAGCCGTTATGAATAATAGAGCTTATCTCCTCGTCAATCTCCTGTGCAAAGGCTTCGGAATAGTCCTTGGCGTGGCCGTAATCCCTGCCGAGGAACACCTCGCCGCTGCCCGAAGAATAGGAAACGGGGCCTATTCTGTCGCTCATGCCGTACTCCGTGACCATGCTCTTTGCAAGCTTCGTCGCACGTTCGATATCGTTTGACGCGCCCGTTGAAATATCGCCGAGCACAAGCTTTTCGGCAACTCGTCCGCCGAGAAGAACTACGATATCGTCAAGCATGCCGTTCTTGGTCTTGTACGACTTATCCTCGGTCGGCACGGACATTGTGTAGCCGCCTGCCGAGCCTCTCGGAATGATCGAAACCTGACGAACGGGATCCTGCGTTTCAAGATAATAGGTCGAGATTGCATGACCCGCCTCATGGTAAGCAGTCAGCTTCTTCTCCTTGTCGCTCATCTTGTGCGACTTCTTCTCCGTACCTACGATAACCTTAACGGTCGCTTCTTCGATCTCAGCCATTGTGATAGCCTTCTTGTTTCTTCTTGCGGCAAGCAATGCGGCTTCGTTAAGAAGATTTTCAAGGTCTGCGCCGACAAAGCCGACGGTCGAATTTGCGATAACCTTGAGGTCAACGTCGGGTGCGAGCGGCTTATTCTTGGAATGAACCTTGAGGATAGCCTCTCTGCCCTTGGTATCGGGATAGCCGACTCTTACCTGACGGTCAAAACGTCCGGGTCTGAGGAGAGCCGGATCAAGAATGTCGGGACGGTTGGTCGCCGCAATGACGATAACACCCTGATTCTTTTCAAAGCCGTCCATCTCAACAAGAAGCTGGTTGAGCGTCTGCTCTCTCTCGTCGTGTCCGCCGCCCATGCCTGCGCCTCTGTGGCGGCCGACGGCATCAATTTCATCAATGAAGATAACCGACGGAGCGTCTTTCTTTGCCTGGTCAAAAAGGTCTCTGACTCTCGAAGCGCCGACGCCGACATACATCTCAACGAAATCCGAACCCGAAATTGAGAAGAACGGAACGTTCGCTTCGCCTGCAACGGCTCTTGCGAGGAGAGTCTTACCTGTACCCGGAGGGCCTACAAGAAGTACGCCCTTGGGAATTCTTGCGCCGAGGGTGCTGAACTTTTCGGGGCACTTGAGGAAGTCAACCATCTCGCTGAGCTCCTCTTTTTCCTCGTCTGCGCCTGCGACCTGCTCAAAGGTCGTTTTTGACTTCTGATCCTGCTGCTTCTTGGCGTTGATCTTGCCGAAGTTCAGCGTCTTGTTCATGTCGCCGCCCATAGTGTTCATTCGTCTCATCATGATGACAAGAAGAATAACGAGGAGCACGCCCATAATTATCGTCGGAAGAAGATTGACGAACCATGACGTCGACGAGCCTGAAATAAACTCATACTTTATCATGTCGTCATCGCTCTTGGCGTTCTTGTTATGCTCCCGGACGGTCTCGTTAACGTCGTCAACGAACACCGACACGTTCGGCACCTTGTACTGCCACTTTGTGTCGTCGCCCTTGAGCTTGTATTTCAGCGTGCCGCTCGTGAGGTTGAGCGTAAACTCGCTGACCCGGTCCTTGTCGAAATACTGAACGATCTGATAATATTTAGCCTCCGCCGAACGGTTGCCTGACTGCTGAGATGCGATTGCGATACCGATAACCATCATCAGCGGAATAAGAATATACGGCAATATGGCGAAAACCTTATTTTTCTTTGGTCTTGGGGTCTGATTAGGACTGTTATTCAAATAATTCACTCCCTGTTAATCCGCATAAATTTCCGGCTTGAGCACGCCGATATACGGAAGATTTCTGTACTTTTCCGCAAAGTCAAGACCGTAGCCGACTACGAATTCATCGGGAACGAAGGTTCCGTAATAATCCGCCTTGATGTCCGCCTCACGTCTCTCCGGCTTGTCAAGAAGCGTACAGATCTTGATGCTTGCCGGGTTTCTCGTCTTGAGCACCTGCGATATATAATAAAGAGTCTTTCCGCTGTCGAGGATATCCTCAACAAGAAGAAGATCCTTACCTTCAAGGTTGATGTCAAGGTCCTTGATAATCTTGACCGTACCGGAGGATTTTGTTCCGCTGCCGTAGCTTGAAACGCACATAAAGTCGATCTCGCACGGCACTGTGATCTCACGCATAAGGTCTGCCATGAAGATAACGGAGCCCTTGAGTATGCTGACAAGGGTAAGATTTTTGCCCTCGTAATCCTTGCTTATCTGTGCGCCGAGTCTTTTAACTATCTCGTGCAATTCTTCCTTGCTGAAATATACTTCCTTAATGTCATTCTCAATCATTTTGTTTGTCCTCTCCGATAATTAAGATTTTATCTGTTTCGGGTTTGATTTTACATCTGTCGGCACAGCCCAATCCCTGAACCCAGCAAATGCCGGCTTCGTCCGCAAGAACGGCTGCGCTGTTTCGGTTTTCAATATGCTTTTCGTTGAAAAGCTTTTTTAACGTCTTTGTGCAGGAGCTTCCCGCAAGCTTCATTTTATCGCCGGCACGCCTGTTGCGAAGCACACAGTGACCTACGATACTGTCATAGTCTAACACCTTATTATGAACAGACTGTTTCGGCGGTAAATTATTTTTGTTAACTATTTCGCCCCTGAATTTTCCATAAGGCACTTCGGCGCTCAGACTGTCAAAATCACATTCCCAATCGGAAATTTCTTCCTTTTCGGGATTGATTTTCATAATTCCGTCTTTGACCTCGACTATCGTATCTCCGATAATCTCGGTTCTGCCGCCCGTGAGGATTTTCTCAACCTGCTCAACGTGCACCGCTTCGGGAATGATGCCCGTCTCGGCGTTGATTATTTCAAAGATCACACGCTTTCTCACTGCCGGGTGCTGTTCGCTCAGGAGCCTTGCATCATAGCCGTCCCTGAGCTTCACTTTTCCGAGTATTTCCCGGGAAAAGCCGTTCATGAAGTCGTTTTCCTCCTCAGCGCTTGAAATCAGGCGCATGAACGCCCTTTCAAGCGAGGGGTTGAGCTTTTTCAGCTCGGGGATAACGTTTAATCTTATTCTGTTTCGGGAATAAATATCCTCAAAATTCGTCTCGTCGGTGACGAAAGAAATTGAATTGTCACTGCAATACTTCTCGATATCCGCCCTCGTGCAGTCGATGAGCGGTCTGACGATATTGCTCCTGACGGCAGGAATGGAGCAAAGACCCTTGACGGACGCTCCCCTTGCTATGTTCAAAAGCAGGGTTTCACTGCGGTCGCTGAGCGTGTGCGCCGTTGCGATAATAACATCGTCGGCAACGGAATTGAAGAAATCATATCTGACTTTTCGTCCACATTCCTCAACGCCGAGGTGCATTTTTTTCGCCATGGCAGGCACATCGGCTCTCAGCACACGGACGTCAACACCGAGCCTTTCGCAGGCTTCGACAACGAATTTTTCGTCCCTGTCCGCTGTCTCGCCTCTTATTCCGTGGTTGACGTGGCAGGCGATGATTTTCATGCCGAATTCCTCTTTTAATTCGAGAAGAACGTGCAGTAAAGCCATCGAATCGGCGCCGCCCGATACTCCGACGGCAACCGTCCTGCCCGAAAGCGGCATATTATATCTTTCGACGGCGTTTTTGACCTTACATATCATTTCTGATCTTCTCCGCAGATATAAAGAGTGTATGATCGGGATCCCAGAACATCTCGACCGTGTCCGTCGGGCCGTGTCGGTTCTTGGCGACGATTATCTCCGCCTTGTTCGGTGACTCTCTTGCGCCGTCATCGTCGTCCTGCTCCTCGTCATTGCTGTAGTAATTCGGACGGTAGAGCATGAGAACGATATCTGCGTCCTGCTCGATTGAGCCCGATTCACGAAGGTCAGCAAGCTGAGGTCTGTGCGATCCTCCCCTGCCCTCCGTGCCTCTGGAAAGCTGGGCGCAGACGATAACGGGAATCGCAAGATCCTTCGCCATAAGCTTCAATTCTCTTGTAATTTCGCTGACCGCCTGAACACGGTTTTCGACTCTGCCTGCCGGACGGATAAGTCCGAGGTAGTCGATTATAACACATTCAACGTCACGAAGGCGTCGAATTCTCGCTTTCATTTCGGGAACGGTGATGGAGCTTGTGTCGTCAAAATAAAGCTCAACGTTTGAGAGTGCGTTTGTCGCATATCCGAGACGCTCCCAATCATCGCCGTCAAGCTCGCCCGTTCTCATCTTCGCCGAGTTGACTCTCGCCTCGGTCGAAAGGACTCTCATTGCAAGCTGTTCCTTCGTCATTTCGAGGGAGAACATCAGCGTCTTTCTCTTGCCTATGACAGCAACGTTTCTCGCAAGGTTGAGAGCAAAGCTCGTTTTACCCATTGCAGGACGTGCGCCGATAAGAATAAGGTCGGACTTGTGCAAGCCCGTAAGCACCTTATCAAGGTCGGAATAGCCCGTCGGGTAGCCCTTGTATAAATCCTTTTCGGGTGAGGTCAGCTGCTGGAGCGTCGTATAAACCTCTCCGACGATGATATCGCCTATCCTCGACGGTGCGTTTGTCTTTTTGCCCTGACGGATATTGTATATCTTCTGTTCCGCAGCCTCAAGCAGATCGTCCGCCGCCTGATCCTGAGACGAAGCGTCGTCAATGATCTCACGGGAAGCGTTTATCAAAGAGCGTATGTAGAATTTCTCCTTAACGATCTTTGCATATGACTCAACGTTTGCCGTTGACGGAACGCACTGAGAAAGCTGAAAAAGGTAGTTCTTGCCTGCCGCCGTGTCGTAGACCTTATCCTTAACAAGGCTGTCGAGAACGATAAGCGGGTCGATTTTTCCGCCCGAGGCTTCTATCGTCGCTATTGCGGTGTAGATAGCCCTGTGCTGCGGCAGATAGAAATCGTCGGCGCTCAGATAGACCTGAACCTGCGGCATACAGGCAGGATCCATCAGTATCGAGCCGAGAACCGCCTGCTCCGCCTCAAGGCTGAAAACAGCTTCACTTGAATAATTTGTATTATCCATTGTTTTATCTCCGATTTATTTTTATGCCTCTGTTACCATAACGCTGAACTCGGCTGTAACTCCCTGATAGAGCTTGACCGTTGCAGGATATGTGCCGAAAGCCTTGATATCGTCAACGGTGATTTTTCTCTTGTCGATATCAATGCCGAACTGAGTTTTCATAACTGCGGCAATTTCCTTAGCCGTTACCGAGCCGAAAAGACGTCCGCCCTGTCCTGCCTTAGCAGTAACCTTAACGGTCTTGCCGTTGATTTTGGCAGCCGAAGCCTTAGCCTCCTGAGTTTCGACCTCGATCTTGTGCTTCTTTGAATTCTCACGGTTTTTAAGCTCAGTCATAGCCTGTGAATTTGCCTCGGCGGCAAGATTTCTCGGGAAAAGGAAGTTGCGTGCATATCCGTCCGAAGCGTTGACAAGCTCGCCCTTTTTGCCGAGACCCTTAACGTCCTGAGTAAGAATTACTTTCATAATTTATACCTCGCTTTTATTTAATGATTCGTTGTAGCGGTCAATGCTGTGCATAACACGTTCGGTGACCTCTGCAACCGTTGAATTTTTAACCTGCACGGCAGCCATGGTCTGGTGTCCGCCGCCGTTCATGTATTCCATAATGACCTGCACGTTGACCGCACCGAAGGAACGGGCGGAAACGCAGACGGCATCGCCGAGAGTGAAGATAACGAACGAAGCGTCAACTCCGCTGATTGTCAAAAGCTCGTCGGCAGCCTGTGCGCTTATGAGCCTGATGTCCTTTGACTCAACATCGGCAACGGCTATTGCGCAGTTTTTATACTTTCTCGCAGAGTCAACGATTTGGTTTCTCTCGTGATAGCTTTCGATATCGTTCGAGAAAAGCTTTTTGACTCTTATCGGGTCGGCGCCGAGATCTTTAAGCTTCGCCGCCGCCTCAAATGTACCTACTCCGACACGAAGAATAAAGTTTTTAGTGTCGAGCATAATTCCCGAAAGAAGCGCATCGGCAACAAAGCTGCCCGTTTCGTCAACGGCAGGAATGTATTCGATGAGCTCCGTCACAAGCTCGGAAGCCGAGGAAGCGCTCGGGTCGTGGAAGAAAATGACCGCATCGTCGATATAGTCAACCGCTTTCCTGTGGTGGTCGATAACGATAGTCATCTTTGACATTGAAAGCAGATCGGGGCTTTCGACAAAATTCTTTATATGCGTATCGACAACGATGAGCAGATTTTTCTTGCTCTTGGCGAATTCAAGCTTCGCCGTTTCGGTTGAAACTACGACGCCCGGGAACTCCGTTTCCGCTCTTTCGATGAGCGGCTTTGCCATAGTCTTTTCCTTATCGGTGACAAGGAATGCGTTCTTGCCGAGCTTTTTAGCAATACATACCACGCCGAAAGCCGAGCCTATCGCATCGAAATCGGGGAATCTGTGACCCATGACATATACGTTTTCGCAGCCCTGAATGAGCTCGGCGAGTGCCGAAGCAACAACTCTTGATTTGACCTTGCTGCCCGTATCGACGCTCTTTGAAACGCCGCCGAAGAAATCGTATTTGTCCTTATTCTTGATTACTACCTGGTCGCCGCCTCTGCCGAGTGCCATATCAAGTGAGAGCTTTGCGTTCTTCTCACATTCGGCAACATCTGCGCCCGTACCGACGCCGACCGAGAGCGTTACGCCGACATATTTGCCGTCGTAGGTGTAATTTCTTATTTTGTCGAGGATATCGAACTTTCTGGATATCATATCGTCAATATCCTGCTTCTCGGCAACAACGTAGAAGCTGTTGTCGCTTATCTTGCTGATAAGGCACGGATATTTTGAAAGCCATGTTTCGATATTTTTTTCAACGCCGTTTCTTATGGCGGCGCAGTCGCTTTCCCTGTGATCCTGCTGAATTTCGGACATATTGTCGATCGTCATAATCGCAAGAGCGGGACGGCAGCGGAAATAATCGTTGGCAATGCGTCTGTACTTCGTGATGTCCACAAGATACATTACGATATATTCGCCCTCGCCGACCTTTGCACGGTGGGAGAAAACGTTGAAGCTTCTTTCGTCGCAGTCGATAACCACGCCGTTGACCGAAGCGTCGAGAATCGAATCAATTCCGACATTCTCAAATACCGAGCTCAGCTCGCCGTAGCCCGAGGAATGAGGACCCATAGCCTCCTCGAAGCGGTCGTTGAACCACTCTATCTTTCCGTCGGGTGAGCAAATGATTATCGGCAGCGGAAAGCTGTCGGAAATATTCTTAACATACTGTTCGAGCTCGGAAGAGATATGAGTGATCATCTTCTGCTTCCTGATGCTCATCAAATCATAGTTCACGATAAGATACACCACAACGGCAATATCGGCAATGAGCTCAACTATCGCAAGCCACAGCGGACCGAGAATAAACGTCAGCACGGTGAACAGCAACGCTGCCGCCGAGGCGCCGCAAATAACGGGAAAGCTGCGTATCAATGATTTGATCTTGTCCTTCATAAATTAAACCTCCATGATAATCGAAAGGATCATCGGGCTTCTCTTTGTCTTTTCATACATGAGGTGCGATACCTCATCTCTGACCTTGGATTTAATCGTGTTCCAATCACGGATATTGTTATAAATGCAGTTTTCTATTGCATATCTTGCAATCTCTCTTGCTTCGTCAATAAGCTCCTCGGATTCTCTGACATAGACGAAGCCTCTTGTCATGATATCCGGACCTGCCAAAATCTCGCCCGAATATGAATCCATTGTTGCAACGACGATTATCAAGCCGTCCTCGGCAAGACGCTTTCTGTCTCTGAGGACAACGTTGCCGACGTCGCCGACGCCCGAACCGTCAACAAACACCTGACCTGCCGGGATATTCTCAAGCTGCTTGATTCCGTTCTCGGAAAGCTCAAGACAAACTCCGTTGTCGGGAATGAAGATGTTGCTTTTCGGAATTTCCATGCTCATAGCAAGCTGTGCATGCTTTCTTATATGCTTCTGCTCGCCGTGAACAGGAATGAAGAACTTGGGCTTGATAATACCCATCATCAGCTTAAGCTCCTCCTGACATGCGTGACCCGAAACGTGAACGCCGTAGCTCTTTTCGTAGATAACGTCTGCGCCGAGCTTCATCAGCTCGTTGATAACGTTTCCGACGGTCTTTTCGTTGCCCGGAATGGGATTAGCCGAGATAATAATACAGTCGTTCGGACCTATCGAAACCTTCCTGTGACCCGAAAAAGCCATTCTCGAAAGCGCCGACATCGGCTCGCCCTGACTTCCCGTTGTGATAATTACCATCTTGTCGTCGGGGTACTTGTTGATCATGTCAATGCTGACCAGCTCGCCCTCCTTGACGTTGAGATAACCGAGCCTTGAGCCGATTTCAACAACGTTTTCAAGGCTTCTGCCCGAGAGCGCAACCTTGCGTCCGAGCGACTCCGCCTGGTCGATTATCTGCTGAACACGGTGAACGTTTGAAGCAAAGGTAGCGATTATAATACGTCTCTTGCCCGCCTGCTCAAAAAGAGTTCTCAGCGATGCGCCGACGGCACGCTCCGACTCCGTATAGCCTTTTCTCTCGGCATTTGTCGAATCGGAAAGCATACATAAAACGCCCTCACTGCCGAGCTCGGCAAAGCGGTTGATGTCTATCATTCCGCCGTCGATGGGTGTGCTGTCGATCTTGAAGTCGCCCATCTGAACGATAACGCCTGCCTCGCACTTTATCGCAAAGGCGAGCGCATCGGGAATCGAATGGTTAACGTGGATAGCCTCAATGTCGAATTTACCGAGCTTTATTGTGTCGCCGGGCTTGATAACATTGAGCTTTGCGCCGTCAAGAAGCTTGTGCTCCTCAAGCTTGCCCTCAACAAGACCCATAGTCAGCCTTGTGCCGTAAACGGGAATGTTGATTTTCTGAAGAAGATAGGCAAGTGCGCCGATGTGATCCTCATGACCGTGGGTTATGACGATACCTCTGATTTTATCCCTATTCTCCTCAAGATAGGTGAAATCGGGAATAACAAGGTCAACACCGAGCATATCCGCCTCGGGGAAAGCAAGACCGCAGTCAACGATTACGATATCGTTTTCAAACTCATAAACGGTGATGTTCTTTCCAATCTCGTTGAGTCCGCCGAGGAATCCGATCTTAACGGATTTAACGGGCTTCTTCTTGCTCTGCTTCCTTTTTGAATTCGTTCCGAAATTTTTCTTACTGCTTGTTCTTTTTTGATTTGTCCTTCTCTTTTCGGCCTGTTGAGCGTTTCTCGGATTTGATTTGGCAGATTTCGATTTTTCGCTCTTCGCCGATTTGGTTTTCGGCGTCTTGGCAGTCTTTGATGTCTGCTTTACGCCGCGCTTTGTCTGCTTATTTTTTGCTGCAGACTTCTGACTCTTGTCAGCTTTTTCATTTTTCGGCATTAAATAAACTAACTCCTATTCTTTAAAAATTTTTATGTAAACCGCATTATAGACAAAGAATAAATATTGAGATAACATAATTACCCAATCTAACTAATTTATGATACTATTTTTTGAGTCAAAAGTCAATGATTTACGCTAATTATTATAGGTTAAAGCTTCATTTCATAAACAAATTCGGCATGACAAATAAATATTGTTTTTTTCCTCGCCGTATGGTAAAATGTTTCGGACGAGGTGAAACAATGAAAAAGGTTGAAATTTTTACGGACGGCGCATGCTCGGGCAACCCCGGTCCCGGCGGTTGGGGCGCTATTCTCAGATATAAGGGCACGGAAAAAGAAATCAGCGGCGGCGAACGCAATACGACCAACAATCGTATGGAGCTGACGGGCGTGATCGAGGCGCTGAAGCTTCTCAAGGAGCCCTGCGAGGTCACGCTGACGACCGATTCAAAATACGTTGCCGACGGTCTTTCCAAGGGCTGGGCAAAGGGCTGGAAGGCAAGAGGCTGGAAAAAAAGCGACAATAAGCCCGCACTTAATCCCGACCTGTGGGACGAACTTTTAAGGCTCTGCGATATTCACAAGGTCAACGTCGTGTGGGTCAAGGGTCATGCCTCCCACCCCGAAAACGAACGCTGCGACCAATTGGCTGTCAGCGAATGGAAAAAGCTGCAATAAATATAATCAGGAACGAGAGTCATAAGGCTTTCGTTCTTTTTTTGAGCCGATACGGCGATTAAATGCCGTCTTTCTTTTCCTTGTTGCTCTTGTAAACAGGCAGCTGTTCGGCTCGTCTCATAATTTCGTCCATATCGTAGCTCGGCTTTGAGCCGCCGTCCTTCCTGAACCAATTGCGAATCGTCGCATAATGGCTCTGATAGACCTTGCCCGTCGATGCCATGTAATCGCTGAGCTTCTCGATATAATTGTTGCGGTTGCTTACACCCATTCGCTCAGCCAAACGCCCGTATTCATCATCGCTCAGTTCAACATTATTATTTTCGCCGTATTTTTTCGTGCGCATGTGCGCTTTATTTTCAGACTCAGACTCACACTCGGAATCAGACTCAATTTCAGTCTTAGTCTCAGTCTCAGACTCAGTATAGGTTATGTCGGGTTTTTCCGAAAACCTTTCGGTTTCTTCAATAACCGTTGGGTTTTTGGGATTTTCAAAAGCTTCTTTCTTCGGCCTGCCGCCCTTTGCACCGTTCAGCCTGTTCGCCTGCACCTTTTTGCTGTAATTCTCATTTGCGCTGTCTATGTATTTTTTGATGTGCCTGAAAACCACCTTCAGCGCCCTGTCCTCAAAGCTCGGTTCTTCGGCTTCATTTGTATAATTCAAAACAGCTCTGAAAATTTTTCCGACCTCATCATCCGAAAAATCCTCCAGCTCGCTTAAAAGATCTGTCGGCAAAACAAAGCTTGTCTTCCTGTCAGTCATATAAACTCCTTCGTTCGATTTTGCTTGTATAATTTCTTATACACAATCAATTATACACGCCCTGCCTCACCGCAGCCGCCTAACGCCTTATTGCGGCCAAAAAAGAGCTTGTTCGACAAATGGTGTTGATTTATACGCCGACACTTCGCTACCCAATGGATGAACCCACGCTACACTGTAAATTCTGCTAACTTTTAACAGCCTTCCCATTGAGGGGAAGGTGGCACGACCTTGTGTCGTGACGGATGAGGTGGTGACGCTTTATCATAATTTATTTAATGAAATCAGGCTCGACCTTTTCCACCTCATCACCGTCTTACGACGGAGGGCAGATTGTCAAGCAAGTGCAACATAAACTTCTTTAGGAGATTTCCAACCAAGG
>CAVGRW010000039.1:0-17079 GCA_963631735.1 Bacteroidaceae bacterium | reverse complement strand
GGAGCTGGCACGACCTTGTGTCGTGACTGAGGGGTTTTGTTGAAAGTTTGCTGAAATTTAAATGGAGCATTACTGCACTGAGGTCTATTTTTGTAAATTTACCAAACATTTGTACGAAAAGTGCAACTCAGGCTCTTTATTTTTTAAAATCGGTGTGTTATAATAAAGCGGTATGATTACAATAAAGGCAGGAGGTTTTGCTGTGGATCATTTTGAACTTGTTTCGCCGTTCGAGCCGATGGGCGATCAGCCGCAGGCGATCGAGGAATTGACGGACGGACTCAAAAAAGGATATATGGAGCAGACGCTTCTCGGCGCAACGGGCTCGGGCAAGACCTTCACTATGGCAAAGGTTATCGAAAAGGTGAACAGACCGACCCTCGTTCTTGCCCACAACAAGACCCTTGCCGCTCAGCTTTGCTCGGAATTCAAGGAATTTTTTCCGAAGAATGCCGTTGAATATTTCGTCTCGTATTACGACTATTATCAGCCCGAGGCGTATATTCCGACGACGGATACCTATATTGAAAAGGACTCGGCGATAAACGACGAGATAGACAAGCTCCGACATTCTGCGACCTCGGCACTTTCCGAGCGCAGGGACGTTATCATCGTTGCCAGCGTTTCGTGCATTTACTCCCTCGGCGACCCGATTGATTACCGAAGCATGGTTATTTCGCTGAGGACAGGCATGGAGAAGAACCGTGACGAGCTGATTAAAAAATTGATTGAAATTCAGTACGAGAGGAACGACATCAGCTTCACCCGTAACAAATTCAGGGTCAAGGGCGACGTTGTTGAAATTTTTCCCGTTTATTCTAACGAAAACGCTTTCAGAATCGAGTTTTTCGGTGACGAAATCGACCGAATAAGCGAGATAAACGCCCTGACGGGTCAGGTGAAAAACGTGCTCTCGCATGTTGCTATCTATCCCGCTTCGCACTATGTTGTTTCGCCCGAGAAGATGGAAAATGCGATAACTCAGATTTATTCCGAGATGGAGGAGCAGGTCAAGGTATTTCAGTCCGAGGGCAAGCTCTTAGAGGCTCAGCGCATTAAGCAGAGGACGGAGTACGACATTGAAATGCTTCGTGAAACGGGATTTTGCAAGGGCATTGAAAACTATTCGGCGATAATGTCCGGCAGAAAACCGGGCGAGCCGCCGTTTACCTTGCTTGACTATTTCCCCGATGATTTTGTTCTGTTCGTTGATGAGTCGCATGTCACCCTGCCGCAGGTAAGAGGCATGTACGGCGGCGACAGGTCGAGAAAGGACAGCCTTATCAATTTCGGCTTCCGACTTCCCTCGGCTTACGACAACAGACCGCTGACCTTTGACGAATTCTACAATAAAATCGGGCAGAAAATTTTCGTCAGCGCAACGCCGGGCGAGTTTGAACGCCAAAAGAGTGTGCAGATAGCCGAGCAGGTCATCAGACCTACGGGCTTGCTTGACCCAGAGATCTCCGTGCGCCCGACCGACGGTCAGATCGACGATCTCATCTCGGAAATCAACATGAGAATCGAGAAGGGCGAGCGTGTGCTCGTTACGACCCTCACCAAGAAAATGGCTGAGGACTTGACGGATTATATTGAAAATCTCGGCATCAAGGTGCGCTACATGCACTACGATGTCGATACGATAGAGCGAATGAAAATCATTCGTGACCTGCGATTGGGCGAGTTCGATGTGCTTGTCGGAATCAACCTTCTGAGAGAGGGTCTTGATATTCCCGAGGTGTCACTCGTTGCGATACTTGACGCTGATAAAGAGGGCTTCCTGAGAAGCGAGACCTCACTCATTCAGACGATAGGACGAGCCGCTCGAAATGCGAACGGCAAGGTCATCATGTACGGCGATACGGTTACAAACTCGATGGAGCGAGCGATAAAAGAGACACTGCGCCGACGTGAGAAGCAGGAGAAATACAACAAGGAGCACGGCATTGTGCCCAAGACTATCAAGAAGGACGTCAGGGAAATTCTTGAAATTTCCTCGTCGAAGAATGACAAGCCGCACAAGCGCATGAGCCGTGCCGAGAAGGAACAGATGATTAAACAGCTCACCGCCGAGATGAAAGCGGCGGCGAAGATACTTGAATTTGAACATGCGGCATACCTTCGTGACCGCATAAACAAATTGAGAGAGGATAAGTAATGCGACAGAATAAATTGATCGTAAAGGGTGCGTGCGAGCACAACCTGAAGAATGTTGACGTTGAAATTCCGAGAGACAAGCTTGTGGTTTTTACAGGACTTTCGGGCTCGGGTAAATCGTCGCTTGCCTTTGACACGATTTATGCCGAGGGTCAGCGCCGCTATGTCGAGTCGCTCTCGTCATATGCAAGACAGTTCCTCGGTCAGATGGAGAAGCCGAAGGTTGACTACATCGAGGGACTTTCGCCTGCGATTTCCATTGACCAGAAAACTACATCGAAAAATCCCCGTTCCACAGTCGGAACGGTCACGGAGATATACGACTACCTGAGACTGCTCTATGCAAGGGTTGGTATTCCTCATTGCCCCGTCTGCGGCAGGGAGATTTCACGCCAAAGCGTGGATACGATAGTTGACAGCATAATGGAGCTTGAAACGGGTACGAAAATTCAGGTGCTTTCTCCGATCGTCAGCGGAAGAAAGGGCGAGTACGTCAAGGAGCTTGAAAATATCCGCAAAAGCGGCTTTGTAAGAGTCAGAATTGACGGAATAACATACGACCTTTCGGAGCAGATTAAGCTTGAGAAAAATAAGAAGCACAATATTGAGGTCATAGTTGACCGGCTTGTTATAAAGGACGAGATCAGAAGCCGACTTTCCGATTCCGTTGAGACGGCGGCAGGTCTTTCAAAGGGTCTTATTATTATCGACGTTATCGGCGGCGAGGAGCTCATGTTCTCGCAGAATTACGCCTGCCCCGAGCACGGCGTCAGCGTTGAGGAGCTCAACCCGAGAATGTTCAGCTTCAACAACCCGTTCGGCGCATGTCCTAAGTGCAGCGGCTTGGGAATTTTCATGAAGGTCAGCGAAAAGCTCGTTGTTCCCGACCCGAGCCTTTCCATTCGTCAGGGTGCTATAAAAGCTTCGGGCTGGTCGGCTGCCGACGGCGGAACGATTGCGCTGATGTACTATGAAGCACTTGCAAGGGAATATGATTTCTCGCTCGACGTTCCGTATAAGGACTTGCCCGAAAAGGCGAAAAAGGTCATCATGTACGGCACCGACGGCAAGAAAATTAAAATGCAGCGCAAGAGCGTTTACGGCGAAGGCACCTACATGAAGGACTTCGAGGGTATTCTCAACAATATTGAACGCCGCTATGCCGAAACGACAAGCGAGTATTCACGCAACGAGATCGAGCAGCTCATGACGGCGGTTGAGTGCCCCGAGTGCGGCGGTGCAAGGCTGAAAAAAGAAAGCCTGTTTGTCACCGTCGGCGGAATAAATATTCATGAATTTTGCAGCAAGTCGATCAAGGATGCGCTTGTTTTCCTTGACGGGCTGAAGCTCTCCGAAAGAGACATGATGATTGCCGATGCAATTATCAAGGAGATAAAAAGCCGAATGAAATTCCTTGCGAGCGTAGGTCTTGACTACCTCACGCTTACGAGAAGCTCGGGCACGCTCTCGGGCGGCGAAAGTCAGCGTATCAGGCTTGCGACTCAGATAGGTTCATCGCTCATGGGCGTTTTGTATATCCTCGATGAGCCGAGCATCGGACTTCATCAGAAGGACAACGACAAGCTTCTGAACACGCTTAAAGAGCTTCGTGACCTCGGCAACACGCTGATTGTCGTTGAGCACGACGAGGAAACGATGCTTTCGGCTGATTACATTGTCGATGTTGGACCGGGTGCAGGAATTCACGGCGGCGAGATAGTCTGTGCAGGCACGCCGCAGGATATAATGAACTGCGAAAAGTCGATAACGGGTCAGTATCTCAGCGGCAGAAAGAAAATTCCCGTGCCGCAGAAAAGACGAAAGGGTAACGGCAAGTTCCTTGAGGTCAAGGGCGCCGCAGAAAATAACCTTAATAATATAAATGTAAAAATTCCGCTTGGCGAGTTCGTTTGTGTTACGGGTGTTTCGGGCTCGGGTAAGTCGTCTCTTGTCAATGAGATAATTTATAAGCGCCTTGCCGAGGAGCTGAACGGTGCAAAGCGCTTTCCCGGCAAGCATAAGGAAATGCTCGGAATAGAAAATCTCGACAAGGTAATTGATATCGACCAGTCGCCGATAGGCAGAACCCCACGCTCAAATCCTGCGACATACACGGGCGTTTTCAACGATATCCGCGAGCTTTTCGCCATGACATCGGACGCAAAGAGCAGGGGATACACGGCAAGCAGATTTTCTTTCAACGTCAAGGGTGGTCGCTGTGAGACCTGCCAGGGCGACGGAATTATGAAGATTGAAATGCACTTTTTGCCCGACATTTTTGTTCCGTGCGAGGTTTGCCACGGAGCAAGATATAACCGTGAGACCCTTGAGGTCAAGTACAAGGGCAAGAGCATTTACGATGTGCTCGAAATGACGGTCGAGGAGGCGGTCAACTTCTTCTCCGCCGTGCCGAAAATTCATAAAAAGCTTTCGACCTTGTTTGAGGTCGGTCTCGGCTATGTGAAGCTCGGACAGTCTGCAACTACGCTTTCGGGCGGTGAGGCTCAGCGAGTTAAGCTTGCAACCGAGCTTGCAAAGCCTGCGACGGGCAGGACGATCTATATTCTCGACGAGCCGACGACGGGACTTCACACTGCCGACGTTCACAGGCTTATTGATGTCTTGCAGAAGCTTGTTGACAAGGGCAATACGATACTTGTAATCGAGCACAATCTCGACGTTATAAAGACGGCGGATCATGTCATTGACCTCGGACCCGACGGCGGCGACAAGGGCGGAAACATTGTTGCCACGGGCACTCCCGAAAAGGTGGCAAAGGTTGAGGGCTCGTACACGGGACAGTATCTTAAAAAGGTTTTATAATTGAGGGATTAAGTTGCAGTATTATTTAATGTTGATATCGGCGGCGGTTCTGCTCGCCGTCGATTTCGTGATACAAAAGGGCTTTCAGAAAAGGACGGACGGATCGGCTTACGACTGCCTGATGTTTTCGTTTCTGTTCGGTATTTTTGAAGCAGTGATATTCTTTGCGGCGAACGGCTTTACATTGCATTTTACTCCATTCACCTGTATAATGGGCACGGCGGCATCGGTGCTTGCCATGACCTATATAATGCTCGGCTTCTACATAATGAAAAGCGAATCCGTGGCTTATTACACGCTGTTCGTGATGACGGGCGGCATGACAATGCCGTATATTTGGGGCTTGCTGTTCCTCAATGAGGAATTCTCGTGGCTGAGAACGGCAGGGCTGGTGCTCATTGCGGCGGCGATAGCGGTGATCAATCTCGACAGAAAGGGCTCATCGCTCAAGATGATACTTGTCTGCGTCTGCGTGTTCTTCCTCAACGGTGCGGTCAGCATTATTTCAAAGGAACATCAGATTAGAGCTGTCGGGGTAACGGAGCAGGATTTTATTGTTTACACGGGGCTTGCAAGGGCGGTTTTTGCAGGAATTGCACTGCTGTTTTTGCATAAAAAGGTTGATTTCAAGAAGTATAACGTCAAAACAAACCTACTGCCGCTTGCTTCTTCGATTATTTCGGGTTTGTCGTTCTTCTTGCAGCTTATCCCTGCAAAGTATGTTTCGGCGACGGTCGTTTATCCGTTCATCACGGGCGGAAGTATTCTTTTCACCGCATTGGCAGGCAGAATAGCCGTCAAGGAAAAGATAACGAAGAAAACGGCGATCGGACTTGCGCTGTGCTTCGCAGGAACGTGCATGTTCCTATAAAATTGCATAAAAATTACACACCTCAAAAGTGTCATGCTTCTGAGGTGTGTTTTTTTTATCCGAAAAGATTGATTACTATCAGCGAGCCGATTCCGAGAACTAAACCGCAAACACTGCGGACGGTGAGCTTTTCCTTGAAGAAGATCGCCGCCGTAATCGCCGTGATTATCGTTGCGCCGCCGTCGTTTATTGGGAACATGATCGCCGACGGAACATTGCGTCCCGCTATCGTCGCAAGCTGATTGATAGTCAGCAGAATGACCGACGAAATCGTGCCGTAGAGAAAAATCGGCTTTGGAACCGCCTTGATTTTGGCTCTGCCGCTTTGATTGAGAAGCGACGGAATAAGACCGATGAACATGCCTATTCCGATAAGACCGAATGTTAAAAACGAGAAGATTGAAACGTTCGTTTCGGGCAGATATTTTGAAAACATCTTCTGAGCGAGCATGACAGAGCCGTTGGAAAGCATGCTGCCGATTAAAAGGAGCAATGTTCTCGGTGTGAAGCTGCCTGTCTGTTCCTTTGAATAGCCTATCAAAAGCCAGCCCGAGAGAACGAGCAGGGCAATTCCGACAAACTGCATCGGCTTCATCGGCTCTCCGAACATGAAAATTCCTGCAATGCAGGGGAGCAGGAGACCTGCCGAGCTTGCCATTGCGGCAAGAACCATTACGCCGTTTTTAAGTGCTTCAATACTGCAAAACAGGCTGACGGCGAGTGCAACGGCGCCGAGAGCGGAAATGCCGACGGCAGGCAGGCTGAAGCCCGACATTCCGTCAAAAAGAAGCAGCACAAAGGCAATTAGCCCCGCTAAAAGGTAGCTGTACGTTCCGTAGAGAAAGTACGACTGCGAATTTGTGACGAGTCCGCTCGTTTTCTTGCTTGAAAAATTCTGCGGTACTCTCAAAAGGAGAATTATTATAAGAAAAATATAGTCTTTCATTTATCTGATTACCACCACTGTGTTCGGCTGCATCGTCAGGCTGAAGGAGCCGATGTCCGGAGCTATTGTTTCATAGGCTGTCATGTCGTGACTGTCGTCGAGCATATAGACCGTGCGAAGTACATCGCCCGGAAGCTCAACCTTGAAGGTGCGTGGGAGCGCATCGTCATCATCGGTGTAATAGGTTATCATCGTCACGCTTGCGCCGTCCTTAACGACAGAAACAGCGTAGATATCGGGAACATCGCACGAGGTCTCACATTCGCCGTCGCTCACAAGCATTTCGCCGAGGATTTTCAGCGGATAATAGCCCTTGAGCGGCTCAAATGTGCCGCACTTGAATATGCCGTTCATCGAGCAGTTTATTCTTGCGTCGTAGTACATCAGCATATCGAGCTTTTCATGCTGACAGGCGGTCGCAACGGCGGCGATAAAAGCCGCACCCTTGGTCGAAAGCTCGGTTTTAAGACTCTGTTTCCACTCATCGCCGCCCCAGCCTCTGACATAGTTCCACTCGTTGAGAATACTCTCACAATTCGTGTAGCCGTGGTCATCAAGCAATGCCCTGTGCAGGCGCACGTCCTTGACATAATCCTCGATTTTTGAGGAATAGCGGTGCCATGAATAGAAATCCATCGGCACATTGCGCTTTTCCATCTCGTCAAAGAACGGGAAAAGCCATTTGGGATTATAGTAGCAAACGGCAGGACCGCCGATTTTAATTTCGGGGAAGCAGGCTTTGAGGTGCTTCGCCGTTATCTCAAAGAGGTCGAAAAATTCCTCGGGAGTGCCCGTCCAACACTTGTCGTTGAAGTCGGGCTCGTTCCAAATTTCCCAATAAACAATATTTCTGTGATGACCGTTCGCCCAGCCCTCGTTCGTGTGACGGATAATGTGCTCGCAGATGACCGCCCATTTTTTGAAGTCCTTGGGCGGCATAATTCCGTAATGCTTAGGCCAATGCTCAATTTTGTTGCCGAGACGGTAGAACACCTGAGCACCCGAGCGCATGATGTTGTCAAGGTACATATCCGTCAGCGCAAAATCGTAGGACTCGGGGGAGTAGGGGTCGGCGTCGAAATCGGGAAAGATGCTTATAACGTCGATTGTGTGTTCTCCGCCGTAGTCGTAGCAGATTGAGGCGTCGTGAGTTCTGACATATGGTATATTCGCTTCTTTGAAATAGGGCAGATTTGTCAGGTTTTGATCAGAGTTTTCGGTATATATGGGTCCGTTGTTGACGGCGTTCATCGGCTTTATTTTGCCGATTATTTTATCGGTGTTGACGGAAAGCTTCATATTATCATTCCTTAATTTATATTGTGCAAAAGCCACAAGTGAATTTTATCATCATTTTCTATATTGTCAATCACTTTTCAAATAAAATTGGAATATGTTTCCTGCGCTGTAACAATTTGTAATATTATTTGAGCTTTTTGTGCAATATTTTTTCTTGACATTTGGGAATTGTATTGTATAATAAAGTTACAAAAGTGGAGCGGATTTACCCATAAAACCCACGAAGTGGAAGAAATTTTTGAAAAGGAGGCAGTTCTTATGCAGTTCAACGGCTATTATGACCGTACTCTTGACGCTAAAAAAAGAATAGTTATGCCTCCGAAAATCAGAGATATGATCGGCAGCAAGGAGTTCGTTGTCTTTGCCAAGCCCGGCGAGCAGTTCCTCAGAATTTACAGAGAGGAGCAGTGGGAGGAGATCACCAACGAGCTTTTGTTCGTCAATGACGGGGTTGACAGGACTAAGCTTCAAAGAACGATTTTCCTCAACAGCGAGAATTGCGAGATGGATTCGCAGAGCCGTGTTGTTCTGCCGGCAAGGTTTATCGAGAAAGCAGGCATTGTCCGTGATATCGTTATCATCGGTGTCGGTCAGAGAGCCGAGATTTGGGCTAAGGATCGCTTCGACGCAATGATGAGTGAGGATAACGAGCCTGTTGACTTTGTTGTTCCGTTCTGATGAGCGAATTCAATCATATTCCCGTATTATTCAATGAAACGATAGACGCTCTCAATGTTCGCCCCGACGGGATATACGTTGACTGCA
Organism: Bacteroidaceae bacterium; assembly: GCA_963631735.1. GTDB lineage: Bacteria > Bacillota > Clostridia > Oscillospirales > Acutalibacteraceae > CAG-488. The sequence goes on along the minus strand of CAVGRW010000039.1, from coordinate 8,218 downwards.
CGGCAGGCGGCGGAGGACATTGTGCCGCAGTTGCCGAAAGGCTGACGACGGGCAGAATTATTGCAATTGACCAGGACCCCGAAGCCATTGCAAATTTGCAGGAGCGTTTTAAGAATAACGACAGAGTGACGATAGTTCACGACAATTTCGTTAATATATCGTCGATTCTCGAAAATCTCGGGATTGACGGCGTTGACGGAATTATGGCTGACCTCGGAGTTAGCTCACACCAGCTTGATACCGACGAGCGTGGATTTTCCTTCCACAAGGACGCACCGCTTGACATGCGAATGAGCATGGAGGGCATGAGCGCCGCAGATCTTGTCAATACCGCTTCACAAAGCGAATTGCAAAAAATCATCTACACCTACGGCGAGGAAAAATTTGCCCCGTCGATTGCAAGGAATATTGTCAGGGCGAGGGAGCAGAAGCCGATTGAAACGACCTTTGAGCTTGTTGATATAATCAAGGCTTCGATGCCGATGAAGGCAAAGCGTGACGGTCACCCCGCACGAAAGACTTTCCAAGCGCTGAGAATAGAGGTTAACGGCGAGCTTGAAAAGCTTGAACGTGCGCTTGACGATATGTTTGAAGCGCTCAATCCCTCGGGCAGGATAGCGATAATTACATTCCATTCGCTTGAGGACAGAATAGTTAAAAAGAAGTTCAACAAATTCTGCGAGGGCTGCATTTGTCCGCCCGAATTTCCCGTTTGCGTCTGCGGCAGAAAGCCGAGAGGCAAGCTACCGTTCAAGTCGAAAGCACCGACGGAGAACGAGGTAGGGGAGAATTTCAGAGCACACAGCGCAAGACTTCGTGCAATAGAAAAGATATAAAACAAAAGCAAGAAAGATTAAATTGAAATGACGTTAAATTTTGAAAGGAGCTGACGGATATGGCTAATCGTAATGACGGCTTAGCCCTTGATCTCGACTTGTTCGACAACACCAAAAACGGATACGTTCCCGTTGAACGCAAAAAGAAAAAACTTGAAATCCCGACAGTGATCAATCCGAAGCCGATCAGCTTTGAACAGGCACAGACAGAGGTCAGAGCCAGCAGAATTGCCGCTCTCAGAGCAGGTATTATCGCCATTGTCGCATTGCTTATACTCGGCTCGCTTATATACAGCAGAGTTATGCTGACCAACTATCAAAGCGAGCTCGCCGACGAGAGGACGGCTCTCAAAACAGCCCAGAGCGAAAATGTACGCTTGCAGATGCAGTTTAACTCGCTTATGTCAATGGATAAGATTGAGGAATACGCTCAGACGAAGCTCGGCATGGTTAAGCGTGAAAGCTATCAGGTAAGATATTTTGATATGTCAGAGGATGATAACAACACAAAGACAGCTCAGAAGGATACGAACCAATGAATATAAAACAGGTATCAGACATATTTATGATATGAACGGTGAGGGCGGATTTTTTTATCCGCCCTTAGAGTGATTTTAAGGGTACACTGCAAAAACGAAGCATGAAAGGATGATAAGGTTGCAAAGAGGCACAAACGGTTTTCTCAGACCTAAAAAAATAATAATGAAAAATCTCCAAAAGAGAACGATGCGCCTGCTTGCAATCATCATTATTCTCGGCTTCGGCGCCACGATATTCGGTATGGCATATACCCAGCTTTACAAGGGCGATTTCTTTAAGACAAAGGCTGAAACTCAGCAGCTCAGCGATACGGCAATAACCGCACAGAGGGGCATTATTTATGACGCAAACATGTCGGTTCTCGCTCAGAGCGCATCGGCATGGAAAATCTCTCTCAATGCGACCGCTTTTGCAAATATCCCGGCTCAGGCGCAGGAGCAGGTGTATTCGACACTTTCGAGCGTTCTCGGCGTTTCGAGAAAATACCTTGAGGATAAGGCCTCGTATAAGCAGTACAACAGCGTAAGCATCAAAACCAAGGTCGAAAAAGAGGCAAAGGATAAGCTTGAAGCCTTCGTAAAGGGCACGTTCCTTGACAAGGACAATCAGGAGCAGAGCTACGGCTCAATCGTCATGATCGACGAGGACGTTAAGCGCTACTATCCTTATTCAACGCTTGCATCGCAAATTCTCGGATTCACGGGAACGGATAATAACGGACTTTCGGGAATTGAGGAATACTACAACAGCACGCTGACGGGCGTTGATGGCAGAGTTATTTCGGCAAGGAGTAATTCCTCCGTTGCGCAGGATATCGAGTACAAGTCCGTTTATGAGGCGAAGCAGGGCACCAGCCTTGTTCTGACTGTAGACGAAACGATTCAGAGATACCTTGAAAATGCACTTTCATCCTGCTACGAAACGAGTAAGGCGGCGAGCTGCACGGGTATAGTCATGGACGTAAAGACGGGAGCTATTCTCGCAATGTCCTCCAAAGGTGACTATGACCCGAACGATCCGTATACGGTCTATGACAAAAGAACGGTTGAGTCGCTTAACAAGATAACGGATACCAAAGAGAAGGACGAAGCCGAGAAAAACGCAATGTACGCTCAGTGGAATAACAGAGCGCTTACGGACACATACGAGCCCGGCTCGGTTTTCAAGCTTATCACCATGGCTGCCGGACTTGAGGAAAACGTTGTTAAATACGACGAAAAGTTTACCTGTACAGGCTCGATAAATGTTGCCGACAGAATTTATTCATGTCATAACACGGCAGGTCACGGAACTCAGACACTCACAGAGGGTCTTATGAATTCCTGCAACCCGTATTTCATAACCATCGGTCAGCGTCTCGGCGTTGATACATTCTATAAATATTTTGAAGCCTTCGGATTTACCGAAAAAACAGGCATCGACCTTCCCGGTGAAACAGCACCGAAGGCAGGCGTAACCTACTTTGAAAAGGACAAAATGACAAAGGTCAACCTTGCCAGCTCATCGTTCGGTCAGTCCTTCCAGATCACGCCGATACAGATGATTACGGCAATCAATGCCATCGCAAACGACGGCAAGCTTATGCAACCGTACATTGTCAGCAAAACTCTTGACAACGAGGGTAATGTTGTTTCTCAGACACAGCCTATTGAAAAGAGACAGGTTATTTCCGAATCGACGTCGGAAAAAATTATGGCTTCAATGGAGCAGGTAGCTCTCAACGGAACGGCAAGAAACGCATATGTTGCAGGCTACAGAGTCGGCGGCAAGACAGGTACATCGGATAAATTGAACAAGCCGGGTGAAGTTGCGGCATCATTCGTCGGCGTTGCACCGACAAACGAGCCGCAGGTTACGGTTCTTATCGTTGTCGATGAGCCCGAGGGAGCAACGGGCGGCGGCGCAGTAGCGGCTCCTGTCGCAGGCGAGGTTATCGAGAATACGCTTACATATCTCAATGTTGAGCGTCAGTACAACGATTCGGAAAAGGCACTGCTTGACGTTCAGGTTCCGAGCGTTACAGGCAAGGCTGTCGGCGAGGCTCAGTCCTCCCTTGAGGAAAGCAAGTTCAGCGTTCGCGTTGTCGGCGACGGCGACAAGGTTCTCTCGCAGATGCCAGCTTCGGGACAGTATATTCCGCAGGGCGGAGTTATTGTGCTCTATACAGAGGAGCAGAAGAAAAAGCTGAAAACGGTTGTTCCCGATTTCACGGGAATGACGATAACGGAAGCAAATTATGCTGCAATAAATGCGGGTATAAATATTAAAGTATCCGGAAATTCTCTTTCCGATGAGAGCATGACGGCTTACCGTCAAAGCTCGCTGAAGAATTCTGAAATAGAATACGGCTCGACCGTGACGGTATATTTCAGAACGACATCGGGAGTTTCGGATCATTAAGGCAATACAGCACGGCAAATTTTGAACGGAGGTAACTATGAAGCTGCAGGAATTGCTTGACGGAATTGAAATAAAAAACGGTTACAACCTTAACCCCGAAATCGCAAACGTGACCGACGATTCAAGAAAGGTAAGGAATTCAAGCGCTTTTGTATGTATAAGGGGAAGCAGAAATGACGGACACGACTATGCACGCAAGGCTATCGAAAGAGGAGCCGCAGTTGTAATCTGCGAGCGTGACATGGGAATAAGGAACAGTATAATTGTTAATGATACCCGAGAGGCTTATGCTCTCATGTGCGCCAATTATTACGGCAACTGCCACAGAAAGCTCAAAATGATAGGCGTAACGGGCACAAACGGCAAAACCACAACAACCTTTATCATAAAAAAGATACTTGAGGAAAACGGCTACAAGGTCGGTGTGATCGGTACTGTCGGAGTGGTTATCGGCAAAGAAAAATATCCCGCTGACTACACAACACCCGACCCGTCGGTGATTCACAGGTATTTGTATATGATGAAGATGGCAGGCTGTGACGTTTGCATAGCGGAAACCTCGTCGCAGGCTCTTGCTCAAAAGAGGCTTTACGGTATAAATTTTGATATCGGAGTTTATACCAATCTTTCCCGTGAGCATCTCGATTATCACAAAACAATGGAAAGCTACGCCGAAGCAAAGGCAATATTGATGCAGTGCAGCGACGTTTGCGTTATAAATGCGGACGATGAATATGCGCCGTTTATGAAAAAGAACGTAAAAAACAAGGCTGTAACATATGCAATTGACACAGCGGCTGATGTCATGGCAGAAAATATAAAGCTTCACCATGACGGAGTTGAGTATAAGCTCACGTCAAAAAGCGGAAGCTATGATATAGTATATAACGTTATAGGCAAATTCTCGGTTTATAATTCTCTTGCGGCTCTGACGGTCGGCATGCTGATGAACGTCAGCATGAAAAGGGCGGTCAATGCGGTTGCCGATATGAAAACGGTCAGAGGAAGAATTGAGAAGGTGAAGAATGACAGGAAAATCAATATACTTATTGATTTTGCACACACACCCGATTCCCTTGAGAATGTGCTTAAAACGGTCAGAAATGTATATGACAAACGGCTGATAACGGTATTCGGCTGCGGCGGAGACAGAGACAAGACAAAAAGACCGATAATGGGCAAAATTGCCTGCAAATATTCGGATATTGTTTATGTCACCTCCGACAATCCGAGAACAGAGGATCCCGAGCTGATAATCAACGATATTGTCAACGGGCTTGATAAGAGCTCCTATATTCGCATTGCCGACAGAACGCAGGCAATAAAAGCGGCTATCGTTGAGGCAAAGCCCGGAGACACGGTTCTCATTGCGGGAAAGGGTCATGAAAGATATCAGATACTCGGAACAGAGAAGATACACTATGACGAGCGTGAAATCGTGAAGCAAATACTTGATAACGGAGCGAATTTTGAAAAATGAAAAAGCTTACTTTAAAAGAAATTGCCGAGCACATCGGCGGAACATTCAACATTGATGCGGAGTTTACAGAGGTTTGTATCGACTCAAGGCTTTGCAAGCCGGGCTGTCTTTATGTTGCGATAAATGGCGAAAACTTTGACGGACATGATTTTACGGCTTCCGCTTTTGCAAACGGCGCTTCGGCGGCAATCGTTCATCACGATGTTGATGCGGAAGGTCCCATGCTCAGAGTTGACGACACTCACAAGGCGCTGATGATGCTTGCTCATTGGTACAGAACAACGTTTGATATTCCTGTTGTCGGACTGACGGGCAGCGTCGGCAAAACGACCACAAAGGAAATGACGTGGTTCGTGCTCAACGAGAAGTTCAATGCGCTCAAGACCGAGGGCAATCTCAACAACAATATCGGTCTGCCGAGAACGCTCCTGAGAATGGAGGAGGACACTCAGGCGGCGGTTATCGAGATGGGCATGAGCGACAGGGGAGAGATCTCCGAGCTTTCGCTCATTGCGGAGCCTACAATTGCTATAATCAGCAATATAGGCGTTTCGCACATGGAAAACCTCGGTTCAAGAGAGAATATCCTCAAGGCGAAGCTTGAAATTCTCGACGGACTTCGTGAGAATTGTCCGATTCTTCTCAACGGCGACGACCCGTATCTTGCAGGTGCGGTTATCGAAAATCACCCTGTGATTTACTACGGAATTGACGATAAAACCTGTGATTTCAGAGCAATCAACATTGAACAGTGCGATGAAAGCACGGAATTTGATATAGTTTATGACGGCAAAATTCAGCATGCGGTCATTCCAACCATCGGCAGACATAATGTATATAACGCTCTTGCCGCTTTCGGAACCGGCATGCAGCTCGGCGTTACCCCCGAGGAGGCTGTCAGAGGTCTCGCAAAGTATACGCCTTCGGGCATGAGACAGCGAATGAAGACCGTTAACGGAATAAAATTTATCGAGGATTGCTACAACGCAAGCCCCGATTCGCAGAGAGCGGCTCTCAAAATGCTTTCTGAGATGAAAGCGGAAAGAAAAATCGCTGTTCTCGGCGATATGCTGGAGCTTGGCGCAATCAGCGAGGAATCGCACAGAAACGCAGGTCTGCTTGCGGCAAAGGCAAAGGTCGATATCTTTATGACCTACGGCGAAAGGTCGCTTGCTTCAGCCGAAAAGGCGAGGGAGTGCGGCGTTCGTGAGGTCTACGGCTTCACGGATAAGAAAGCGCTCGCCGACAAGCTCTTTGAAACGCTCAAGCCCGGCGATGCGGTGCTTTTCAAAGCAAGCCGAGGAATGGCACTTGAGGACGTTATCAATGACCTTTACGGCAGAATGAAATAATCGGCGTGGGCTCCTCCACCGGGGAGCTGTCAGCAAAGCTGACTGAGGGAGTGAATTCAAGAGAAAAGATAAAAGTGAAGAGTGAAAAGAAGCGGTGGCTTTGCGTTGCAAAGCATTAAAAAACTGATGAAATTGACTTTGATTTAGTAGGGGCGTGCATTGCACGTCCGATAAAGTCAGTAAAAAATAAAAGCGGACGACCAATGGTCGCCCCTACAAAAAGAAAATATATTTTTGACGCAATTAGTCGAAATAAACGAACAATCCGTAGGGGTCGATGCCCACATCGACCCAAGATTTCTTGACAAAAACATTAAGTTAATGACATTGCTCAAGAGGGCGGCAATAAAAGTTTCTAATATAATTTCACAAAACGCAAATTACCAAGAGGTTAAACAAATATAGGGTTGAAAGGACACGGGTGAAACAAATGAACAGCTATCTTGCACTTATACTCAGCGCAGTCGGAGCATTCGCAATAACCGCACTGCTCGGCTATGTGATTATTCCATGGCTTCATAAGCTCAAATTCGGTCAGACAATTCTCGACATCGGACCGAAATGGCACAAGAAAAAACAGGGTACACCGACAATGGGCGGACTTATGTTTATAATCGGCATATTCTGCGCCGCAGCGGTCGTGCTTGTTTGTTATTCATTGACTGCCGGCGGCGATGCGCTTAATTCAAGCGAAAAGACGAAGCTTTGGGCAGGACTTATTATGGCGCTGATGTTCGGCGCAGTAGGTTTTGCCGATGACTACATAAAGGTCGTTAAAAAGCGCAATCTCGGTCTTTCAATCATTCAGAAAACTATTTTGCAGCTCGTAATCTGCGCCGCTTATCTTACAAGCCTTTATCTTGCAATGGATAAGGATCCGTATATGTTCATTCCGTTTGTAGGCAATGTTTCGCTCGGCATTTGGTTCTGGATACTCGGCGTTTGCGTGCTCTACGGCGCAATAAATGCGGTCAACTTCACCGACGGAATCGACGGACTTTGCTCGTCCGTTACGGCAACGGCGGCAATCAGCTTCATTGTTATGGCTGTTGTCCACAAGACATTCGGTATCGGCATAGTTTCCGCCGCACTTCTCGGCGGCTGCATCGGCTTCTTCGTGTGGAACAGATACCCTGCAAAGGTTTTCATGGGCGACACGGGCTCAATGTTCCTCGGCGGACTTGTTGTTGCAATTGCATACGCTTTCGACTGCCCGATAATTCTTGTTCTTACAGGTATTATTTACTTCATCGAGGGACTTTCGGACGTTATTCAGATAGGCTATTTCAAGATAACTCACGGCAAGAGAATTTTCAGAATGGCTCCCATTCACCATCATTTTGAGATGGGCGGCTGGAGCGAGAAGAAGATCGACACGGTTTTCTGCATTGTCAACCTCGTCGGCGGAATAATCGGCGTTCTCTTGATGTATTACGGCGGATTTTCGAGATAAAATGTCAGCAGAAACCAAACGCGGCTCCTTTTTAGGGGAGCTGCCACGGCTTGTCCGTGACTGAGGGGTTTGGTTCAAGAGAAAACAAACCCAACCTAAACAAAACAAAGGGGGATACGGAAAATGTCATCCGAACAGCTCAGACAGACGGCAGGCA
>CAVGRW010000038.1:0-17147 GCA_963631735.1 Bacteroidaceae bacterium | reverse complement strand
AAAACCCCTCAGTCACGGACAAGCCGTGACAGCTCCCCTACAGGGGAGCCGAGATAGTTTTCTGCTAACTTTTTTGCCTCCCCTTGTTACGAAAGGGGAGGCTTGGGTACGCTAAGTTTAATATTTGTCTGTAATGATAAATGAGAATTAAATGTAACAGCTTATTGTGTTTTATTTACCGTGGTTTGCGGGATTTCCGCAGCACTTTTTATATTTCTTGCCGCTTCCGCAGGGGCAGGGATCGTTCGGACCGGGAGCAGCCTTTTTACGGACTGTTCTGCCCTTTTCGCTTCCGTCGGAAGCGCCGCTCTCGCTTGTGACCTTGGCTGCCTGCTCACGCTTTGTGTCTTCCTCGCTTCTGATACGAACGGTGAGCATCTGACGAACGGTGTTCTCACGAATTGAATTGCTCATCTCGTCGAACATGTCGTAGCTTTCCATTCTGTATGCAACAACAGGATCCTGATTGCCGTAAGCACGGAGGTTGATACCTCTCTTGAGCTCCTCCATTGCGTCGATGTGATCCATCCAGAATGTATCAACATTCCTGAGAAGGATCATATGCTCAAGGCTTCTCATGATTTCGGGAGTGAACTCCTTCTCACGGGCTTCGTAACGCTCATGACCTCTGTTGATGAGCATTTCTCTTGCCTCGTCACGGTCAAATGCGTCGATGTCCTCAAAGTCGTCCGGCTCTGTGATCCAGCCGAGGTACTTCTCTTTAAGTCCTGCGATGTTCCACTCGTGCTTCGGGAGAGCCGATGCACAGTAGAAGTCGATTGACTCGGTTACGGACTCGTCAAGCATCTTGAGAATCGAAGCCTTGAGATCCTCGCCGTCAAGAACACGGTTACGCTGTTCGTAGATGAGCTCTCTCTGACGGTTCATAACGTCGTCGTACTGAAGAACGTTCTTACGGATTGCAAAGTTCTGCGACTCTTTCTTCTTCTGAGCGGATTCGATTGAACGGGAAACCATCTTGGAGTCGATAGGCATGTTTTCGTCTGCACCGAGGGTGTTCATAACGCTCTGAAGTCTTTCACCGCCGAAGAGACGCATAAGGTCATCTTCAAGTGAAAGATAGAAGCGGCTTTCGCCGGGATCGCCCTGACGACCCGAACGTCCTCTCAACTGGTTGTCGATACGGCGTGAATCGTGGCGCTCTGTGCCGATAATGTAAAGTCCGCCTGCTTCGCGAACCTTTTCGGCTTCCTCTTTAATGGACTCTTTAAAGGAGCTTTCAAGCTCTGCATATTCTTTTCTGGCATTGATGATTTCCTCATCGTCCGTCTCGGCGAAGCCTGTTGCTTCAACGATCATTTCCTCGGAATAGCCCTTGCGGCGCATGGCTGCCTTTGCGAGGAACTCTGAGTTACCGCCGAGCATGATATCGGTACCACGGCCTGCCATGTTGGTTGCGATAGTAACAGCGCCGAATTTACCTGCCTGAGCGACGATTTCGGCTTCCTTTTCGTGGAACTTGGCGTTGAGAACCTCATGCTTGATTCCTCTTGATTTGAGAAGCTTGGAAAGAACCTCTGATTTTTCAATTGAAACAGTACCGACAAGCACCGGCTGACCCTTTTCGTGGCACTCAAGAACCTGATTGATAAGTGCATTGTACTTGGCAGCCTCGGTCTTGTAAACGAGGTCGTGATTGTCAATACGGATCATCGGCTTGTTTGTCGGAATTTCAACAACGTCGAGGGAGTAGATCTCCTGGAATTCCTGGCTCTCCGTCATAGCGGTACCCGTCATACCGGAAAGCTTCTTGTAAAGACGGAAATAGTTCTGGAAGGTGATAGTTGCAAGAGTCTTGCTCTCGTGCTCAACCTTAACGCCTTCTTTTGCTTCAATAGCCTGATGGAGACCCTCGTTATATCGTCTGCCAAGCATGATACGACCAGTGAATTCGTCAACGATGAGAACCTGATTATCCTTAACAACGTAGTCGATATCACGGCGCATAACGCCTACAGCCTTGATAGCCTGATTGATGTGGTGGAGGAGAGTCATGTTCTCTGCATCCATGAGGTTGTCAACGTTGAAATAAGCCTCAGCTTTGGCAATACCGGTCTTGGTGAGCGAAGCTGTTCTTGCCTTTTCGTCAACAATGTAGTCGCCGTCGGCAACGTCCTCGGCGTTCTGCTTGGAGTCAATCTCCTTAACGACAGCCTTGGAAAGTGTGTGAACAAAATTGTTGGCAAGGGTATAAAGCTCAGTTGACTGGTCGCCGCGGCCTGAAATAATAAGCGGTGTACGAGCCTCATCAATAAGAATTGAGTCAACCTCATCGACGATTGCGAAGTTATGTCCTCTCTGAACCTTGTTCTCCTTGTACGGAACCATGTTGTCACGAAGATAGTCAAATCCCATCTCGTTGTTTGTTCCGTAGGTTATGTCTGCGGCGTAAGCTGCCTTACGCTCGTCATTGTCAAGTCCGTGAACGATAAGACCTACCGAAAGACCCATGAATTTGTAAAGCTTGCCCATCCATTCGGAGTCACGGCGTGCAAGGTAATCATTGACCGTAACGATGTGAACGCCGTCGCCCGAAAGAGCGTTGAGGTAAGCGGGGAGGGTAGCAACAAGAGTTTTACCTTCACCTGTTTTCATTTCTGCGATACGTCCCTGATGAAGAACAATTCCGCCGATGATCTGAACGGGGAAATGCTTCATTCCGAGAACACGCCATGAAGCCTCACGGCATGCGGCAAAAGCCTCGGGAAGAATGTCATCGAGTGTTTCGCCGTTTGCAAGTCTCTCCTTGAACTCGGGAGTTTTTGCCTGAAGCTCCTTATCCGTGAGCTTTGCATACTCCTCTTCAAGGGCAAGAACCTTATTCTTTATCGGGACTACTCGCTTAACTTCCTTAGCGGAATAATCTCCGAAGATTTTTTTAAGAAGACCCATATTTTCATTCCTTTCAGAAATTAAATTTATATTAGTTCCTTCACGGAAGAATGAGACACAATGTGCAATCTCAAATCAAGGCTTCCCCTTGAGGGGAAGCTGTCACAAAGTGACTGATGAGGTGTAGCTGCGAAGCAGCGTTAAAAATAGCCGTAAAATATAGCTTTCCACCTCATCCGACGTCTTACGCCGCCACCTTCCCCTCAAGGGGAAGGCTTGTCGAAAGTGTCTGAAAGTTGTCAGCAAAGTGCAATGTCCTCAAGCTTTTCGTGAAGAGCTTTATATTAACCTATTAAATATATCACAAAAAAGCAAATTATACAAGGCTTTCGTCAAAGTTGATAGTAATTTCTTTATGCTTTAAGTTGAGCTGCTTATATTCCACTCCTGCGGCGTCAAACATACGCTTGGAGGCGAGGTTGCCGCTCGTTCCGTTATACTTGTCGGAAAGGTAAAAAACCTTTTTAATTCCGCACTGAATTATCGCCTTGGCGCACTCATTGCAGGGGAAAAGGGCAACGTAAACGCTGCATCCGTTCAGGGGAGCTCCTGCATTGTTGAGAATTGCGTTAAGCTCTGCGTGACAAACGTACGGATATTTTGTGTCGTAGTCGTTATCGGCGGCTCTGTCCCACGGGAAAGCGTCGTCGCTGCAGCCGAGCGGAAAGCCGTTATAGCCGACCGACATGATTTTTTTGTTTTCATTTACGATACAGGCACCTACCTGCGTGTTGGGGTCCTTACTTCTCTTTGCGGCGAGCAGTGCAACGCCCATGAAGTATTCGTCCCACGAAATGTAATCCTCTCTTTTTGACATTGTTTTCCCTCTCATTCTGCATTGATTTTGACAATACGATTTACTGCTGTGCCGTCCTCGGTAAAGTTCGACACAAGAACCGTCTGATTGCTGATGAAGCAATAGTTGCAAATTCCGCTGTTGAATATATCGCTGTCGGAAATAATGCTTGCTTTATTTTCCTCTGTGTTGTAGATTACCATTGCCTGCTTATCGCCGCCGCAGAAAACAACAAAGTTCTTGCCGCTCGGTGAAGCGATGAAGCCCGAAAGCGATTCAAATCTTGTCTTTTTACCCGATACGGTCTCACCGGTATACATATCGGTGAATTCAGTTGCCGACGGGTCGAAGATGAAATGATCGCTTACAATATAATCAGAGAACTTTCCGCTGAACTTTTTAAGCGGCTCGTCCTTTTTGCCGTTTTTGACAAGATTGAAGCCCTCGTCTGTGTTTGCGAAGCAGTAATATGCGCCGTCTTTTTCACGGAACTGATATGACGGTGAGTTGACAAACTCCGTTGACTCGGCTTTTCTGACGCTTCTTGAGCTTTCAACCGACATGAAGTCGTAGAGAACCGTCTCGGCATTGGTGTCGTGATATCTTGTCGAGGCGAACCAATCGTATTTGCTCATGCTGTTTACCGAGCTGTCGGTGAATACCGTCCAGGTCTCGTTCTGCGTTGCGTCCTCCTGCACCGTGCGGTCTCTGGATGAAACGATCAGCGTTGCCGTACCGGAATTCATATCAAACGAATAGATATCGGAATAGGTCTTGTCAACCTTGTATGCGTCCTCGGCGTCCATGTCAAGGAGCAGAACGTAATTTGTTCTTGCCGAGTCTTTGTAAGAGGACGGGCAGTCCATAAGACGTGCGAAAACGTAGGAAAATGTCTGAACGTCGCTTTCCTGCTTGGAATTGAAAAGTCCGTAGCCGATGGTGCCTACGTCCGTATCCTCAAGATAATAGAGAGTCATCGGAATTTTCTGATAGCTGCATGTTATGTTGATTTTCTTGGTTCTGACGTTGGTAATTTCGGTAATTTCCTTATCGGCATACTTGAAGTATTTTACCGTTCCGTCGGGATAGGTCTCGTAAAAAACATTCTCCTGCTGAGTCTGAACGAGAGGGTAGTCGGATTTATACTCCATGCTTACTACCGATGAAAGCGGCTCGCCGCCGTCGGTACCCATTCCGCCGAAAAGCTTGCCCGTGAAGCTCTTGCTGAATGTAAGCCCCGTAAAAACAAGGCAGACTGCAAGCACAGCCGAAAGTATTATGATAACCTTTTTGTTTTTCTTTGTCATTATAAATCCCTCTTATTTTAAAACAAGTTCGACCGGACAGTGATCCGAGCCGTAAATTTCGGAATGTATTTTTACGCTTTCGAGTCTCGGTTCGAGAGCCTTTGAAACGCAGAAATAGTCGATACGCCAGCCGACGTTCTTTTCTCTTGCCTTGAAGCGGTATGACCACCAGCTGTAGGCATTTTCAAGGTCGGGGTAAAAATAACGAAATGTGTCAATGAAGCCTGCGTCAAGCAGCTCGCCGAATTTTCCTCTTTCTTCATCGGAAAAGCCTGCGTTGCCGCGGTTTGTTTTCGGATTTTTCAGGTCGATTTCATTGTGAGCAACATTGAGGTCACCGCAGAAAACGACCGGCTTTTTCTTTTGAAGCTCCGAAACGTAGGCTCTGAAAGCGTCCTCCCACTTCATACGGTGGTCAATTCTTTTAAGTCCGTCCTGTGCGTTCGGGACGTACTCCGTAATGAAATAAATATCGTCAAATTCGAGTGTGATGAGTCTGCCCTCGGTGTCGAGCTCCTCAACGCCGAGGCCGTAGCTGACGCTGAGCGGCTCCTCCTTGGTGAATATTGCAGTGCCGGAATAGCCCTTCTTCTCAGCATAGCTCCAATATTGACGGTAGCCGTCAAGCTCCAAAACAAGCTGACCCTCCTGCATTTTAGTCTCCTGAAGGCAGAAAATATCTGCGTCAAGCTCGTTAAAAACGTCCATAAAGCCCTTGTTCATGCAGGCTCTTATGCCGTTGACGTTCCATGAAATAAATTTTTTGCTCAAGTGAACACCTCCGCATACAAAATGTATTATAGCATACATATAAATAAAAATCTATGAAAAAGATATGAATTTTTAGCAGGGAATAAAAATTTTTCAAAAAATGTATAAATATACTGGATTTTATAAAAATCATGTGATATAATGCATGTGTCTATGACAAGATTTTTAAAGAATTGGGGTAAGTAACTTATGAAAAAGACAGTTATCCAGTGCGTGACTGCATTGCTTTGCGTTATCGCAGTTGCGGTCACATCTGTAATCAGCGTTGGAAAGATAAGCACGGCTAAGGTTGACGCTGCTAAGGCTGCTGCGGCTAATTCTTCGGCTTCGGGCGATGCTTCGTCGGACCCGTCGGCTGATCCTTCGGTAGACCCGGCTGCTCCGGCAGACCCGTCGGCTGATCCTTCGGCAACAGATCCTTCGGCAACAGATCCGTCAAATCCGGCTGATCCTGCTGCGACAGATCCTGCTTCTCCGGCAACACCGGCAACTCCGTCGGCAACAAAGCCCGGCTCATCAAGCACGGCATCTAAGGTTCCTTCAACGGCAGCCGATATCGCAGCATACTACAATGCAGCTGTTAACAAGGCAGTTAACTCTAAGGCAGGCTTCTCAAAGAAGAGAGTTACATCTATCAGCAACCTTAACGGCGGTCCTCTTATGAAGATCAAGCTCGTTGTTGATACAGTTAACGACTTCCTCGGAGTAGGTACAATCAACTATAAGAACACAAAGGGCAAGGTTGGCGAGATTTCAAAGGCTTCCCTTACCGCTAACGACATTTCTTCACCGACATGCAAGCAGAGCGGCGATAACTATGTTATCACAATGACTCTTAAGAGCGGCACAAGCAAGGCAAGCTCGTCAGGTAAGAGCGATGCAACTGCTCTTGGCAGAACAGGTCTCTACTCAGGCGTAGGTGACAAGAAGGCTTATGACTACAAGAACGCAGGTAACCTCTTTGACGGTATTAACAATGCCGACGGAGCTTCCGTTGAATCTATCACAGAGAACAACAAGAACATCAAGGTTACGGCTACTATCAACTCAAAGACAGGCAACCTTGTTTCTCTTCATGTTTCATATGACTGGGATGTAAGCCTTACAAATGTTAAGTACACGGTTGCTAAGATTTCAACCGCAACAGGCGACGCAAAGACATCCGTTGACTTCACAAACTTTGTATTTTAATTAAATACGCATATTGCCTTCCTCTTGTAAAAGGGGAAGGTTTTTGCTTGTTATATAATATCAATTTTTTTGTATAAATTTAATATTTTATGTTGCAAGAGTCGGTAATATATGTTAAAATAGCAAGGATAGAATTATAGTTATCTGTCAAATTGATATCAAGGAGTTTTTATATGGCAAGCACCTCGAAAAAAGCTGTATCAAAGGCTGCCCATGCCGATGTGATGCAGGAAAAATTTGTCGAATCCAAAGAGTTTCGTATGTTCTGTTTGGCAGGTCTCGGACAGGGTATGATCTATAGTGTAATGTCATCCTATATTTCGGACTTTTACACAAATGTTATGAAGCTCCCGCTTATTTTTGTTCTTTTGCTCATGCTTTTAGCAAGAGTTTGGGACGCTATCAACGACCCTCTCATGGGTATGATTATCGACCGCCACACGACACGCTGGGGCAAGATGAAGCCTTATATTGTTTTCATGTCGGTTCCTATTGCTTTGCTTACATTCCTTATGTTCTATTATCCCGATCTTGACAAAACCGGTCTTATGATTTATGCAGGCGTTGTTTATGTCCTTTGGGGTATGATTTATACGGCGGCGGACGTTCCGTTCTGGAGCTTACCGAACGTTATGACTCCTAACCCGAATGAGCGAGGCAACCTCATTTCCGTTGCCCGTACATTCAACGGCGTCGGTTCGGCTGTTCCGATGGCTCTCTATCTTGTCGCAGGCTTGGTCCTTCCGGGTCTTTGCGCAAAGATGCAGGCTTCCGATAACGATTTGGTTCAGGCTTTCTTCAATAAATTCACGGTTGTTGTCGGAAATACGATCAACTATGATAAAATGAAATACATTTTGATTGCCGTATTTGCTGCGGTAATCGGAGCTATTCTTTATGTCAGCTCATATCCGCACGTCAAAGAGCGTGTTGTTATTCCCGATAAAAAGTCCGTCAAAGGCGAGCCGTCACAGCTTTCGAGAATTTTCAAGTGCAAGCCGCTCATGCTTGTTATCATCATGGGAGTTCTTTCCTCGGGCAGATATATGCTTCAGGCAGCCTCGGTTCACGTTGCGCGTTATGCCGTTTACATCGGCGGAGATCTCAGCACAATGACAGGACTTGAAAGATCAGAGGCTATTTCAAAGAGCATAGGAACAGTCAGCACGATACTTTCTGTTTGCTCGGCAGTCGGAATGTTCGGCGCAATGCTCTTTATGCCCGCACTCATCAAAAAGTTCAACTATAAGCAGATCGTTGTAACAACATGCAGTCTTGGCTTTGTTGCAAGTCTTTTGACGTCACTTGTCGGCTACTTTGTAGTTACGGGAAAGCTCAGCTTCTTTATCTGTATTCCGTTCCTTATTGTCTCGGCAGTTCCTCTCGGCGTTCTCAACGTTGTATCATATGCCATGATTGCCGACAGTCTTGACTACATGGAGTGGGAAACAGGCTACAGAGAAACGGGTCTCGGCTCGGCTTGCCAGGGCTTTGTCAATAAGCTCGGCAATGCGCTTGCAACCGCAGGTATCATAATTATGTATCTTGTCATCGGTCTTGATCCCGAGCAGATGCTTGCAAAGGAAGCCGCAGTTGCAGCAACCGATCTTTCAGTCACAATGAGATATGCAATGTTCTCGCTCATTTCTATTGTTCCCGGCATCAGCCTTCTTCTCAGCACGATTCCGATGAAGTCGTACGATCTTGTCGGCGAAAAGATGGAAAAAATCACCGTCGAGCTTGCCGAAAAGAGAGAGGAACGAGGAATTCACATCGGTTAATTATTTATTGAATATATCGGAGGTTTCAGTATGAAATACATTGATTTTGACGAGTCAAGAAAGCTTGACCTCATCCCGATCGGCAGAGTTGCGATCGACTTTAACCCGACGGACTACTACAACACACTCGACAAGTGCGAAAACTATAAGAAATATGTCGGCGGTTCTCCCGCAAACATCGCTGTAGGTCTTGCACGTCTGGGAAAGAAAGTCGGCTTCATCGGCAAGGTTTCCGACGATCAGTTCGGCACCTACGTTGAGGATTTCTTCGCAGGCGAGGGAATCGACATTTCTCACGTTACACGCACAAAGGGCGGCGAAAAGCTTGGGCTTACTTTCACCGAGATAAAGTCAGAGCACGAGAGCAGTATCCTCATGTACCGTGACGGAATTGCAGACCTTATGCTTCACCCTGACGACGTTGACGAGGACTACATAAAGAGTGCAAAGGCTATCCTTATCAGCGGTACTGCTCTTTCGCAGAGCCCGTCAAGAGAGGCTTGCCTCAAGGCTATGTACCTTGCAAAAAAGGTCGGCACAAAGATTATTTTCGATATCGACTATCGTCCGTACAACTGGAAGAATGCGGACGAGATCGCAATATATTATTCAATCGTTGCATCGAACAGTGACATGGTAATGGGTTCCCGTGAGGAATTCGACCTTACCGAGGCTATTTCCGCTCCCGGCAGAACAGACAGAGAGACTGCCGAGCACTGGATGAAGATGGGCAACAAAATCGTCATCATCAAGCACGGCAAGGAAGGCTCAACGGCTCACACAGCCGACGGCGAGTATTCGATCAAGCCGTTCCCGGTCAAGGCGTTCAAGTCCTTCGGCGGCGGTGACGGCTACGGCTCGGCGTTCATTTACGGACTTCTGGAGGGACTTGATATCATGGATTGCCTTGAGCTCGGCAGTGCATCGGCTTCAATGCTCGTAGCCGCTCACGGTTGTTCGCTCTTCATGCCGACGGTTGATGAGGTTAAAGCGTTTATAAAGAAAGAAAAGGAACAGTACGGCGAAATGGTAGCCCGTGCCTAATTTTGACGGATCTTTTTCCGTGATGCGAATTTAATCCCTCTCGGCATATAAGAATATCGCCATCGAGGTATAAAATCCGCCTAACGAAAAAAATTCTCACCAAAATACATTGGTTGAATTTTGCCCACAGCACATTTTTGTTCGGGGCAGAAATCCTTGGCTCCCATTATATTATAGGGGAGCTGGCAGCAAAGCTGGCTGAGGGGTTTTCTTGAATGTCTGCAAAAACCAACCAAGCGGAAGGCTGATTGGGTTGCTGAGCATTTATAATCTCCACCCACACATCCTCAAAGAAAGGATCATAAGATATGAAAACAATCAGATTGACTGCCGGTGAGGCGATCGTCAGATACCTTGACAATCAGTACGTTGCCATTGAGCAGGACGGAAAGCTCGTTGAAAGCAAATTCGTTGAGCTTTTCTATGCCATTTTCGGTCACGGCTGTGTTCTCGGCGTCGGCGAGGCTCTCTCTCAGGCAGAGCACTCAATAAAGGTTATGCAGGGCAGAAACGAGCAGGGTATGGCTCAGGCTGCAACGGCTTATGCCAAGATGAACAACAGACTCAAAATCATACCCTGTATGTCGTCTATCGGTCCCGGTGCGGCGAATATGGTAACGGCGGCGGCTACTGCCACGGTCAACAATATTCCGCTTCTCCTTTTCATGGGCGACACATTCGCAAGCCGTCAGCCCGACCCCGTTCTTCAGCAGGTTGAGCAGCTCCACGACGGCACATGCACAACGAACGACGCTTTCAGAGCGGTAACACGTTATTTTGACCGTATTACCCGTCCCGAGATGGTTATGACGGCGCTCACAAACGCTATGAGAGTTCTCACGGACCCTGCCCACACGGGTGCGGCGGCGATCGCTCTCTGCCAGGATGTTCAGGGCGAAAGCTTTGATTATCCCGTTGAATTTTTCAGAAAAAGAGTACATTTCATTCCCCGACAGATTCCGTGCGACTATGAGGTCAAAGCGGTTGCCGAGGAGATAAAAAAGAGTAAGAAGCCTCTTGTTATTGTCGGCGGCGGCGTTAGATATTCGTTCGCAGGCGAGCAGGTAAAGGCTTTCTGCGAGAAGCACAACATTCCGTTCTCCGAGACTCAGGCAGGTAAGAGCGCTATCGAATCGAGCCATTACCTCAATGTCGGCGGTATCGGCGTAACGGGTAATTCAAGCGCAAACGTGCTTGCCAAGGACGCTGATCTGATTATCGGTATCGGAACGAAGTTCTCCGATTTCACAACCTCGTCAAAGTGGCTCTATGCCGACACGAAGGTTGTAACTATCAATGCCAGCGCATTCCACGGAGGCAAGCTTGACAGCATAAAGATGGTAGCCGATGCCAAGGAGGGCGTGACCGCTCTCGAGAAGTATCTTGACGGCTATAAGTCGGCTTACACGACCGAAATCGCAGACGCAAAGGCTGATTGGGATAAGGAAATGACACGTCTTGCCGCAACGCATTACGGCGAGGGCTACACTCCCGAAATCCCGAACCATATGCCCGACGCAGTTGAAAGCTTCGTGAAGGCAACGGGCGGCGTTATCACTCAGACGGCGGCGCTTTCACTCATTCGCAAGCTTATCCCGTCCGATGCGGTTGCAGTCGGTGCGGCGGGCTCGCTTCCCGGCTGTATGCAGAGAATGTGGACGACAGACAAGCTTTATTCCTACAACATGGAGTACGGCTATTCCTGCATGGGTTATGAGATCGCAGGTGCGTTCGGCTCAAAGCTTGCATGTCCCGATCAGGAGGTTTACGCTTTCACGGGCGACGGCAGCTACAACATGCTTCATTCTGAGATGCTGACCGCATTGCAGGAGGGCAAGAAGATAAACGTCATGCTCTTTGACAACGCATCGTTCGGTTGTATCAACAATCTTCAGATGGGTCAGGGCGTTAATTCGCTCTGTACGGAAGCCCGTTACCGTGACGGCGACAAGCCGATTCGTGAGGGCGAGTTCATGAATATCGACTATGCCGCATGTGCAAGAGGCTACGGCTATGTCGCATACACTGCAAAGACTATGGATGAGCTTGAGGCGGCAGTGCTTGATTCACTCAAGCAGACTAAGCCCGTGCTTATTGATATAAAGGTTCTTCCGAAATCCATGACGGACGGATACGGCGGCTGGTGGAATGTCGGCTGTTCGGATATGCCCCGTACAGAAAAGGGTAAGGAAGCACTTGCCGAAAGAACGCAGAAGCTTTCCGAGGCTAAAAAGTATTAAGGCAACATCGCACAGATTGCGGTGCACGCCTTGCTTGAATCTATTTCCGTCATGCCGCACAAAAATTTCTTGACTTGCGCCGGCAAGCTTTCAATTTTTTCACAGCTTGACGAAAAATCTTAACTACGCAATTCTTTAACAAGGAGAGGTAACATGGACGCAAAAAAAATCAAACTCGGTATCGCACCGATCGGCTGGACAAACGATGATATGCCCGATCTCGGCAGTGAAAACACCTTTGAGCAGTGCGTAAGCGAAATGGCGCTTGCAGGCTTTGAGGGCTGTGAGATAGGCAACAAATATCCCAAGACCGTTGAGGAAATGCACGAGTATCTTGATATCAGAGGACTTCAGATCGCTAACCGCTGGTTCTCATCATTCATTCTCACCAAGCCCTTTGAGGAGGTCGAGAAGGATTTCAGAGAGAACTGCGAGTTCCTCAAGGGCTGCGGAGCCAAGAGAATCGGCGCTTCGGAGCAGAGCTACAGCATTCAGGGACAGATGGACACACCTGTTTTTGAGAATAAATACGTTATGAACGATGAGGAGTGGAAGAAGTTCACAGACGGACTTTCAAAGCTCGGTAACATCGCCAAGGAATACGGCATTACGCTCGTTTACCATCATCACATGGGTACGGTTGTTCAGACAGCCGAGGAAATCGACAAGATGATGGATATGTGCGATCCCGACGCTGTTTACCTTCTTTTCGATTCGGGTCATCTCGCATATTGCGGCGAGGACTATATGACAGTTCTCAAGAAGTATGCTAAGAGAATCAAGCACGTTCATCTCAAGGATATCCGTCCAGAGATCGTTAAGCAGGTCAAGGACGAGCACAAGTCATTCCTTCAGGGTGTTCGCATGGGTGCTTTCACAGTTCCCGGTGACGGCGCAATCGACTTCAAGCCGATTTTTGACGTTCTCGATGAGACAGGCTACGAGGGCTGGATGCTCGTTGAAGCGGAGCAGGATCCCGCTATCGCAAATCCGTTCAAGTATGCAAAGATGGCAAGAGCCTACATTGCAGAAAAGGCAGGACTTTGATTATAATAGGCGCCCTTGTAGGGGAGGCAAGGAAAGTCAGCAGAAACCGACCGAGGCTTCCCCTTGAGGGGAAGCTCCGCCGATAGGCGGTGATGAGGTGGAAAAGCTCGAGTTTGATGTTTTTAAATAAAGAGATAAAATTCCCCACCTCATCCGTCACGACACAAGGTCGTGCCACCTTCCCCTCAAGGGGAAGGCTGATAAAACAAGTTAAAAATTAGAATAACATACAAGGAGATGTAACAATGTCCGCAGAAAAACTCAAATACTTTGTCAACGGCGAGTACGTTGAATCAAAGACAGACAAATACTACACTCTTGTCAACCCCAGCACGGGCGAGACAACGGGTTACGCTCCCTGCTGTACCAACGACGAGGTTCTCGGCGCTATCGCAGCGGCTAAGGCAGCTTTCCCGGGCTGGAGCTCAACTCCCGCTATCAAGAGAGCACAGATCCTTTACAACATCCGTGATCTTCTCATCAAGCACATGGATGAGCTCACAATGCTCGTTGCCGAAGAAAACGGTAAGGTTTGGGCAGAGGCTGAGGGCGACGTTCTCAAGGCTAAAGAGGGCACGGAGCTTGCAACTCAGGTTCCGTCACTCATGATGGGCGAGAGCGTTATGGACGCTTCAAGAGGCTACGACACAGTTAAGTACCGTGAGCCGATGGGCGTTTTCGCAGGTATCGTTCCCGTTAACTTCCCGGCTATGATTCCGTTCGGCTGGATGGCTCCGACATGTATCGCATGCGGCAACACAATGGTTCTCAAGGCGGCAAGCCTTACTCCGAGAACAGCTCTCAGAATTGCCGAGCTTTATAAGGAAGCAGGCGTCCCCGACGGTGTTATCAACGTTGTAACCTGCTCGAGAAACGAGATCAACACGATTCTCGAAAGCCCCGACGTAAGAGGTATCACATTTGTCGGCTCAACTCCCGTCGGCAAGCTTATATATGAAAAGGCCGCAAGCGCAGGCAAGAGAGTTCAGTGCCTTTGCCAGGCTAAGAACCACGCTCTTGTTCTTGCAGATACTCCGATTGAGAGAACTGCGGCAGGCGTTATGAACTCCGCATTCGGCTGCGCAGGTCAGAGATGTATGGCTCTGAGCTGCTGTGTTGTTGAGGAGAGCATCGCAGACAAGTTTGTTGCAGAGCTTGTTAAGCAGGCAAAGGGACTCAAGCTTGGTCCTGCATATGACAAGACATCAAAGCTCGGACCTATTACATATGAAAAGCACTACAAGGAAGTCCTTGCAGACATCGACAAGGGCGTTGCAGAGGGCGCAGAGCTTGTACTTGACGGCAGAAACTGCGTTGTTGAGGGCTATGAAAACGGCTTCTTTGTCGGACCGACAATCTTTGACCACGTTACAGAGGACATGACGATCGGTCGTGACGAGGTATTCGGTCCCGTGCTTTGCATCAAGAGAGTTAAGAGCTTTGAAGAGGGTCTTGCGGTTATGAACGCTAACCCGTATGCTAACGGCTCGGTTATCTTCACTCAGAACGGCTATTATGCCCGTGAGTTCGTTCGTCACACAGACGGCGGCATGGTCGGCGTAAACGTTGGTATTCCTGTTCCTATCGGATTCTTCCCGTTCGCAGGTCACAAGGATTCGTTCTTTGGTGATCTCCACTGCCTCGGCAAGGACGCATATCGCTTCTTCACGGAGAGCAAGTGCGTAACAACACGCTGGTTCGACGAGGAAGAAATGAAAAAGACAGAAGTTTCCACATGGGACGGCACAATATAATCAGGAGGGCGTAAAGCTATGTTAAATGTTGGTATTATCGGCGCAGGCCGTATCGGTAAGGTACACTGCGAGTCAATCATGAGATATGTCAAGTCAGCTACGGTCAAGGCTATTGCCGATCCGTTTCTCAATGACGAGACAAAAGAGTGGGCAAAGGGTCTCGGCGTAAACGAGTTCTACACCGATTATCACAAGATTCTTGAGGATAAGGACATTCAGGCTGTCCTCATTTGCTCATCAACGGACACACATTCAACGATTTCTCTCGAAGCTATTGCCGCAGGCAAGCACATCTTCTGCGAGAAGCCGATCGACCATGACGTAAACAAGATTCTTGAGGTCAAGAAGGCTCTTGAAAACAGCAACGTTAAGTATCAGGTAGGCTTCAACCGCCGCTTCGACCATAACTTCAAGGCTGCAAGAAAGGCAGTTGAGGGCGGTCAGATAGGCGACCTCAATATCCTCAAGGTTTGCTCCCGTGACCAGGGCGCACCGCCGGTAAGCTACATCAAGGTTTCGGGCGGTATCTTCCTTGACATGACTATCCATGATTTCGATATGGTTCGCTTTATGTCGGGCTCTGAGGTTGAGGAAGTATTCGCATACGGCGCAGTTCTTGTTGATCCCGCAATCGGCGAGGCAGGCGACATCGACACAGCGGTTATTTCCATGAAGCTCGCTAACGGTGCAATCGCAGTTATTGATAACTGCCGCCGTGCAAGCTACGGCTACGACCAGAGAGTTGAGGCTTTCGGCTCACTCGGTCAGGTTGCTATTTCAAATGACTCTGAGTCAACAGCAGTTGTTTCCGACGCTAACGGCGTTCACGGTGAGGTTCCGCTCAACTTCTTCCTTGAGAGATACATGGGAGCATACGTTGAGGAGGTTTCTCAGTTCGTTGACTGCGTTGTTAACGACAAGCCGATCACAGTCGGTCTTGAGTGCGGTCTCCAGCCCGTACTTATCGGTATCGCCGCAAAGAAGTCTCTTGAGACAGGCATGCCCGTTAAGATTGCAGACGTTGCAGCAGAATACGGTCTTTAATATCTAAAGCAACACGTCAAATTGTACGGTACAATAAAATAATAATTTCGACGGCGCAGGTTCCCTGCGCCGTTGTGTGTAATAAGCTATTTAGTCAATTTAGAAAATTAAAAAATTGCTGGAATAACTGATTTTGGCAGAAACTGTAATGGGCTCCCTTTTAGGGGAGCTGGCGGCGCAGCCGACTGAGGGGTTTAGTAAAGGATTTGATGAAATTCATTTTAAGCGTGGGCTCCTCCTACGGGGAGCTGTCAGCGTAGCTGACTGAGGGAGTAAATTCTTATCAAGCTTAAACTCCTTCCGACTTCGGCGCAATCTGCCTAAGTGTGACGGTGTCGCATGGGCGACGGAGGGGATAAAGCCAGACTAAAGTTGATAATATTGATAAAGGTGGGATATTTATGACCGCAAAAGAGGCAGTTGCAAAGAGAATATTACAGCTTTGCGACGAAAGAAATATTGCTGTCAATGCGTTGGCGAATATTTCGGGCGTGTCTCCCTCGACGGTTTACAGTATGCTCAATGAGAAAAGTCAAAATCCGGGTGTGGTCTCCTTGCAAAAGCTGTGCGACGGTTTGGATATCACATTGCGTCACTTCTTTGACAGTGAGCTTTTTGATGATATTGAGCAGGAAATTAAATAATAAGTTAGACGGCGCAGGTTTCCTGCGCCGTTGTGTGTTTTGTAGAGATTGTTATTAAAATATTATTATCTTTATCCCCTCCGTCGCTCAGGCGACACCTCCCCTTGATTCAACCAAGGGGAGGCTGAACATCAACGTAAATCTTATAATTATATTTTAAAGTCAGTAGGAACTTATACTCGGCTCCCCTGTAGGGGAGCTGTCACGGTTCGTCCGTGACTGAGGGGTTTAATTCAAGAGAAAAGATAAAAGTGAAGAGTGAAAAGAAGCGGTGGCTTTGCGTTGCA
The DNA here is from genome assembly GCA_963631735.1 of Bacteroidaceae bacterium. Classification (GTDB taxonomy): domain Bacteria; phylum Bacillota; class Clostridia; order Oscillospirales; family Acutalibacteraceae; genus CAG-488. The sequence goes on along the minus strand of CAVGRW010000038.1, from coordinate 328 downwards.
AAGCATTAAAAATGTCAAGTAAAATTAACTTTGACTTAGTAGGGGTGTGCACGTCTGCCAAAGTCAGCAGGATTTAAAGCGGACGACCAATGGTCGCCCCTACAAATTGAATTGAAGTTTTAATAAGAAACATTTACAGTCAGCAGGAATTTAGCTCGGCTCCCCTGTAGGGGAGCTGTCACGGTTCGCCCGTGACTGAGGGGTTACATTAAAAGTCCAAAGAAATTTAAATTAACCCCTCCGACTTCGGCGTAAATCGCCGAAGTCACCGTATTGCTGCGGCTCGGTCACGCTCCGGCTCTGAACGTCCACCGGACGTTCATTCACT
>CAVGRW010000037.1:0-17928 GCA_963631735.1 Bacteroidaceae bacterium | reverse complement strand
GAACGTCCACCGGACGTTCATTCACTACCGTCGCGCCGCTTCGCTACCCTGCAGGAGAGGCGAGAAAGATGTCCTGCCTCGGAAGTAACTCTTATCAGACTTTCTCGGTGCGATGTGGGCATCGCACCCTACGATTAGTTTAAAAAAAATAGCATTTTGCTGAAGTCCTGTAATAGCACAATCCGTAGGGGTCGATGCCCACATCGACCCAAGGTTAGCAGAAACCTCTCCTCGGCACGACGGCAGGGGCGGCGGGAATATTCCTACGCAAAAAAGCTTGACTAAACCACAAGATATAGTGTAAAATATACTTTGTATTTTGGAAAGTATTGCTTTAGAGAAAGGAATGGTCATTTTTATGGCAAAAAAGACAAGCTACGGAAATAATGACATTGTGGCGCTCAAGGGACCCGACCAGGTTCGTAAACGTCCTGCCGTTATTTTCGGCTCCGACGGATTGGAAGGTTGTCAGCATTCCGTTTTTGAAATTTTGTCAAACTCGATCGACGAGGCTCGTGAGGGCTTCGGCGATAAAATCATTATCACACGTTTCCTCGATAAATCGGTTGAAATTCAGGACTTTGGACGAGGAATTCCAGTTGACTATAACGAGAAAGAAAAGAACTACAACTGGTTCCTTGTTTTCTGTACCCTTTACGCAGGCGGCAAGTACAACACCAACAACGGCGGCAGCTATGAATACTCTCTCGGTCTGAACGGACTCGGACTTTGTGCCACTCAGTTCGCTTCGGAGTACATGGAAGCCGAAATTCACCGTGACGGCTGGTGCTATAAGCTCAATTTTAAAAAGGGCAAGGCAGTCGGCGAGATGGAAAAGGAAAAGTACACCAAGAGGGACACGGGTTCACGCATAAAGTGGCGCCCCGACCTCAAGGTTTTTACCGATATCGACATTCCGCTTGAATATTATCAGAGCACCATTAAGCGTCAGGCGATAGTCAACGCAGGAGTTAAGTTCATTCTCAGAAATCAGCTTAACAAGACTCAGTTTGAAACGTTTGAATATTGCTACACGGACGGCATCACGGATTATGTCAAGGAGATTGCCGGCGACAGCGCAATGACAAGTGTACAAACGTGGAAATCCGAGCGTGTCGGACGTGACCGTGACGACCTCAATGACTACAAGGTGCGCATCAATTCGGCGCTTTGCTTCTCAAATAAAAATCAGCTCAAGGAATATTACCACAATTCGAGCTGGCTTGAGCACGGCGGCGCACCCGAAAAGGCGGTCAGAAACGCATTCACATATCAGATCGACGCTTATCTTAAAGCAAACGGAAAATATGTAAAGAACGACCCAAAAATCAAGTTTGAGGACATTGAGGATTGCATGATCCTTGTTATTTCCTCGTTCTCAACTCAGACATCATACGAAAATCAGACGAAAAAGGCTATTACAAATAAATACATTCAGGAAGCGATGACGGATTTCTTCAAGCATCAGCTTGAAATTTACTTCATCGAGAACAGGGCAGAGGCTGAGAAAATCGCCAATCAGGTGCTCGTCAACATGAGGAGCCGAGTCAAGGCGGAAACAACACGTCAGAGCCTCAAAAAAACGCTTTCAACCTCGAACGACCTTGCCAACAGAGTTCAGAAATTTGTCGATTGCCGAACCAAGGACGCAAGCGAACGTGAGCTTTTCATCGTGGAGGGTGATTCAGCTCTCGGCGCCTGTAAGCAGGCGAGGAATTCGGAGTTTCAGGCGCTCATGCCCGTCAGAGGTAAGATACTTAACTGCCTCAAGGTCGAGTACGACAGAATTTTCAAGAGCGAGATCATAACCGACCTCATCAAGGTGCTCGGCTGCGGCGTTGAGGTCAAGAGCAAGGCAATGAAGGGTCTTGCACAGTTCAATCTCGATATGCTCAGATACAATAAGGTCATTATCTGTACCGATGCCGACGTTGACGGCTTCCAGATTAGAACACTTATTCTGACGATGATATACAGACTTATGCCGACTCTTATCGAGGAGGGCAAGGTCTTTATTGCGGAAACTCCGCTTTACGAAATCAACACGAAGGATCAGGTCTGGTTCGCCTACACCGAAAAGGAGAAAACGCAGGCTCTCGAGGAGATAGGCAATCAGAAATATACAATTCAGCGTTCAAAGGGACTCGGTGAAAACGAGGCGGATATGATGTGGATGACGACAATGAATCCCGAAACCCGCCGCCTTGTCGAAATTCTTCCCGAGGACGCAGAGAGAACGGCGCAGATATTCGATATGCTGCTCGGTGACAACCTTGCAGGACGCAAGGAGCACATCGCCGACAACGGACATCTTTATATCGACATGCTCGATTTAAGCTGAGAGGGGTGGTATGAATGGCTAAGAAAAAGAAAACGGAAAAGCCCGTTGAAAAAATGGATCAGAACACCCATATTCTCGGCGCAGGCGAGGTTTTACGTCAGAATATCACCGATACGCTCGAAACGAACTACATGCCCTATGCAATGAGCGTTATTCTCTCCCGTGCAATTCCCGAGATAGACGGCTTTAAGCCCTCACACAGAAAGCTCCTTTATACAATGTATAAAATGGGACTCATCAACGGCGCAAGAACAAAGTCGGCGAACATAGTCGGACAAACGATGAAGCTCAATCCCCACGGTGATGCGGCGATTTATGACACAATGGTTCGTCTTTCGAGGGGCTACGAAGCGCTCCTGCACCCGTTCGTTGACTCAAAGGGTAACTTCGGTAAGGCATATTCAAGGGATATGCAGTGGGCGGCTCCGAGATACACCGAGGCAAAGCTCGCACCGATTTGCACCGAGCTTTTTGCCGAAATTGATAAGGATACGGTGGATTTTGTCGATAACTACGACAACACAATGAAAGAGCCGAGCCTTTTGCCCGTGCGCTTCCCGAGCATTCTTGCCAACCCGACAACGGGTATTGCCGTCGGTATGGCAAGCTCAATTTGCCCGTTCAATCTCCGTGAGCTTTGCGAAACGACGATTGCGCTCATTAAAGACCCGGAAGCCGATATTTCCGAAACGCTCAAGGCTCCCGATTTTGCCGGCGGCGGACTGCTTCTCTATGACAGAGACGTTATTGACACGATTTACAAAACAGGCCGAGGCGGCTTTAAGGTAAGAGCGAAATATAATTATGATAAAGACGGAAAGTGTATTGATATCACCGAAATTCCGCCGACAACGACTGCCGAGGCGATAATCGACAAGGTTATCGAAAAATTCAAGTCGGGCTCACTTCGTGAGATCAGCGATATCCGTGACGAAACGGACAAGTCGGGACTTAAAATTACAATCGACCTCAAAAAGGGAGCAGACCCCGACAAGCTCATGCAGAAGCTTTACAAAGTTACTCCGCTTGAGGACACTTTCTCGTGCAACTTCAATGTGCTGATTGCAGGCGCACCGAGGGTCATGGGTGTCGGCGAGATACTCAACGAGTGGATAGCGTTCAGAACCGAGTGCGTTAAGCGCAGAGTTTATTTTGACCTGAGCAAGGCAAAGGATAAGCTTCATTTGCTCGAAGGCTTGCAGAAAATTCTCCTTGATATCGACAAGGCTATTAAGATAATCCGCTCGACCGAGGAAGAGAGTGAAGTTGTTCCGAACTTGATGATAGGCTTCGGCATTGACGAAATTCAGGCGAATTACGTTGCCGAGATCAAGCTACGTCATCTCAACCGAGAGTATATTCTCAAAAGAACACAGGATATCGAACAGCTCAGAGCCGACATTGAGAAGATGGAGGATATCCTCGCTCACAAGTCGAAGATAAAGAAAATTCTTGTCAACGAGCTGACCGATGTTGTGAATAAATACGGTCAGGACAGAAGAACTCAGATCATATTCGCTTCCGAGGTAGCCGAGGAGGAAGTTGAGGAGAAAATTCCCGATTTTCCCGTAAATCTTTTCTTCTCAAAGGAGGGCTATTTCAAGAAAATTACCCCGCAGGCGCTCAGAATGAGCGGCGAGCAGAAGCTCAAAGAGGGCGACGAAATGCTGCTTGAAGTCGAGGCGACGAACAATACCGATTTGCTGTTCTTCACCGATCAGTGTCAGGTATATAAGGCTAAGGCGGCTGATTTTGACCTCGGCAAGGCGAGTCAGCTCGGCGATTTCGTTGCCAACAAGCTCCAGATGGACAGCGGCGAAAATGCAATTTACATGCTGCCGACGCTCGACTACAAGGGCTATGTAATGTTCTTCTTTGAAAACGGAAAGGTTGCAAAGGTTGACCTTGCCTCGTATCAGACTAAGACGAACAGAAAGAAGCTCATAAAAGCGTACAGCAACAAGTCACCCATAGCGGCGATCAGAAAGGTCGAAGAGGACTGCGACCTTGTACTTGAGTCAACATCGGGCAAGCTCCTGCTGTTCAATACGGGAGCCATCGCACCCAAGACGACCAAGGACACGCAGGGCGTTGCGGTCATGACGCTGAAAAAAGGTCATGTTATTAAGTCCGTCAGGGATTATCGCAAGGGCGAATTCGCAAAGCCATACAGATATAAGACAAAAAATCTTCCTGCCTCGGGCGCAACTCTGAGTGCGGAGGACGCAGGAGAACAGCTCTCGCTTATATAAAAATTCATGATAGAAAAAAATCGCCGCTCACTGTGAAAAGTGAACGGCGAACAGCGGAAAATTGCAAACGCTGATTATTTATAAATTCCGCTGACGGCGGCTTGTTTTCTGCCGCCTGATATTATAATGACCCGATTTTTCGCAATAATTCATTGAAATGTGTTGCTTTATGAAAAAATTATGGTAATTGCTATTGCATTTTGTGAAAGTGTGTGCTAAAATAAATCGGTAAAAATACTTATGGAGGTTTGGTTATGAGTGCTTTGCAGTATGTATTCGGAGCAGTTCTTATAATTCTTGCAATTTTCCTTATAATTGTTGTTCTTCTTCAGGAGAGCCGTTCTGCGGGTCTTTCGGGAGCAATTTCCGGCGGTGCCGACACATTCTTCGGCAAGAGTAAGGGCAGAACTATGGAACAGAAGCTCGTTAAGCTTACAAGAATTTCCGCAATCGCTTTCTTTATTCTTACACTTGGCATTACGATTTTCTTCATGTTCAAGTATTGATTAAAATCCAAAACAAATGAAGCAGGTAACTTCGGTTATCTGCTTTTTATTTTTGCTCATCTTTTGATGGGCAAATTTTTTTGCAAAAATTTTTATTCTCTAAACTTCAGCTAAGGTAAGCCCGTTATGCTATAGACAACAAAAACAGCAAGGGAGTGATAAACATGAACTTCAGACACGAATTTAAGCACGAGATCGGCTACTGTGATTTGCTGGCTTTACGGTCGAGACTTTCGGCGGTCATGCAGCAGGACTCTCACTCAATCAACGGCAGATATGAAATTCGCAGTCTTTATTTTGATAATCTTGACGACAAGGCTTTGCTCGAAAAGGTGAACGGCGTTGACCGACGTGAAAAGTTTCGCCTTCGCTGCTACAACGGTGACACGACGCTTATCTTTCTTGAAAAAAAGATTAAGGTCAACGGGCTTTGTGCAAAGGAGCAGACGGTCGTTAATCGGGAGCAGGCGCAGGCAATCGTCAACGGAAAGGATTTTGACGACGGCGGCGATGAGCTTCTGAAGGATTTCAGAATTAAAACCGAAACGCTCGGGCTGAGACCGAAAACCATTGTCGATTACACCCGTGAGCCGTTCGTTTTTCCCGTCGGCAACGTCAGGGTGACAATGGACTACAACATCAGAACGGGAATGAATTGCACGGATTTCTTCAACAGCGACTGTGTGACCGTTCCGGCAGGGGATGCGCCGATAATTCTTGAGGTCAAATGGGACGAGGTGCTCCCGTCCCTGATAAGAGATATCGTGCAGATCCCGAGCACACACACATCGGCTTTTTCAAAATATGCGGCATGCCGTGTTTACGGCTGAAATAAACAAAATTAAAAGGAGTAGATTTTATGAGTTTCAACGACATTTTCAAATCAAGCTTTTTGGAGAACATAACCTCCGTTTCACCTCTCGATATGGTGATCTCATTGGCACTTGCATTCGGCATAGGACTTTTCATATTCCTGATTTATAAAAAGACCTTCGCAGGTGTAATGTATTCGTCAAGCTTCGGCGTAACCCTTGTTGCGCTGACAATGATATCAACCTTTGTAATTCTTGCCGTAACCTCAAACGTTGTGCTCTCACTCGGTATGGTCGGCGCACTTTCAATCGTACGTTTCAGAACGGCAATCAAAGAACCCCTCGACATTGCATTTCTTTTCTGGGCAATTGCAGCAGGTATAGTTCTTGCCGCAGGCATGATTCCTTTAGCGGTTTTCGGCAGTGTCGTTATAGGCATCGTAATGCTTGTTTTTGCCAACAAAAAGTCACACACAAATCCGTACATCGTTGTTCTTCGCTGTGCAGATCATGACAGCGAGGTTGCCGCAACGGAATTCCTTAAGAAGCAGGTTAAAAAGTTCAACGTTAAGAGCAAGACGGTTCAGAACGGTGCAATCGAGCTTAACGCAGAGATTCGCATGAATGACGCAAACACAGACTTCATCAACATTCTTTCCGAAATGAACGGAGTGAACAGCGCTGTTTTGGTAAGCTATAACGGCGACTATATGGGATAAGGAGTGATACTATGTCAACGCACAAAAATTTCGACAGAATTTGCTGCATCGTTCTCGCCGTCACGATAGTTATAACCGTTCTGTTCATGTGCGGTGAAAAAATCGGCATCACGAGCACGGCGAGGGCAATGGGCTATGAAACAAAGCTTTTTGACACATCAAAGGTACACACAATAAACATTGTTATCGACGATTGGGACAGCTTCCTTGAGACCTGCACCGACGAAGAATACACCTCGTGCTCCGTCGTGATTGACAACGAGGCATATAAAAACGTGGCGATCAGAGCCAAGGGCAACACCTCGCTGACGCAGGTTAAGAGCTACGGCAACAACCGTTACAGCTTCAAGATTGAGTTTGACCATTACGACAGCACGAAAAGCTATCACGGGCTCGACAAGCTTTGCCTTAACAATATAATTCAGGATAATACCTACATGAAGGATTATCTTTGCTATCGTATGATGTCGGAATTCGGAGTTGACTCGCCGCTTTGCAGCTATGTTTATATCACCGTCAACGGTGAAGATTGGGGACTTTATCTTGCCGTTGAGGGTATCGAAGACTCATTCTTACAGCGCAACTACGGCAACGATGTCGGCGAGCTTTACAAGCCCGACAGTCAGAGCATGGGCGGCGGCAGAGGCAACGGCGGCAACTTCAAGATGAGCGAATTTAACGCCGAGCAGGACGATCAGACCGATACAACCGACAGCACACAGTCCTCAACAAGCGGACAGACGCAGGGTACACCACCGTCGAAGTCCGATGACAATTCGGGCAACACACAGCAGGCTAACGGTCAGACGAATTCAACAACCGACAGCACACAGTCCTCAACGAACGGACAGACGCAGGGCACACCTCCGTCGAAGCCCGATGACAATTCGAGCAACACACAGCAGGCTAACGGTCAGACGAATTCAACAACTGACGGCACACAGTCCTCAACAAGCGGACAGACGCAGGGCACACCACCGTCAAAGCCCGATGATAATTCGGGCAACACACAGCAGGCTAACAGTCAGACGAATTCAACAACCGACAGTACGCAGTCCTCAACGAACGGACAGACACAGGGTACACCACCGTCGAAGCCCGACGGTGAGCCGGGAGAAAACGGCGGTATGGGCGGCGGAGTGAACGGAAGCGACGATGTTTCGCTTATCTATTCCGACGACGAGTATTCAAGCTATCAAAATATTTTTGACAACGCCAAGACGGATATTTCGGACTCCGACAAGGATAGGCTCATTGCTTCGCTCAAAAAGCTGAACAGCAACGAGGATATAAGCGATGTTGTTGACGTTGAAGAAGTCATCAGATACTTTGTGGTTCACAATTTTGTCTGCAACTTTGACAGCTACACCGGTTCGATGATCCACAACTATTACCTTTATGAAAAAGACGGACAGATGTCGATGATCCCGTGGGATTATAACCTCGCATTCGGCGGATTCATGGGAGCGCAAAATGCCTCGGCGCTTGTCAATTATCCGATAGATACACCTGTTTCGGGCGGAACGGTTGACTCAAGACCGATGCTCGCATGGATATTTGCAAGCGACGAATACACCGAGAAATATCATGAGCTGTTCTCGGAATTTATTGAAAAATATTTTGACAGCGATTATATCCCTGATCTCATCGACTCCACCAAGGAAATGATTGCGGAATATGTCGAAAAAGATCCGACTAAGTTCTGCACTTATGAGGAATTTGAAAGCGGCGTGACGGCTCTCAGGAAGTTCTGCACACTCAGAGCGGAGAGCATAAGCGGTCAGCTCGACGGAACTATACCGTCAACATCAGACGGACAGTCGGCTGATTCTTCGAGTCTTATTAAGGCGGACGATCTCAATATCAGCGATATGGGAACGATGAATAACAACGGCGGCGGTTCACCTGACGGCAAGGCGCAGAACAATACGGCGCAAACGCAGTCGGTGACCGACAGTACAAATACAACAAACGACAAATCTTTTTCACAAACCCCTCCCAATAATTCCGAAGGCTCCTCGGACGGAACGGACAGCTCGACAAGCTCCGACAGCCCCGTTCCGGCGGGCGGCTTCGGAGGAACCCCACCTGATATGTCCGACTCCGACGGCAGCGGACCTCCTTCAATGCCGAACGGCGAAATGCCTTCGATGCCCGACGGTGAGATGCCCTCAATGCCCGGCGGAGGCACGCAGGACAATTCGCAAGGCGATAATTCCTCCGAAAATGACAGCAACGGACAAAACGAAAAAGCTCCGTCGCAGAGCGGCGAAGCAAGCGGAGAAACAGCGCAGACTCTCGATAAAAATTCAATCATCATTCTTGCCACATGTGCAGGCGTGTTGATACTCGGAGTCGCATTAGCATTTGTTTATAAAAAGAAGAGTTAAAAAATAAGGCACACCGAGATGATTTTTTCGGTGTGCCGTTTTATATATTTAATCGTATTTAACCGTCATAAACGCCCATTATAACAATACCTGCGACGGTGAGGAGGATGCACAAATAGTGCTTCCACGAAAGCTTTTCCTTGAGGAAAATTCTGCCCCAGAGAACCGATGCGGCGCAGTATGCGGAAATGATCGGAGCGGAGAGGGCAAAGTGCTCGCTGTCGGCAATGGCATAAATATATGCAAACTGACCCGCCGTTTCAAATGCGGCGCCGATGTATTTCGGAGCTTCCTTCTTCGGGAAAAACTTGTCCTTTTTAATAAATTTAACATAGATAAAGCAAAGTATGCCGCAGATGAGGAACGTCAGCTCATATGCTGTGTTGGCGGCGTCCTCGTCAAGCTTCTCAAGCACAAGGCTGTCGGCAAAAGAGCCGAGAGCGTCGAGCAGACAATAAATTACAGGCAAAAGAATTGCAAGAACGCTCTTAGTGTATTTATAGTTGCTCTTGCTTTGACGTGCCGCTCTGAGGTCATCGTCCTCTGTCATTTCGGCAACTCCGAGTCCGATAACACCGATAGCGACGAGGGCAATTGCAATGTACTGAGCCTTAACAAGCACCGCCATACCCGTGATTATGCTGATGATAGAAGCCAATGAGCCCGAGGAATTGCATATCGGAGAGGAAATCGAAAGCTCGATAAATCTGAGTCCGACATAGCCGATCGTCATTGACGATATGTAAAGAAGCGACACGGGCAAGTATGTGAGCATTATTTTGGGCGAGAATTCGACATCGGTAAAAATAAGCGTGTATGCCGCATGGAGACCCATAACAACGCCGACCGCCGTGACCATTTTCAATGCGCTGTGCTTATCCTTTGAGTCGGCACAGCCGATTTTTGAAAACAGATCCGAAAAGCTCCAGCAAAGCAGAGCAACTATAGAAAAAACAAACCATTTCATTATAATAACAACCTCAATAAACTAATTTTTTTTCAACATAAAGAGTTCCGTCGGCAAGACTGATTTTGCCGAGACCGAGAAACTTTTTTTCGGGCGAATAAACACGGCAGAAACCGTCATTTTTTTCTCCCTTAATTCTTTTGAGGTCGAGTTCTCCGCCGTTTTCAAAGCGTATCGCCTGCTTTTCGCTGACGTTGACGGCAGGGTAGCACCTAAGCATTTCGTCGCACGGGGTAATCAATTCGTCAATTCGTCCTTCGTCGGCGAACTGCTGAACCGTCTCAAGCGTAACGGTTTTGTCAATTGAAATTCCGTTTGCTTCAACGCGTCTGAGTGCGGTTATCGCTGCACCGCAGCCGAGCTCTGAGCCTATATCGGCGGCAAGCGAGCGGATATATGTTCCGGCGCTGCATGAGACCTCGATCTCAAATTCGTTATTTTCATCCGGAACGTCGAGAAGCTTTATATAGTGAATAACAACATTCCTCGCTTCTCTTTCTATCTCGATGCCTTGACGGGCGAGCTTATATAATCTTACGCCGTCCTTGGAAACGGCGGAATACATCGGAGGAAGCTGGCTTATCAAGCCGACAAAACGGTTAATGACCTCGTTGAGCCTGTCAACGCTAACGTTAACGGGATTTTCTTGGAGCACCGTGCCCGTTATATCAAGCGTGTCTGTGACAGTGCCGAGCAAAATTTTTGCACGGTAAGCCTTGTCGTGCGTCGGCAGGTACTGTGAAAATCTCGTCGCACCGCCGAGCATGACGGGAAGCACGCCGGTTGCCATTGGGTCGAGCGTGCCGGTGTGTCCTGTTTTGTTTATTTTCAATATTCTCTTGACTCTGTTTGCCGCAACGAAGGAGGTCAACCCCTCCGGCTTGTCAAGAAAAATGAATCCTGTCAAAATTATCCCTCCGTGAGAGCATAGTGCTGTTGAATTATACATTATCGGCGAAAAAAAGTCAAATATTATACAAGATGCAAAGCGATTATTACGTCGAAAATAGGTGATGTTTGTGCAAATAAAATATTTGTGTCAATATCAGCGCAATTTTAATTGTTAAAACGCCCAAAAAACATTCGCTCAATTTGTAACAATCTTCAAAATTTGAAAAAACAACGCTTTTTTTGTTGACATTGATTCACTAATGGGATATCATATAAACGTATCTTAGTCCTGTGAGGTGTGCGTATGAGCGAAATTCCGATAAATTCGGATAAAGTTTATGCGGCACGTTACGGCGATAAAGCAGCAATGAATGAACTGATTTCATCTCTTGCGCCGACTGTTGAGAGCATTGCCTCGGGCTATGTCGGACGGTGTCCGATGAGCCGAAGCGATATTATTCAGGAGGGCATGATAGGTCTTCTCGGTTCTGTTTACGGGTACGACCCTGATGAGGGCGTGAGGTTTGAAACCTATGCAACGGTTTGCATTTCCAATCGCATCAAAAGCGCCGTGCGAAATCAGCTGCGGAGCAAGCATATGCCGCTCAACGGCTATGTTGACATTGACGGCGTTGATATCAGCGACGATATGTCAGATCCGCAGACGATAATCGTTATGCAGGAGCAATTTGAGGACCTCAGCGAGAGCATTGAAAAAAAGCTGACGAATCTTGAAAAAGATGTGCTGAGGCTCCATATCGGAGGTCATAATTACAGTTCTATTGCCGAAGTGCTTTCGATAAGCGTCAAGAGTGTTGACAATGCTTTGCAAAGGGCAAGAAAAAAGCTCAAGGAAAAATGATACCCTATGCCTGCGCTGTACATAGCGTTTGAGGACGTGCGCAGAGCGTAAATAAAATTTAGCGAGGTAAATTATCATGTACGAAGACAAGACGTTAGTATGTAAGGATTGCGGTCAGGAGTTCACTTTCACCGCGGGCGAGCAGGAGTTCTACGCTGAAAAGGGCTTTGTAAACGAGCCGCAGCGCTGCAAGGCTTGCCGTGACGCAAGAAAGAACGCAGTCAGAGGCGAGCGTGAGATGTTCGAGGCAACATGCGCTAACTGCGGCGGCGTAGCTAAGGTTCCTTTCCGTCCGAGAGAAGACCGTCCCGTATATTGCAGCGAGTGCTTTGCAAAGATGAAGGAAGAGGGCTAAATCCCGAATAATTGAGGAGCTGTATCAGAGTTCGTAAAAAGCGAACAACGGTACAGCTCCTTTTTTATTTTAAGGCAACATTAAATTGTGCGGTATTGATTTAAGTTTTTGAAAAGCCTTTGAGAAAGTCGTCAACATCAAAACTTTCGTTATTCTCTTTTGTTATGTTGGGCTTTGAGGGCTTTGGCGGACTGTATTGCGCCTTCGGCTTGCCGAAATCCTTGAGGTAATTGTCGATTTCCTCCTCGGAAAGCTCTCCGTTGTGCGGTACGGCGGTTTGAGCGGAGTTTTCTTTTATAATCTCTTTAAATTGACTCGGGCTTATCTCTGCTTTGTCGTTAAAGACCTCAAGGTTGATTTCTCCCTTATTTTCGTCTTTATTCTCTGGCTTTTCAGCCGTTTCAGTTTCTTTAACGGCTTCAATTTTTTCTGTGGGAATTGTTTTCTTTTCGACTGTTTTTTCTTCAACAGCTTTTGTCAAAGAAGCTTTTTTGCAATAGACCGCAACCAGAGCGAGGGAGATAAACTGCGTCGCGAGCATGTTAATCATGAAAATCCATTTTGCACTTTGATCCGCAATGTGGAGACTGTTTGCGAGGAAAACGTACAGAAAATTATCAATAATCGAGATATATACCGAGCCGCTCACTTTTGCAAGCATGCCCCATTTGAGACCTGTTATGAATTCGTGAACAAGATAGAAAATAACAACAAATACAGCGAGATTTACGATTTCTTCGCTGTAGTAACCCATAACAAAATTTCGCACCAGCTTTGGAATGATGAATGTCATGTAAAGCAGAGACTGAAAAATATTTGCACCCTTAAAGGTTGTAAGCTTTTCAAGCTTGTGAAGCAAAAATCCGCGAAAAAATACTTCTTTGAAACAGGCGGCAAAAAGAGATGTCAGAATATAAATTGCAATACATACAACGGGTGTCAGATATCCCTTCGTTTGAACATAGCTGAGACTTGGCGGAGTGAAATTGATATCAATAACATTTGGATAGTTTATTTTGAAAAATAAATATTCAAAGACAGAAACTATCACAATCGGAACAACAGAGAACAATGCGCCGAGAATAAATGCTGATTTTAATTTATCTGCTTTTCTGCTTATGCCGAAAGTTTTTAAATGCTCTCGTTTGAATACAACTGTCATCAAAAGCACTGTTACACAGAGAAAACGGGAATAAAAATTATCGCCGAGAACCGTGAGGTCGGATTTGAGAAAGAAAACATCCAAAGAGAAAATGACAAGCATTATCAAATACATTGAAATCAAATCCGGCAATGCCTTGCCTTTCGGATCGCTCATCGGCTCACTCCCTTTTTAATAATATGTTTATTGATAATTATATCATGTTTTTTCTTACTAATCAATATAGCAATAAAAATTTGATTCCCACGCGGGAACATAGGGGTGATGAGCAAAACAGATTTTATAATCCGAACAAAGCTCATGTATTTTTAATGGCAGGGTGAACATATCACTGTTGCGATGATAGGCGCAGACGTAAAGCTTGGGACGATATTTTTTTATTGTTCCACTTGCTCCGTCAAGAGCCTTTTCCTCGCTGCCTTCGATGTCCATTTTCAACAGGGTGATTTTATCTCCTTGCAGAATATTGTCAACGCTGTCCGCCTGAACTTCGATTTTGCCCGACGATGAAAGCTTTGAATTTCTTCCCTTTTTCTTTTCAAAGAAAAGGGTTTCTTTTTTATCCCAAGCCGCAAGATTTAATCTTTCGATTTTTGAAAGCTCGGTTGTTTTGTCGCAGAGCTTTTTAAAATTCTTTTCGTCGGCTTCAACGGCATAAATTCTTTGATATTTGTTATCGGTCACGCCGAGAAATTCTCTTACCGTGTCGCCGTCATATGCGCCGAGATCCATTAAAATTTCATCATCGCTCGGGCAAAGATAATCTGAATAAATTTCTTCCTTTTGCCTCTCGCTTTTAAAGAGATACTCCGTTTTTCCGCTGACCTTAAAATTGAGAATATCAATATAGCTTTGCCGTGATTTTTCATCGCTTAACAGTGAATAAGCTTTGTCAAATTCACTGTTATGTTCTTCAATATATTCTCTTGAAAAAATTCCGACGCCGACAACGGGAACGTCGGGGAAATAAAGCGTATGTTCTTTTGAAAGCTCCTTAACTCTCGCAAGCATTTTTTTGTCATGAACGGCGAACGCCATTACAATAACAAAGTTATTGTATTTATTCTGCACCTCGGAATATTTCAGCACCCTTTTGCCGTGAAAGCTGTGACCTCTTACAAATTCATCGCTTGCAAAAATGTCGGCAAAATCTACGCCGATGCTTTGAAGCTTTTCGATGATCATATCCGCTCCGTTTCCCATGCCGTAAATTACGATTGGAAGTGTTGTTTCTTTCAACGAATCCCAGACGTTCTTTTCGTGAATTTTTTCAATCATTATTTCATCGCTTTCTATTGCTTAATTGACTTGTTTTATGATATACTAAATTGAAAAAATAATCAAGGCTGTGATGAAATGATTTTTAATTTTAATGACCTAAAAATAATTGCCGACGGCGAAAAAGCAAAATTTGCCGCCGAGCTTTTCTCGGAAGAAATTGAAATCAGAACAAATAAAAAACCGCCCGTTTTCGACGAAAAAACAGGCGAATGTTACGTTGAGCTGAAGCTCGTTGACGAGAGCGAAAGCGAGGATTTTTCAATTGAGCATGACGGAAGAAAAATTACAGTCACGGCGCATCGCTTACGCAGCCTGATTTACGGCTACTCCGTTTTTCTCAGAAAGTGTAAACCGATTGCCGGCGAGCTTGCTTTGACAAAAGATATCAGCGGAGATTATTCGCCGTATATGCCGATAAGAGGTCATCAGCTCAGCTACACGGATATGAACAATACATACGAAACATGGGACGAAAAGCAATACGAAAGATATATCCGTGACCTTATGATTTTCGGAACGAACACGGTCGAGGCTTGTCTCGGCGACGACGAAAAGCACACGGATTTGATGAAATACAGCTTTGAAGAAATCACAAAAATCAAGTCGCAAATTTGCGAAAAACTTGATATAAATTTTTCGATTTTCTGCGCTTATACAAAGAGACTTTCAGACGAAGAAAGCAGCGATTATTTCTGCGGCTGCTGTCATGATATACCGAAGTTTAATTTTTATTTTCCGCCGGGAGGAGACCCTGGCGATTTACAGGCGGAGGACTTTTTTGTACGCTGCAAAAAAATAAAAAAAGATTTGCAAAAGGAATTTCCGAATGTTGAGCTTTGGCCGTCGGCTCAGGCTCCGCATCAGTATGCCGATTGGGGAGAACGCTTCGTAAAGGAAATGGCGAAAATGCCCGAGGAAATCGACGGACTTATTTACGGACCGAATCATCCGTTTACGCTCGATGAGATGCGCCGCTCGATTGACGTGAAATATCCGATAAGATACTATCCCGATATCTGTCACAATCTGCGCTGTGAAATTCCCGTGCATTTTGACCGTGACGATTGGCACTACGCTTACGCCTCGACGCTCAGCCGTGAGGCAATTAACCCCAGACCGAGCGAGTACAGACAAATTCACCGCCTGACAAAGCAGTATGTCTGCGGAAGTGTTTCCTATTCCGAGGGCGTCAATGACGACGTTAATAAATTTGTTTTCGGCGCACTTGATTTTGACCCCGACGCCGACCTTCGTGAAATTCTCAGAGACTATGCACGTGCGTTCTTCTACGGCGAGGAATGTGAAAAAATTGTTGACGTAATTTTCGGAATGGAGCAGAGCTGGAACGGCGACCCTGCGGAGAATTCTTCGGTTGAGAATGTTTACAAAACGCTTGTTGAAATGAAGTCGGACAGACTCATGAACAATTGGCGCTATGTTCTTTTCCTTTTCAGAGCGAGCTGCGACAAAATTGTCCGTGACAGAAGAATTTTTGAGCTTAATTTGATTGACGATGCAAAGACTCAGATAAGAAAAGGAAATATTGAGTTTGCGAAAGAAATTCTTTCGACCGAGTTTGACGAGGAATATAAAAAATTACGGGCGGAATTATTCTCCCTTGCCGAAGGACTTTTTAAGCTCATCGGTATGCAGCTCGACGTTGAGCATTTCGGCGGAATGAACGTCGAAAGAGGCTGCGTTCTCGATACGATCGATATGCCCGTGACGGACAGAAAATATCTTCTTAATCAAATTATAAATCACCCCGACGAAAAATATCTTGTTGAAATAATTGACAGGAACAAGGTCGCAAAGGACGAATATTATTTCTCATTTGCCGAGCACGGCTTTGAGGTTTGCGGCAAGCAAAAGGGCGAATTTTATATGAATTTTCAGGGCGATGACAATGCCGACGCAAGGCTCCCGATGTGCATGACGAAGGTGTATGATCATTTCAATTTCGATTGCAGGGTTGCAGGACTGACGGGCGGCGATTACGAGCTGAGAGTGACATATAAATCACGCCCGAATGATAAAATAATTCATCATAAAATCACAGTAAACGGCAATGTCATTCATGACGGAGCGCAGTTCGGCGGCGTGCGTGACGGGGAATACGAAAAGAAATTCCTTGCCGACGGATATCAAAGCATTGTTTATGACGTGCCGAAAAAATATTTGCAAAACGGTTGCGCCGAGCTTGAAATTACCGAGCCGCTCGACGGCTTTATGATAAGCGAATTCCGCTTCACAAAAAAGAGGTGAGCCGATGCCGAAATACAGCGTCTTACTGACGGTTTACAACAGCGAAAAATATCTTGACGAATGTTTTGAGTCGATTTTATCGCAGACCTTTACCGATTTTGAAGTTGTTGTTGTCGATGATGATTCGACGGATTCAAGCGGAAAAATCTGCGACAAATATGCCGAAAAGGACAGCAGAGTTAAGGTTATTCACAAGGCGAACGAGGGAGTGAATATTGCCCGCAAAACAGCTTTTGAAAATTCGACGGGAGATTATATTCTGACCGTTGACTGCGACGATATAATCGACCTCGATATGATTGAAACCGTTGACGGAATTTTCGAAAAATATTCGTGCGATATTGTTATGTTCGACCTTTCGATTTTCAATAACAAAACGGGCGAAGTTACAATAAAAAAGATGGCGGGAAAAAGCTGCTTTTACGACCAAAAAAATAAAAAAGAATTGTATCTGATTTTGCTGAACCGATGTATGAATTCCCTCTGCACAAAATGCTGCCGCAGAGAAGTTTACGGCAGGTCATTTGACTTTTTGAAATATCTTTCGATGTGCCACGGCGAGGATTGGTTCCAGTCGGCAATTCAGGTTTACAAGATGAAAACGGGCTACTATCTTCAGCGTCCGATGTATCATTATCGCAACCTAGGCTCGAGCCTTTCGCACAGCTTTGATCTTGATTCGTTCAGGTTCAATTCCGATTCGCTCTTTGACGTGAAAGCGATGATTATTGACGACGGATATTTCGACGATGATGTCAGAGCGATGTGGAAAGCCTACGCAAGAAAGGTTGTCAACACGCTCCTGCTCGGACTTTCAAATTCAGACATGAGCATGAAAGAAAAAATCGGCACGGTCAAATCAGTGACCGATACCGATATTTATAAAATTGCGATCGAAAACGATTCCGATTACGGTTCGTCAAAAATGACCGTTCTGAAATTTCGCTTGCTGAAGCACAAAATGTACAGATTGCTTTTTGCACTGATGAAAAGCAGAAATTCATGACTCCCTCAAGCTTTTATCAACATGAATTAGAACAGCAAGCGAAGCGACAAATGTTATAATGTCGGCTATTGCCATGAACCAAAGCAATCCGTCAAGACCGAACCAAATCGGGAGCAGAA
>CAVGRW010000036.1:10510-18071 GCA_963631735.1 Bacteroidaceae bacterium | reverse complement strand
GGGTAGCGAAGTGTCGGCGCGGTAGTGAATGACAGTCCGGTGGACTGTCAGAGCCGCAACGTGACCGAGCCGCAGCGAGACACTGTCACGGCTTGTCCGTGACTGAGGGGGTTATAGAAAGTTTGAAAAAATGAGCGTGTAAACTCAGGTTTACACGCTTTTTTTAAAAAAGTCAAGCCAAGTTGATAGACAGAACATGAAAAAATTGGTATAATGTCTGATATAAGGTCTTAGATTGCTAAGAAGTTGAAAGGGGTAATACGATGAATATATCTGAGAAAATACAAATTTTGCGCCGTGACAAGGAATGGTCGCAGGACGAGCTGGCGGAGAAGCTCGATGTTTCACGTCAGTCGGTTTCAAAATGGGAGTCGGGCAAGGCTCTGCCCGATTCGGAAAAAATTCTTGCAATGGCGAAGCTCTTTGATGTTTCGACCGATTTCCTTTTGAAGGATGAGCAGGAGCCTGTTTTTGTCGATGATGAGCAGGCGGAAAACAAAACCGCCGACGCTCCGACAGAGAATACGGAAAAGAAAAAGCATAAGCTTTCGGGCAAAAAGATTGTTGCGATCGTCGTTGCCGCATGTATCGTCATTGCGGCGATAACTCCGCTTTTCTTCGGCGGATATTCGGCATTTCTCGCAAAGATAAGCGAGGATCCCGTGCAGTACCCGTATGTGCTTGTGCATGGTCTCGGCGGCTGGGGTCCCGAATCTCAGATCGACCAAACCTCTCCATATTGGGGCAGCTCGACGGGCAACCTTGCCGAGTATCTCAACTCAGAGGGCTACAGCGTCAGCGTTGCTTCGGTAGGTCCGTTTTCAAGCACATGGGACAGAACCTGCGAGCTTTATGCTGAGCTGACGGGCACAAAGGTTGACTACGGCGAGGCTCACAGCAAGGAGCACGGTCACGAGAGATACGGCAGAGAATATACTGCCGAGAATGCACTTGTACAGAACTGGGGCGGCAAGACAAAGAGGGGTCAGCGCATAAAAATCAACGTTATCGGTCACAGCTTCGGCGGCGAGACGGTAAGACTTCTCGCTTCGCTCATGGCATACGGCGACGAGGCTGAAAAGGAAGCAACGGGCAAGGAGACCTCCGAGCTTTTCACGGGCGGTAAGGCTGATTGGATAAACAGCGTCACAACGCTTTGTTCTCCCCATAACGGCTCAACGCTTTTCTATGTCGTAGACCGGGGCAAGCTCGTAAATACGGTTCTCGGTCTTGTTTATGCCGCAAGCGGAGTTGCAAAGACGGCGCAGATAGGTGATTTCTATGATTTCCGTCTTGAGCAGTTCGGCATGAACGGAGCTTCGACGGAGAGTCAGGCGGAGTCGATTATCAACACCGTTTTCAGCGAGGGAACGGACAACGCCGCATATGACCTTTCGCCCGACGGAGCGCAGGAATTGAACAAGAAAATCAAGCTTGTTGACAATGTTTACTATTTCTCATATTCATATCTCACAACCGAAACGAGCGCCTTGACAGGCAAGCAAATTCCGAAAAGCTCAACGCTTCCCGTTTTGTTTATTCCGGCAACACTCATGGGCAGATATTCGACGAACACCAAAACGGATTTCCCGATTGATGAAACATGGCTTCCGAACGACGGACTTGTCAATGTCGTTTCTGCAAGATATCCGATCGGTGACGAATATCAAGAGTATGACGCAGAGAATATAGTTAAGGGCAAATGGAACGTTATGCCGACTCTGCAGGGCGATCACGGAACGGTTATCGGCATGAATGTCGGCGCAGAGGAGACGCACAATTTCTACGACACACTTTTCAAAATGATCGACTCTCAGCCGAGAGACAAGAAGTATTATATTTTTTAATGAGGCGAACAGATGAAGATTCTTTTTAAAAACGCAGATATACTTGTAAAAGACGAAAATTTCAGCGTGCTTGAAAACGC
The DNA here is from genome assembly GCA_963631735.1 of Bacteroidaceae bacterium. Taxonomy (GTDB): domain Bacteria; phylum Bacillota; class Clostridia; order Oscillospirales; family Acutalibacteraceae; genus CAG-488. Next base: position 16,144 of record CAVGRW010000036.1, on the reverse strand, counting down.
TTATCTTGCCGTTGACGGAGACAAAATAAGCTACATCGGCATGGAAAAGCCGACAGGCGAATTTGACGAAATAAAGGACATGAGCGGAAAAATCCTCATGACGGGTTTGATAAACTGCCACAATCATTGCCCGATGGTTCTGCTCCGCGGAATAGGCTCGGATCTGCCGCTTCAGCAGTGGCTTTTTGATACGGTGTTCCCAATCGAGGATAAGCTCACCGCCGAGGAGATAAAGGCGGGCAGCGAGCTTGCATTGCTTGAAATGATATCGGGCGGTACGGTCAGCTTTTCGGATATGTACTTTGAGCCCGAAATGACGATTCAGGCAGTTGCCGAATCGGGCATGAAGGCGAATATCACGCGACCCGTTCAATCCTTTGACCCGAACGAAACGCCCGATCAGTCCTATCGAATGAAGGAAGCAATCGAGCTTTACGAGAAATACAACAATACATTTGACGGCAGAGTGCTGATCGATTTCTGTATTCATGCCGAATATACTTGCACAGAGACTATCGCAAAGGCGTTTATCGAGAAGGTGAATGAGCGCAGCGGCAATCTGCATGTTCACCTCTCCGAGACGAAAAAGGAACATGACGAGTGCCTTGAAAAATACGGCAAGACGCCTGCCGAGTGGTTCGACAGTCTCGGCGGATTTGAGTCCTCGGCTTTTGCCGCTCACTGTGTATGGCTGAGTGAGAGCAACATGGAGCTGTTCCGCCGCAAGGGAGTAAGCGTCGTTCACAACCCGACAAGCAACATGAAGCTTGCAAGCGGCTTTGCTCCTATTCCGAAAATGCTTGATATGGGTATAAACGTTGCCCTCGGCACCGACGGAGCTTCGAGCAACAATAATCTTGATATGTTCGAGGAAATGCACATTGCTTCGATAATTCATAACGGATACACACTTGATGCAACGGTTATGAACGCCGACACGGTGCTTAGCATGGCGACCGTAAACGGTGCAAGGGTTCAGCGCAGAGAGAACTGCGGCGAGCTGAAGGTCGGCAACAAGGCGGATATTATAGCCGTTTCGCTCGGCGCACCGCACATGGTTCCTGCACTCGATAAGAAGGCGTTGCTGACCTATTCCGCACAGAGCAGTGACGTCACAATGACGATGGTTGACGGCAAAGTGCTTTATGAAAACGGCGAGTACAAGAAGCTCGATAAGGAAAAGATTTATTTCGACATCAACAAGGCTGTTGAGAAGCTTTATAAATAAGAGGTAGCATAATGGAAAGAATGGACAAGGACTTGGCTTTTATGCTGAGATATGAAAACGTTGCATGGTACGAGAACGGCGAGGTAAGAATTCTCGACCGCCGAATTTATCCGAGAAAGGTCGAGTTTGTTACCTGCAAGAATCATCACGAGGTCACTCAGGCGATTAAGGACATGGTGACTCAGAGCGCAGGGCCGTACACTGCGGCGGCGATGGGAATGGCGCTTGCCGCTTACGAATGTAAGGGCAAGACCGAAGCAGAGCAGATAGACTACCTCACCGAGGCGGCATATACGATTTCGCATGCACGGCCGACCACCGTTCAGCGTATGACGCTCATCACGGGCGGCTGTCTCGATGCGGCAAAGAAAGCGATTGCGGCAGGGGAGGACGTCAGCGAAAAAATCGTTGAACACACCGTTGAAGCAAACAATCTCCGCTATAAAAAAATCAATCTCATTGCCGAGCATCTCGTTGACATGTTCCCTCAGAACGGAACGGTCATGACGCAGTGCTTCGGCGAAACGATAGTCGGCATGATGCTCAAGGTCGCAAGAGAGAGGGGCAACAACGTCAGAATTTTCTGCCCCGAGACGAGACCGTATTTTCAGGGCGCAAGGCTGACGGCGACGGTTTGCCATGAGATGGGATTTGACACGACCGTTATCACGGACAATATGCCCGCATTTGTAATGAAGAAAGAAAATGTTGATGTGTTCACATCGGCTGCCGACGTTATCTGCATGGACGGTCATGTTGTCAACAAGGTCGGTACATATCAGATCGCCATTGCGGCGAAATACACGGGTATTCCGTACTTCGTAACGGGTGCGCCCGACAGGGGTCACACGACGATCGACACGGTTAAAATCGAGATGCGAGATCCCGATTTTGTGCTTCAGGCAATGGGAGTAAAGACCGCCGCAGACGGACTCAAGGGCTATTACCCTGCGTTTGACATAACGCCGCCCGAGCTTGTCAGCGGAGTTGTCACCGACACGGGAATTTACACGCCCTACGACCTCGAAAGCTATTTCAAAAAGGGCACCATGGGCGAGTTTGAGATGATATTGTAATAGGGTAATCCGACGGATTTAAAAAGATTTTTATCGGTGCGATGCCCACATCGACCCAAGGTCAGAAGAAATTGATCAAGGCTTCCCCTTGAGGGGAAGCTCCGTCGTAAGACGGTGATGAGGTGGAAAAAGTCGAGTCTGATTTTGTTAAGTAATGAGATGAAAAATTGCCACCTCATCCGAGCGGCGCAATTCGCCGCCCACCTTCCCCTCAAGGGGAAGGCTGTTAAAATGTCTGCAAAAATTTTCATGGAGCGTGGGCTCCTCCTCCGGGATAGTGAAGCGGCGCGACGGTAGTGAATGACAGTCCGGTGGACTGTCAGAGCCGGAGCGTGACCGAGCCGCAGCGAGACGCTGTCAGCGAAGCTGACTGAGGGGTTTTGCCAAAAGTTTGATGAAAAATAAATTAACCCTTCCGACTTCGGCGCAATCCGCCGAAGCCACCTCCCCTAACAATCAGGGGAGGTCACGAAGATTTTGCGCCAAATTGAAATACATAATAAATTTTTCATTGATTTAGTAGGGGCGTGCATTGCGCGTCCGCAAAAGTCAGAAGAAAAACAAAACAAACGGCGGTGAAAAGATGTTACCGAAAATTAAAATAATGTTCGTCTGCCACGGCAATATTTGCCGCAGTCCGATGGCGGAATTTATAATGAAAGACCTTGTGAAAAGGCGGGGGATTGAGGATAGCTTTGAAATCGCTTCCTCCGCAACGAGCACGGAGGAGATTTGGAACGGAATAGGCAACCCTGTTTATCCGCCTGCGAGGTCGGAACTTGCGAAGCACGGGCTTTCATGTGACGGCAAAAGGGCTGTTCAGCTTCAAAGAAGCGACTACGGCAAGTACGATTTGTTTGTCGGCATGGACAGCGCAAACATAAGAAACATGCTGTATATCTTCGGCAGTGACCCCGACAAAAAAGTACATAAGCTCATGGATTATACTTCACGAGGCGGCGACGTTGCCGACCCGTGGTATTCAAGAAAATTTGAAGTGACCTATAAGGGCGTGCTTGAGGGCTGTACGGCGCTGCTCGACGAGCTGGTTGATAAATAAAACAAAACCGTGTTTTGCGACTGTGCAAGACACGGTTTTTATGTGTTTAAATTATTTTTTTATAACGGCTGTTTCATATGCACGGAGGGTGATTCTGTCGGGAACCTCCCTGCCGCTCAGAAGCTCGGTGCCGACGAAGCCGAGCGTGAACGACTGCTCGCTTTCTTTCATGTTAATTGCAAAAAGATAGCTGTCGGTGTCGGCCTCTCTCGACGCAAAGAGTATGCCGTCGTCTGCCGAAGAAACGAGGGATGTGATGTCGCATTGCTTCCTGACCGCACGGGCGAGCGCTTCATAAAACAGAACGTCGTTTCCGTCGCAGGCGTAAAGAATACATTTTCCTTTTCCGTATTTATTGACGGTCACGGCAGGCAAGCCCGAAAGCTTTCCGCCGGAGAAATCGGCAAGCTTTTCCGCTTCAATAAGCTTCATTCTGTGAATTTTTGAAGTTACCTTGCGCTTTTCTTCACCGAAATCGACGGAGCAATCAAGTCCTGTTTGATTCTTGAATTCATCGGCGGTAATCTCTCCCGAGACAACGGCACCTGCCATGTCGGCGAAAAGACCGGGTCTGAGCATGACTCTTGTTTTGGCGAATTTGTCGAGCGTTCCGCACTCTGAATTTATAACAACCGTGCCGCCGTTACGGACGTATTTTTCAAGCTTTTCCTTCTGCTCCTCGGTCATGATTTTATAATTCGGCAAAAGGAGCAGTTTATATTTAGATAAATCGTCATCAATCGAGCAGATGTCAACATTTGCTTTAAGCGCATTTTGAAATCCGCCGTACATGTTGAAAAATTCTTCGTCGTAGAAGCCGTCAACGACCCAACCGGGAGTAGACCAGCTGTTTTCGTAAGAATAAACGGCACCAATTTCGGATTTAGTCTCGGCGTCGGCGATCTCGGGATAGATGCGCTTGATATCCTCGCCGAGCTTTTTAAATATCGGAGCGGTGTCCTCCCTGACATTGGCATCCTCGGCAGTGAGTGAGCCGTAGCCCTGTTCGGCGCCGCCGAGGGGAGCACGCCACTCAAAATAAACCGTTCCGAAAGCGCCGTAGGCGATGTTCAGCCATGTTTGTGCGGCGATGACCTCGGGCAGGGTGTTGATATCCGTATAGCACTTCTGCTCGGCAACAAGAAATTTCCTGCGCTCGGCGGAGTCAAGCCGTCTGTTGAAGGCGTGTTCCATTGCCGCTCTCAGCTGAATTCTGTAATTATCGCCGTTCGGCTGGGGAACATAGTTGTCCCACGCCGAGTAGTCAAGATAATCGCAGCCCTCATAGCACTTGACCGACCAATTCGCTCCGGGCCAATTTGTATAAAGAAAACGACCTGGCGAATTTTTTCTTACAATTTCGGCTTCCATGCTCAAAAGACGGTGGAAATTGCGTGAAAAGAACTTGCGATAGTCAAGCTGAATTTGTCTCGTCCAGCCGCCCTCGCAGGCGTTTACGGGAATATCAACCTCGCTGAACGAATTGTATCTGTTCGACCATTCCATTGTGAACCAAGCGTCGTTCAGCTTTTCAATATCGCCGTATTTATTCGACAGATATTCTTTGAATTCACGGTTACATTCCTTGTCAAAATCATGGAAGGGGAAGCCCGGTTCGTTATCAAGCTGCCAGCCTATAAGTGCAGGGTGATTGCCGAGAGTCTGCGCCTCTTTTTCGGTGATTTTCTTTGCATATTCAAGAAAATGCTTGTCCGAAAGGCACTGTCCTTTACGGCCGCCGAAGTTGTAATCGCCGTTAATGTTGCCGCCCTTTACCGACGGATATTTTCTGTAAAGCCACGCAGGGCAAACCGCCGAAACCGTGCCGAGAATAACCTTGATACCGTGCTTCAAGGCACAGTCCATCGCACGCTTCATCGGCTCAAAATTGTATTTGCCCTCCTCGGGCTCAAACCAGCTCCAAGCAAACTCGCCCATGCGGACACAGTTCAGCCCAAGCTCCTGCATTTTTGCAAAATCGCTTTCCCATTCCGACTCATTCCACCATTCGGGGTAGTACGAGCTGCCGAATAAAAAGTCACGCATCTTCTATCCTCCTCAAAAGAATATCCTTTGGTTCAGTATATCATAGCTCGGATGTGTTTACAATCCAAAAAAGAAAAAGCAAATATTTTCTATTCGGCAATGCTTAGCGCCGCAAGGGATACAGGCGGCAAGCCGCCTTGCGTGCTCGGCGACCGTCGCAAAGCGACAGTACCCGCCTCACACTTCGCAGCTAAAAACAGTCCACAGGACTGTTTTCTTAACGC
>CAVGRW010000036.1:547-10431 GCA_963631735.1 Bacteroidaceae bacterium | reverse complement strand
TTTTGGCGCGCTGCAAGGGATTCGAACCCCTGACCTTTTGGTTCGTAGCCAAACACTCTATCCAGCTGAGCTAGCAGCGCATTTCTTAACGCTCATATATTATAGCACAGAGTTTCAAAAAATCAAGTGTTTTTTTAAAAAAGTCTGATTTTTTTATAAATATTTTCCGTTTGTTCGTTATTGATATTTTCAATGTGTTTCATCGACGTTAAAAAGGCGATTGACACGCAAATTTTTTTAGTATATGATTATTATGAGGTGAAAAAATGGACGGTTTTGCTGAAAAATATGCGATCAGATCCGACGGGGCGACATGCTCCGATAACATTATAATTGACGGCGATTTGCGAATTACGGTTATCACGCCCGAGCTTGTAAGAATCGAAAAGGGCGCTTTCTGCGACCTGCCAACGCAAACCGTGCTTTTCAGAAATCTCGGCAAGGTTGATTTTTCCTGCGTGATGGAGTCGGACAAAATAACCGTGCGGACGGAGAAATGCGAGTTTTGTATCTTGAAAAGCGGCAAATTGCAGAGCGTTAAGCTCGCCGACGGACGCATTGTTACCGATTTCAAAAAGGGCAACCTAAAAGGAACCCGCCGCACTCTCGATGTGACGTTCGGCAGTGTCAGGCTCGGCGACGGAATTATCTCCCGAGGCGGTGTTGCTTTGACCGACGATTCGGCTTCGCTTACCTTGCTCCCCGACGGAACGATTGCGCCCCGTTCGCAGGCAGGGCAGGATATTTATGTTTACGCTTACGGTTTTGATTATACTTCGGCTTTGAGGGATTTCTATCGCATTACGGGCGAAACACCGCTTATTCCGCGATTTTGTCTCGGCAATTGGTGGAGCAGATTTTGGCGCTACACTCAGGACGAATACCTTGATTTGATGAATAAATTTGAGAATAAAGACATTCCGCTGACGGTGGCATGCGTCGATATGGATTGGCATTGGGTCGATGTCGAAAAACGCTTCGGCGAGAAGGTCAAGGACTATCCCAAGCCGAAAAATCTGATCGCCAATATAACCGGCTGTTTTTGGAATCCCGGTTGGACGGGTTACAGCTGGAACACGGAGCTTTTTCCCAACCATGTTAAGTTTCTTAAAACGCTTCATGAAAAGGGGCTCAAAACCAATCTCAATATTCATCCGGCTCAGGGCGTTCGCTTCTTTGAGGACATGTACCATGAATTTGCAAAGTATATGGGCATTGATGAGACAAGCAAGGCACCGATCAATTTCGATTTTACAGATAAAAAATTCATAGAAGGCTATTTCAAATATATCAACTCGCCAATGGAAAACGAGGGCGTTGACTTCTGGTGGATAGATTGGCAGCAGGGGAGCAGGTCGAAAATCGACGGACTTGATCCGCTTTGGCTTCTCAACCACTATTATTGCCTTGACAGGCAGTCCAAGGGGCTTCGTCCGCTGACGCTTTCACGCTTCGCAGGCTTCGGTTCGCATCGCTATCCGCTCGGATTTTCGGGCGATACGGCTATTCAGTGGTCGGTGCTCGATTTTCAGCCGTATTTCACGGCGACTGCGGCAAACGCCGGCTACAGTTGGTGGAGCCACGATATCGGCGGTCACAACTTCGGCAAGCTCAGTGATGAGCTCTATCTCAGGTGGGTTCAGTTCGGGGTTTTCAGCCCGATAATGCGTTTCCACTCCGTCAACGATGCACGCAAAAGCAAGGAGCCGTGGAAATTCGGCAGTGAGGCGGAGAAAATCACAAAGAAATTTTTGCGGTTCAGACATCGAATGATACCCTATACATACACAATGAACAGGCTGACCGAAAAAGAGGGCAGACCGCTTGTAATGCCGATGTACTATGCCTATCCGAACGACGATGAGGCGTACAGGGTCGGCAACGAATATTTCTTCGGAACCGAGCTTATCGTTGCACCGATAACGCACAAGGCGGACAAAAAGACACACAAGGCATCGGTTGAGGTTTGGCTGCCCGAGGGAAGCTATACCGATATTTTCACGGGCGAGGGTTACCGTGGCGGAAAGACGGTTATTCAACGTGATATTACGTCGCTTCCCGTGCTTGCGCCTGCCGGAGCGATTATACCTCTTGACGGCAGAACAAGCGGCAACGACTGCGGCAACCCCGAGTCGCTCGAAATTCTTATTTACAAAGGTAACGGCTCGTTCAAGCTCTACGAGGACGACGGCGAGACCCTCGCATACAAGGACGGACACTGCGCCGAGACCGAGTTTAGGCTTGAGGAAAACGGCTCGGAGCTTAGATTTACCGTCAGTCCCGCCGTGGGCGATTTGACATTGATTCCGAGCGTCAGAAAATATGTTTTAAGCTTCCGTGATGTTGCTTCGGCAGAAAAAATATCAGCCGTCGCAAACGGAGAAGCGGTCGGTTTTACAGTTGAAAAAACTGACGGCGGACTGTCCGTAACGTTCGAAAAAGTTGACTCCGATACGGGTGTGACAGTAACGGTTTACGGCAGTGGATGTTGAAGCTTTTATTAGTTTTTTCAAGAAAACAAAAGTGAGTTGTCAATTCAATGACAGCTCACTTTTTGGCTTTTATGTTTGTAAATCAGGAAAATTATCAGCAGGAAAATAAGTATTCCGACCGAGCTGCCGCAGGAATCGACGAACACATCGAAAATTCGGCAGGCTCTTTCGGGCACGAAATATTGGTGGATCTCATCGCTCACTGCGTAGAGCACGCAGGGGATAAGCGGAATATAAAATTTATTCTTTGAAAAGGTGAAATAAATCGCTCCGCTCATGCAAAAGCCGAGGGCGGCATATTCCGTGAAGTGGGCGATTTTTCTCAGCACGTTATGCGAAACGATGCTGCCGAGATGCTCGATTATTATGCTCAGAACACCCTCGCTGACCTCCTTGGATTGCTCGCCGTTTTCGCTCGAAAAGCTGAAAATGATATACATGACGGCGGCGGTCAGAAGCCAGAAAATAACCGAGCCGATTATCTTAGACCGCTTCATCAGCTGTGACCTCCCGAGATCATGCACACGCTCTCAAAGGCAGGGGAGAAGTAGAGCCCTTCAACGCCCTTGTTGACAACTGCGTATGATGAGCCGCTGAGCATCGGAAGAAATACGGCTTTGTCGAGTATGTATTTTTCCGCATTAACACAGCCGTCAAGCTTTGCCGCACCCGAATAGGTCGAAATAATCGAATTGACGGTTTTATCATAATTCTTGTCGGCAAAGCCGAAGATATTCGACGAGCTGTCGGATGTGAATTTTTTCAAAGTGTCCGTAACGGTTGAGGAGTCGGTCGATATTCTGTGATAAAGCACCTGATAGTTGGTATTATAAATCATTGTGCTGATCTGATCCTCGGTTTTAACCTCAACCTTGGCGAGAATCGAGGTTGAGAAAACTCTCTGCCAATTCTGAATTGTCTGCTGCATGAGAGGTGCGTTCTCCTCGGTGCAGGTGACTACGACCTCGGCGGTGGTGATATCGAGCTTTTTAAGACCCTTTTTCCAAAGGGTGAGCGCCTGCTGCTCGTTGTAGGCTATGCCGCTTACATTGCCTGCCGCTTCACGGTAGGAGCTCTCACCGTAGCGTACGCAGTCGGGTACGATTCCCTTGGTAAAGGCGTTGTCATAGTCCGCCGTCAGCTCGCTTGTTCTTGTAACCATTGCAAGTGCACGGCGCATATCCTCGTCGGAGAGAACGGAATCCGAGCAGTTGAAGCAAAGACCGTATATCATGTTTTCGGTCGAGTAATTCGAGAGCTTGTCGTTGTCGCTCAGCTCATTTTTTGCAGCTTCGGAGAGAAACGCACAGTCGTAGGTGCGCTGTCTTATTTTCTTGACGACCGAGGCTTCCTCGGTGTTGACGTAGAAATAAAGCTCGTCGGGGTTAACATTTACATTACCCTTATATTCGTCGTTTTTATACATCGAAAGGGTGTTGTCCTCAGCCCATCGTGAAAGATAGAACGGACCGTTGCAGAAGGTGTATTTAAGGTCAAGGCAGTATTTTGCGTGAGTCGCCTTGAAAAATTCCTCGTGGCAGGGCATTGCAACAGGGAGGGTGAGAATTCTCAAAAAGTCCGGATCGGCACGTTCAAGGGTAATTACAAGCGTCGAATCGTCCTGCGCCGTTATTCCGAGTGTAGAAACGGGCTGCTTGCCGCTGTTGACGGCGGAAGCGCTCTTGATGCTGAAAAGCTTTTCTGCGTCGCCCGCCTGCGTTGTCGGGTCGAGTGCACGGCTTATGCCGTAAACAAAGTCAGCGGCGATAACCTGAGTTCTGTATGTATCCTTATAGCCCTCGGGGAGCACATCCTCAAAGGAATTGAGAAGCTTCCAATGGGTGTCATTTCTGAGCTTGAAGGTGTATGTCAAGCCGTCATTGGAAATTTCCCAGCTTTCGGCAACGCCGGGAATGATTTTATAATCTTTATCGAGTCTTACAAGACCCTCAAAGCAGTTCGCTATCATCAGCTTTGCTTCCTTTGTGTCCGCAACCTGCGGGTCAAGGCACATCGGGTCGGATTCAATGGGGAGTATAAGAACATCCGAGCTGCTGCCGCCGCAGGCGCAAAGGCTTATCACGGCGACGAGAGCCAGGAAAATCGACAGTATTTTTTTGAGCATTATAAAGACCTCCGAAAAGGGTATTGAATTTCGATAGAATATTATACCTTACATTATAGCAAATACATACAAAAAAAGCCAGCTATTTTTGAAAAGAAAATGAATTGTAAAAAAATATAAATTTTGTTATAATTATATAACGTATAAAGGTGTGCATTGCAATATGTGCGGCATTGCCTAAATTTTTTTCGGAGTGATAAGATGCCAGACGTTTTAATATACATAATTTTGATTTTGCTGATTGCTGTTATCGGCATAATGATATACACTTTATCTCAGATAAAGAAAATAAAAGAGAACGACGGAACGTCGCAGATTGACAAACAACTCGGCGCAATTCTCATGCTCATGAAGCAGAATTCGGGAAGCAATGCCGAGGAATTTGAGCGCAACAGACGTGAAACGGCGAATTCTCTTAATCAGATGACCGAGAAGCTCGACGCAATGACACGTCAGAACTACGAAACGCTTATTAAGCTCAATAAGGACATGACGGAGTCACTCAACCTTATAAGAACCAACAGTATGGAGCAGAACGAGAAGCAGACGAGAGTTGTTGACGCCGCCATTGCAAAAATGCAGGAGAGCAACGAAAAGAAGCTTGACCAGATGAGGGCGACAGTTGACGAAAAGCTCACTTCAACGCTTGCAACAAGGCTTGATTCCTCATTCAAGACCGTTTCCGAACAGCTTGAAAATGTTTATAAATCCCTCGGCGAGATGAAGGAGCTTTCAACGGGAGTTACGACGAATGTTACGGCGCTCAACAGGGTGCTCACAAACGTTAAGACGAGAGGAACATGGGCGGAAATTCAGCTTGAGGGCATACTCGATCAGACCATTCCGAACATGTATGTCAAGAACTATTCGCCGAAAGCAAATTCGAGAGATGTTGTCGAGTTTGCGGTCAAAATCCCGTCGGGCGACGATCCGTCGAAATACACCTATCTGCCGATAGATTCAAAATTCCCGATGGAGGATTACCGCAGGGTTTGCGAGGCGGCGGACAATGCCGACGCTCAGGCACTTGCGATAGCGAGAAAGGCGCTTGAGGACAGAGTGCTTCAAGAGGCAAAGACAATCACGAAATATATTCATGTTCCCGATACAACGCCGTTTGCAATTCTCTACCTTGCAACGGAGGGCTTGTACGCCGAGATAACCTCGTCGAATTCGGGTATAATCGACAGAATTCAGCGTGAGAACATCATGATCGCAGGTCCTACGACGATAATCGCACTGCTCAATTCGCTTTCGATGGGCTTTAAGGCGGTTGCGATAAACGAAAAGGCGAACGAGGTCAGAAAGCTCCTGGCGGCGGCGAAGATGCAGTATGATAAATTCGGCGTTGTCCTTGATAAAGCTAAGAAAAAGATTGACGAAGCGGGAAAATCGCTTTCCGAGGCTCAGGACAGAAACAGAATTATTCAGAAGAAGCTCAAAAATGTTGAAGAAATAGAGTCGGCTCAGGCTGACGCATTATTGGAAATAAACGAAACCGTAATAAACGATGAGGAGTGAATTGAATGTTAAAGCACAAGGATTTGATTTCACAAATGACGCTTGAGGAAAAGGCGTCGCTTTGCTCGGGCAAGGATTTCTGGCACCTCAAGAGCATTGAGAGACTCGGACTTCCCGAGATCATGGTCTGCGACGGACCTCACGGTCTGAGAAAGCAGAACGCAGAGAACAAGAAGGTCGGAATCGGCAACAGCTATCCGGCGACCTGCTTCCCGACTGCGGTTACGACCGCCTGCTCGTGGGACAGAGACCTTATTTATAAAATGGGTCAGGCTCTCGCCGAGGAGTGCTTGCAGCACGGTGTAAGCGTACTGCTCGGACCCGGCGTGAACATGAAGCGTTCACCGCTATGCGGCAGAAACTTTGAATATTTCTCGGAGGATCCCGAGCTTGCAGGCGAGATGGGCGCAGCCTTCATCGCAGGCGTTCAGTCAATGGGCATCGGCACCTCGCTCAAGCATTTCGCAGGCAACAGCCAGGAAATGAAGCGAATGACCTCAAACAGCATTATTGACGAGCGTGCACTCAGAGAGATTTATCTCAGAGCCTTTGAAAAGGCTGTCAAAAAGAGTCAGCCTTGGACGGTTATGAACGCATATAATCTCCTCAACGGCACATATTGCTCGGAGAACGATTGGCTTCAGAACAAGGTTCTCCGTGAGGAATGGGGCTTCGAGGGCGCAGTTGTCAGCGATTGGGGCGCAGTCAATGACCGTGTTGCGGGACTCAACGCAGGCAATGACCTTGAAATGCCGTCCTCGGGAGGAGTTAACGACGCAAAAATCGTTGAAGCCGTCAAGTGCGGAGTTATTGACGAAGCAACGCTTGACGAGAGAGTTGACAAGCTTGTTGATATCATTCTCAAAGGCACGGCGAACAAGAAGCCCGGCTATAAATTCGACGTTAAGGCTCATAATCTTCTCTCAAGGCAGATCGCCGAGCAGTCAATGGTTCTTCTCAAAAATGACGATAATATTCTTCCGCTCAAGCGTGCCGAGGGCGAGTATGTTGCTGTTATCGGCGCATTTGCCGACAGTCCGAGATATCAGGGCGCAGGCAGCTCGATAATCAACCCGACAATGATAGACAGCGGCAGACGTGCGTTCAATAATTCGCCCATCAGCGTTAAATTTGCCGACGGCTACGACAGAAGCGGCAAGAGAAAGAACGAGGACGCTTACATAACAGAGGCTTGCAACCTCGCAAAGAACGCTTCAAAGGCGGTCGTATTCATCGGTCTTACGGACGATTATGAGTCCGAGGGCTTTGACAGAAGCACAATGAAGCTTCCCGAGGGTCACAACAGACTTGTTGAAGCGGTCAGCCGTGTGAACGACAATGTTATTGTTGTTCTTGAGGGCGGTTCACCTGTTGAAATGCCGTGGGCGGACGACGTTAAGGCTATTCTTAACGCTTACCTCGGCGGACAGTCGGTTGCTCCGGCAATCGTTGATGTGCTTACGGGCAAGGCTAACCCGTGCGGCAAGCTCGCCGAGACATATCCGATCTGCCTTAAAGATACGCCGACGTCGTTCAGATATCCCGATTCTAAAGAGGATGTTCAGTACCGTGAAAGCATTTTCATCGGCTACAGATATTACGACAAGGTCGCAAGAAACGTTCGCTTCCCGTTCGGCTTCGGTCTTTCATATACGAGCTTTGAATACTCCGATATTAAGCTCAGAAAGAAGAACCTCACAAAGGGTGAGGGCGCAAAGGTTACGTTCACAATAAAGAACACGGGCGATGTTGCAGGCAGTGAGATCGCTCAGGTCTACGTTTCAAAGCCCGAGAGCAAGGTTTTCAGAGCGCCTAAGGAGCTTAAAGGCTTCGTTAAGGTTCACCTTGAACCCGGCGAGGAGAAGAAAGTTACCGTCGAGCTTGATGACAGAGCATTTGCATTCTGGAACACGGCGACGGAGGATTGGTGCGTTGAGAGCGGCGAATATAAGATACTCGTCGGCGCATCGTCAAGAGATATAAGACTTGAAGCCGTTGCAAAGATGAAGTCAGAGGACGACGCAACAATAGTTGACTTGAGAGAGTCGGCGGGCGTTTACTTCGACGGCGATCCTGCGAGAGCAAGAGAGGACGACTTCAAGGTAATTTACGGCGGCGAATTTAAGTTTGCTCCGGAAATCACAAACGACAGCCTGAACAATTCAATTGAGAGAAGCAAGGGCAAGGGTCTTGCAAAGTTCATTTACAATACGGTCGATCTTGCTATGAAGCCGAAGGGCGGAGTCGGCAGCTCGATGATCACAAATACAATTATGCAAACTCCGATCAGAAACTATGTTTCAATGAGCAACGGACTGTTCACCGAGGATATGGCGGACGGACTTCTCAAGGTGTTTGAGGGCAAGGACGTTGCAAAGGGTGTCGGCAAAATCGCCAAGGGCGTGCCGAACGCACTCGTTAATCTTAAATCTTTGTTGAAATCCATATAAAAGCATTTCGCACATCTTAATTGTGCGGTGCTACCAAAAAAACGAAGGGGGATTATTTGGAAAATGAATAAGACAAAGAAATTAAGCAGAAAGATTATCGCTTTTGTGCTGACGTTGATAATGATTTTATCAATCGTTCCGATGAGCTCATCGGCTGCGGATGCGATAAAGAAAGGGCTTACAGCGGACAAGGAAGTTAATTTTGCCGTTATGTCGGATATGCACTATTATCCGGCGTCGCTGGCAGGCAACTACAACGAGGCTTTCATGGAGAGCATCAAGACCGCTCTTGCAAGAGAACCGTATCAGTCGGTCGGTATTCTTGAGTCGGCTCTCGCAGGCATTGCCGAACATGCCAAGAAGAACGGCATGAAGTACCTTATTCTTTCGGGCGATCTCACCTCCAACGGTGAGTATGAGGCTCACAGACAGCTTGCCGCAAGGCTCGAAAAGTTCGAGAAGGAAACAGGTATTCAGGTCATGGTTATCAACGGTAACCACGACATCAACAAGGCAAACGGCACTACATACGAAAACGGCAAGGCTGAGCTTGCAAAGCGCACAACACCAGAGGATTTCCTTGAAATATACAAGAATCTCGGCTATGACCTTGCTTACCACAGATACACTCCGTCAAAGGGCAAGGCGAATATGCTTTCGTATTCCGTCCGTGCCGACGGTTACAGATTCATCGTTATGGATACGGGCAAGTACAGCTCCGATGTGACCGAAAAGGGCAAGGATCTCGGCGAGACGGCAGGCTGCCTTACAACCGAGGCTACGAATTGGGTTCTCAGTGAGATCGCCGATGCAAAGGCAAAGGGCGAGACGGTTATCGGAGTTAATCACCATAACTTTGTTCCTCACTTCACAGGTGAATACACAATCATCAGAGGCTTTGTTATCGACGGCTGGCAGGAACTGACAGACAAGCTCGTTGACGCAGGTATGCACTTCTCGTTCACGGGTCATATCCACGACAGCGACATTGCTCAGACCTTTACCGATGACGGCGAAACACTGACCGAGATCTGTACGGATTCGCTTACGGCGTTCCCCAACTATTTCCGTGAGGTCAACGCTGTTACCGATGTTAACGGCAAGACGACAATGAAGGTTGAAAGCAAGGACGTTGACTGCGTGCTTCCCGTTACCGTTAACGGCGAGACATACGCAGCGCCTTACAGAATTAAATCTCTCGGAGATTCATTCTTCGGCGAGGGCGGACTCTCCGCAACGGCGCTCAATGTGCTCGGCGGTATGATTGGAGACTATTCCGAGAAGTTCGCAAAGGAC
>CAVGRW010000036.1:0-505 GCA_963631735.1 Bacteroidaceae bacterium | reverse complement strand
GGGTATGGGTCTTGACATTGAGGGACTTATAAAAGGCTTCTTCGGCGACGGCCTGAAGATCGGCGACACAGAGCTTTTCACAACAAAGAATCTTATGGGATTCATCGAGGATCTTCTCAATCAGATCTATGAAAACTACCTTACCGATCCCGATGCAACAGCTCAGTATCTTGTCAATTCGATCAACAAGCTCCTGAATGTTCAGGTTTCCGATCTGCCGAACACAAGATTTATTGATGAATACGGCTTCGGCGACAGAACGAAGCCCGGCACATTTGAGGATCTTTTGGAGTGCATCGTCGTTTATAAATATGAGGGCAAGCTCCATATGAAGGACGATCCGTTTATGATGGATGCCATTGATCAGCTCAACAACGGCGACACAATATTTGATATTTTTAATGTGCTTGTTGATATCGTTTCAAACGATCTTCTTCAGGATAAGATTCTCAAGGATCTCGATCTCAACCTCGGCGCATTCTTCCCCGAGGGAACGACGCTTGAA
>CAVGRW010000035.1:0-18353 GCA_963631735.1 Bacteroidaceae bacterium | reverse complement strand
GAGCTGCTCAAAGGTGTATAATTAAATAAAATATATCCTCTCCTTGAAAAAGGGGAGGATTTTTTTGAGTTAAGAGAGAAAATGACAGCCGCATATACAACAAACCGCCCAAGCGTTAGGCCTGAGCGGTTGATTTTATATATTCTTATTTCTTTTCGTTTACAGCAATCATGATTTCACAGTAATAATCGGGATTGCTGACATCGGCGGACGGATAGACTTCGATTTCAACTCCGTTGCCGTATTCGTACGTTGCGCTCTGCGGGAAAAACTCTGTGCAAATTCTCTTAAAAGTCTCCTTGAACGCATCTGGCATCTTGCCCTTGCACGGGAATGTCGCAAATGTGTAGGCAGGAATTTCGACAATTTCAAATTCATCACCGTCGAGCGGAACACCGTTGTACACAGCACCGATTCCGTAGGGGAAGCCAGAGTTTGCCATGTCGCTTGTGAAGCATATGCCGAGTATGCCGTGAAGCTTGCTGAAATCGGCGTATTTTGTCAGCCTTTCAACCGAGCCGTCGTTGCTAACTTCGCGCCAAAAGGCTGAAATGTCTGCAGTCGCTGTGTCACCCTGCGGCTTGTTGACGTGCTTCTTTTTGCAAACAATTTTAAATGCGTCCTTTTTCTCAATTCTGTAATCCATAAAATTACCTCCGTCTAAAATGAGTTTAACGGAAAGCCGTGAGAACGAACGGACTGTTTCGCCGTGCTTCGCCTGAGACGGAGTTATGCCGTGAAAACGGGTGAACGCTCGGGTGAAGCTCTCGGGGGATTCGTAGCCGTACTTCAACGCAACGTCAATTATTTTTGTGTCCTTGCCGTGCTGCAGCGCTTCAGCCGCCAATGACAAACGCCGCATACGAATGTAGTCGCCGAGGGTAAAGCCGCATATCATGCCGAACACCCTTTGAAAGTGGAACGTAGACGATGCCGCCTGACGTGCAATTGCGTCGTAGTCCGTCTCCTCGCAGAGGTGCTCCTCAGCGTAGTTGATTGCCTGTTGAATTCCCGATATCCAGTCCATATGACCTCTCCTTTCCGTGTGAATTCATTATAGCAGGGGGCAATTCCTTTTTCCTGACATTTTGTGCTCTGTTTTGTCAAAAATAATTAAGCGGCAGTAATCACATAATGAATACTGCCGCTTTTTTACGGTAAAAATCTTTTAGTTGTCATTCTGCCGTAGTGCATATCCGGGCGGAAGCCCTCGGCATATGAAACTCCGCATTGATAGCCTCTGACCTTTGAACTGCTGCGGACAAAATCAATGAAGTCGATTTTATCATGTTCTTTCATCCATACTATCTGTGATTCATGACAGGCAAGAGCTTTAAGCTTCAGCTCGATAGTGTCGGTGATATCAACATATTCTGTCGGATCAAAGCCTGTGTTTGCAAGCGTATCCATTTGATACAGCGGACAAATCTCCGTCGGCGAAAGTTCGGTTCCGTCATTGTAGTGAGAAAGACTTGCGGCGCAGGTTGCTCTGAATACAAGCTGATAGGTTTGAACATGGTCACGGTGATAGTCGTTTTCGCAATGTGTAATTATAAAATCTGGCTTGACTTCTCGAAGAACCCTGACAAGTCTTTTGACCTGTTCATCGTCTGATGCGTCAACATATTGATCGTCGATATCAAGAGTGTAATGCTTTGCGCCGATGATCTCGGCTGCTTTTTCCGCCTCGGTTCGGCGTATTTTTGAAAGCTCATTCGGCTCGATAATAACATGACCGAGATTTCCGTTTGAAACATGGCAAACAGAAACGGAATGACCTTCTCTGACATACCGTGCCAATGTACCGTAGCAGGCAATTTCGAGATCATCCGGATGAGCGCCGATTGCAAGTATATTCATTTTTTAGACCTTCTTAAATCAGAGCATTTATTAAAGCAGGCTTGCCGCCGCTTTGTCGAGCATGATGATAACGTCCTTATGCTCATTGAGGATCGAGCAGGGAATCTGCGGCGTGATCTCGCCCGAAACCATCGCCTTGATTGCCTTCGCTTTGCTTTCGCCCGTTGCGATGAGAAGAATTTTCTTCGAGCGCATAATCGAACCGATACCCATTGTCATAGCGTATCTCGGCATCGGAACGTCACCGAAATACTTCTGATTTGAGTTTATCGTGCTCTGAGTGAGCGTTACCTTGAATGCTTCGTCCGTAAACTTATCGGCGGGCTCATTGAAAGCAATGTGACCGTTTGTGCCGATTCCGAGAAGCTGAAGGTCAATTCCGCCCGCAGTCTTGATTGCCTCGGCATAGCGCTTGCTCTCAGCGTCGCAGTCTTCGGCGTTGCCGTCAAGGAAGTTTACGTTTTCTTCTTTTACATCAACATGATTGAAAAGATTCTCGTGCATGAATGTGTAGTAGCTGTTCTTGTCGTGCTTGTCAAGATCGCAATACTCGTCAAGATTGAATGTTGTAACGTCCTTGAAGCTGATTTCGCCGTTGTTGTAAAGCTCGATGAGCTTCTTATATGTAGGTACGGGAGTTGCGCCTGTTGCAAGACCGAGAACAGCATTTGGCTTATTCCCTATAAGATCCTTGTAAAGCTGAGCAGCCGCACATGCAATTTGTTCTGCGTTGTCGAAAATTTTAATATCCATCGTTTTGCCTTCCTTTTATTATAATGTGACTTCTTTACCCGATTCCGAAGATCTGTAAATAGCGTCAAGTATTTTTGATGTAATAACAGCGTTGTCAATGTATGCCTGATTGGGCTTTCTTGTGATAACCGAGTCAACGAAAGACTTGATTTCCGCCGCATAGTCAAAGCCTTTTGAATTGTAATCGGGGGTAATATCGGTAAGCATACCGTTCATAGTTGAATAGAGCTTGAATTTTCCGCCGTACTGCATTCTTATGCCGCTCTTTGTGCCGAGAAAATCAACAAACATTTCGTTCTCATTTATGTTCTGCGCCCATGCGCCGTTGAGGGTGATTGCCGCCTTGTCGGTTCTTATGAGTCCGGTAACGAAATCGTCAACGTCAAATGTGCCCGTTTCCGTATTCTTGGTATCCTCAGCCCACATGCTTGTGTAAACATAATTCTTCATCGCTGTGCCAAGCTTTGAATGTGCAACGCCGGAACAGGTGAGGGGAGTCGGATCTCCGAGACAATAAAGGACAAGGTCGATAAAGTGAACACCCCAGTCAATGAGCACTCCGCCGCCCGAAGCCGCTTTTGTGGTGAAATCGCCGCCGAGTCCCGGAATCGAACGGTGCGACCTGAAGCTGATATATACCTGATAAACATCGCCGAGTACATCGTCCTCAATAAGCTCTTTGATTTTGTTGACAGTATCTACAAAGCGGTTTACAACGCCGATCGAAAGCATTCTGCCTGTCTCGTGAGCAACCTTTTGCATTTCAAGAGCCTCGGAGAGAATTCTTGCGGCGGGTTTTTCGCAAAGTACGTCCTTGCCGTCACGCATGAAGTCAATAGAAATGGGAGCATGGCAATCGTTGTGGGTGCAAACGGAAACAATGTCGATATCATCGTGGCCGAGAAGCTCCTTATAATTATACACAGCCTTGCCGCAGCCATAAGTTTCAACAGCCTTGTCGGCACGCTCGGGAATAATGTCGCAGAAATAGCGAACCTCAACGTTGTCAAGCTTGAGATAGCTCGGTATGTGCGAACGGGAAATGTTACCGCAGCCTATAACGGCTACGCCTAATTTTTTAGACATATATATCACCTCAGGTAAAATATAACAATATTTTAACAAATTTTTCAAGAAATGTAAAGACATAATAAGAATTTATATAGATAATGTTGTTACCTCCGAAAGCTACAGTGCATTTTGCATATATTACGAGTCTTGATTTTGTATATAATGTCAATTTGAAGTGCGGCATTATTCGTTATTGAAAGACAGATGCTGTACACGGACTTGTTGCTTCAATAAAAATGACACAAAAAATGTGAATTATTTTGTTTTTTAATTGATATTATCACTAAAAATAGAAATTTGTTAAATAAAAAATATAAAATTTTAATAAATATATTTACAAAATAATGAAAATAAATTATAATTGGATTATAATCCTAAGAATAAAGGAGGCTAAAGAATGAACAAAGGAATAAAAAAAAGAATTCTAAGCATCATTTTGGCGGTGTGCATGCTCCTGAGCATTGCACCTATCACAATGGCTGCCGACACTTTTGACGGCGATTTGCAAAAGGGGGATATTATCGAGTTCGGGTCATATCCTCAGACAAAGGAGATCAATCCCAAGATAATTTCGGCGCTTAACGACATACTGACCGACGATATGTGGGTATCCTATGACTACTACATCGGCACGGGTACGGAGTATGACGGCAACATGACGGCATCCGACTACATGAAGTATGCCGATCTTGAGCTTAACGGCGAAAAATACCGTGCGGTCAGATTCTCGCAGTACCGCCCTAAGGTAACGAGCGATGTTTCATCCGAGGCTACTTCGGCTCAAGACAATAACGGCTACGAGCTGAACACTACCTACTTCTTTAGGTATGAGCCGCTGACATGGAAGGTTCTTGATCCGGATGAGGGCTTCGTTATATCCAATATGTCCATTGACGCTCAGGCTTTTGAGAATTATTCTTATTATGTAAATTCTGAATCGGGAGAATGGGTTTATAACGGCAAGGACTGCAAGTATTTAGCCAACGATTGGGCGAAATGCTCTCTGAGAGAGTGGATGAATAATGATTTCTATAACACTGCTTTCACGGCAGAGGAGCAGGCTCAGATCGGAACAACCTATCTTGATAACACCAATCCGTTCAGCCCAAGGTATGACTGTACAGGTACATTTGATAAAATCTTTTTGATTACTTATTATGATGTAATAAACAGCGATTACGGCTTCGATACGGACGGATCACGCAGCGATTTTGCAAGAATAAGACCGGTTACGGATTACGCAAAGTGCCAGGGCGCAGATACGGCAGATGTGTCGGGAACGGTTGCGTATTGGTGGCTGCGTACAACGGGTCTCTACGGCGCATTCGCTTTTGGCGTAGCTCCGGGCGGTTGGATCGTTTCCAGCGGCGCCGGTTATTACAACGTCAACAGAACCGATAACGCCGTTGTTCCTGCGTTCAAATTCAACCCGAAAACACCGACACTTGCTAAGGGGAGCAAACTCGAGTTCGGCTCATATCCTCAGTCCGAGGTTACGGATGCCGATGAGATTGCAAAGCTTGAAGCGGACTCGGAAAATTATCTTTGGGTATCCTACAAGTATTACAGCGGAACAGGTGAGCGTTCGGACGGCAAAATGGAGCCCGGTGATTTCATGCTGTATAAGGATTTCTACAGCGGCGGCGAACTGTTCCGTGCGGTTACATTTACCGAGTACAGACCGAGCTACGGAGGCGGAACAAAAGAAAAAGCCTATTCTTTCCAGGATGAAAACGGTTACACCACGAACAATGTATATTATTTTAAATATGAACCGCTGACATGGCGTGTGCTTGATCCCGATGAGGGATATGTGATGTGCGAAAACGCAATTGATTCGCAGGCTTATCAGGATTTCGTTATTAAGAAAGACGATAAGCTTTACAACAGCAAAGATTGCACAAATTATGTCTCGGATTGGTCAACAAGCTCACTGAGACAGTGGCTTAACAAGACTTTCTACAACACGGCATTCTCCCGTGAAGAGAAAATGCTTATAGGCACAACATTCCTTGAGAATAACAGCACCGACGGCACTTGGTTCGGCACTGATACGGGTGATAAAATATTTATTCTCACGTATTCCGATGTAGTGAACAGTGCATACGGCTTCAACTCATCAAATGAGGAATTTGACGAGGCGAGAAAGATAAAGGGTACGGATTATTCAGAATGTCAGGGCGTATATATCAGCCAGGATTATCCATATTGGTGGCTTCGTTCTCCTGTCGACTCCTACCGTGTTGACTATGTCAGCGCCTACGGCTGGGCAAGTGCCGCAGATGGAGTTTTCGGTACGGGTGTGGGAATTGTTCCTGCATTCAAATTCAACCCGAAGGCAGTTGACGTCAGCGTTGTTTACGACCTTGACGGCGGCGCATGGGCTGAGGGCTATACTGCACCGATAAGCTATAAATCAAATGAAACGCTCGCACTTCCGACAGCGGAAAACCTTGTAAGAGCAGGCTATACCTTCGGCGGCTGGGAACAGACGAGCTTCATGAACAAGACGGTTGCCTATACGGCAAAGTGGATAGCCAACGCTTATACCGTAAAATTTGACTCGAACGGCGGCACGGCAATTTCGGATAAATCACTCGCATGGGGCGACAAGGTGCTTGACGGAGTTTCGGCTCCGACGAAGGCAGGCTACACATTCGCAGGCTGGAAGTTCAATAATTCGGCAGTATCGGCAGACACAAAGTTTTCCGACCTCGCCGCAGACGATAAGGTAAGCGGAATTACCTTGACAGCAGAGTGGACAGCGAAAACCTATACGATTAAGTTTGATACAAGAGGCGGCACACCTGTTGCAGATAAGACGCTTCATTGGGACGACAAGGTGCTCGACGGTGTTGTTCCTCCGACGAGAGACGGCGGCTTTGAATTCAACGGTTGGAACATAGTTTCTCCGAAATTGAATGCAACGACTTTGAATTGCACATACGGCGAGCTCGTTCAGGACGACAGCATTGACACCATCACACTCGGTGCGGTATGGAGAGATATCGAAGCTCCCGTAATAATCGGTCTTGAAAACGGCAAGACCTATTGCGGCGCTCAGAAATTCAAAGTAACCGACAACAACCCGACGTATGGATTAGTTGTAATGGTAAAAGGTGATGTGCTTGAGCCTGACGCAGACGGATATTATACTATTGAACCCGCAAGCGGCGAGCTTAAGATTATGGCAATTGACTCATTTGCCAATACTGCAACAGTCACAATCACCGTAAATGCCGATCACGATTACAGCGATTGGAAGTTCGACGAAAACGAGCACTGGAAGGAGTGCAAGTACGGCGATTCCGTAATCGAAAAGGGCGAGCACACCTTCGAGTGGGTAACCGATAAGGAAGCTACCGAGACCGAAACGGGTATCGCGCACGAGGAATGTTCGGTTTGCCACGCAAAGCGCAACGAGAACACCGAGGTTTCCAAGCTCCCGACAAAGTGGGATAACATCCGTGATTGGTTCGTTTCGATTATTGCAAAAGTCATCAAGTGGTTCATTGATCTTATAGGCAATGTTTGCTGATTGCTTGAAAAGCCATAAGTAAATAAATTACGTCTCCTCTTGATCACTCAAGGGGAGACGTTAACTTTTGTCAATGCTTTAATCAATTGGCTCCGAAAAACGAATAATAGGAGATTAATGTGCATTGGATGTGGCAAGACGGTTTTGTTCGCTGCAAAACATGTACTTGATAAGTCAAAAATACTTCAAATATTACCAATTTGTTAATTCTTTCATTTACCCCTTGCAAAATCAAACAAATAGGACTATACTAAATTAGCACTCAACAATGAAGAGTGCTAATTTTTCTTATTACATTACAGACAGGTGATATATATGCGTACAAAACAGTTTAAGGCAGAGTCAAAAAAACTGCTCGACATGATGATCAACTCGATCTATACCCACAAGGAGATTTTCCTGCGTGAGCTTATTTCAAACGCAAGCGACGCGATGGACAAGCTCTATTATCATTCATTGCAGAATAACCTCGCTCTCAACAGAAGTGATTTGACAATCAAAATTCAGCCGAATAAAGAGACGAGAACCCTCACGATTTCCGATAACGGTATCGGCATGAACGGTGAGGAGCTTGAGCAGAACCTCGGCACTATCGCAAAGAGCGGCTCATTTGACTTCAAGAATGACAACGAGAAGAAGGAGGACGTTGACATCATCGGTCAATTCGGCGTCGGCTTCTATTCCGCATTCATGGTCAGTGACAAAATTGAGGTTGTCAGCAAGGCTTTCGGCGACAGTGAGGCTCACAAATGGACATCAAAGGGCGCGGACGGCTACACAATCGAGCCGTGTGAGGCTGATTTCGACCACGGTACCGTAATCACTCTTTATCTCAAGGAGAACACGGAGGACGACGATTACGAACAGTACCTTGAGGAATATAAAATCAAAGAAATCGTCAAGAAATATTCCGATTATATCAGATATCCCATTACAATGGACTGCACTCACAGCCACCTTAAAGAGGGCACCGAGGACGAGTATGAGCAGGTGACGGAGACTGAAACGCTCAACTCCATGGTTCCTATCTGGAAGAAGAACAAGAATGAAGTCACAGCCGACGAGTACAGCAACTTCTACAAGAACAAGTTCTATGATTACGAGGAGCCGGCAAAGGTTATCCATGCTAAGATGGAAGGTCAGGTAATGTACAATACCTTGCTTTATATTCCTCGCCATGCTCCGTTTGATTACTACACCAAAAACTACGAAAAGGGCTTGCAGCTCTATTCAAACGGCGTCCTCATCATGGAAAAGTGCGCCGACCTGCTTCCCGATTATTTCAGCTTTGTAAAGGGTCTTGTTGACAGCGAGGATTTGTCGCTTAATATCTCCCGTGAAATGCTCCAGCATGACGCACAGCTCAAGCTCATTGCAAAGAGCCTTGAAAAGAAGATCCATTCCGAGCTTATCAAACTGATGAAAGATTCGCGCGATACCTACGAAATGGTCTACAACGCATTCGGCACGCAGCTCAAGTTCGGCATTTACAACGCATTCGGCGCAAAGAACGACACGCTCAGTGACCTGCTTATGTTCCATTCATCGAACGATAAGAAGCTGACAACGCTCAAGGAATATGTCGGCAGAATGAAAGAGTCGCAGGATACGATTTACTACGCATGCGGCGACTCCGTTGCCAAGATCGAGCTTCTTCCGCAGGTTGAGTCGGTCGTGGACAAGGGCTACGAGGTTCTCTACTTCACCGAGAATGTCGATGAATTCGCAATTAAGATGCTCAACGAGTTTGAGGGCAAGAAGTTTGCAAACATCTGCACCGACAGCATTGAGCTTGACAGCGAGGAGGAGAAAGAGGAGCTTAAAAAGAAGAACGAGGACGGCAAGGAAATGCTCGATTACCTCAAGGAGAGCATCGGTGACGGCGTTTCTTCCGTAAGATTTACAAATAAGCTCAAGAAGCACCCCGTATGCCTTACGTCTGAGGGCGAAATTTCACTTGAAATGGAAAAGGTTCTTAATTCGATGCCGACCAATGATCAGAAGGTCAAGGCGAATATCGTACTTGAAATCAACGAGAATCACCCGATCGCACAGAAGCTTACCGAGCTTTACGAGAGCGACAAGGAGAAGGCAGGCAAGTATGCAAAAATCCTTTACGCTCAGGCTCGTTTGATTGAGGGACTTTCAATCGACGACCCGACAGAGCTCAGCAACATGGTGTGCGACTTGATGGTATAAAGTCTCAACCGATTAAAATATAAATAATGCTTCAAAGCACCGCTGAACATTCGGCGGTGCTTGATTTTATACTTTACGGTTGAGCTCATGAGTCTGCGTCTTTAAATGTTGTTTGCAACAACTTGCACAAAAAAATAATGCGTTTTTTGTGACATAGTTACTTTACATTTCTTTGCAAAAAAAGTATAATATAGTAAACATATATGATCTCGAAAGGGGCAGAATATCATGAGCAAGAAAAAGAAAGTCTCGGCAGATCCGAACGAGGAAGTTGTTGAGACCAAGAAGGCTAAGAAAGAAAAGAAAGCTAAAAAGGAAAAGACTCCGATGGATCTTGATTCCAAGAAAACGCTTGCAAAGAGCATTACAGCTCTCGTTTGCGTTATCGCAATCTGCGTTACGGCTGTTGTAAACACAGGCAAGATCTGTGACGCTACAAAGAAAGCGGCAGAGCAGAGAGGCGGCGCTTCGGCTACGGATACAATGGGCGATGACGTTGATAACAACGGCGATAACGGCGAGGTTCCGACAGATGCAAACGGTGAAGTTCCGACCGACGCTAACGGCGAGACTCCGACAGATGCAAACGGCGAAGCTCCGACAGATGCAACTCCGGCTGACAACAGCACAGGCGGAAGCACAGGATCTTCAACATCTAAGACAAACGCTGCAAGCACAGGTTCTTCAATCCCGACGGGCACTGCTCAGATCGTTAGCTACTACAACACAGCTACGGCTAAGGTTGCTTCCAAGAAGGCGGCTTTCAACAAGACAAGAACAACTACAGAGAAGTCATTTGACGCAGGCGTTGCTCTCAAGTCGATGAAGAGCATTGTCTATAAGTTCATGGGCGTAGGCGACGGCAACAAGTTCACAAAGTCGGTTACCTCGGCAGACGCTGACAGCTACCATAAGTATTTCAAGGCATCAAAGCTTACAGCTTCTGATGTTACAAGCGCAACATGCGTAAAGAACGGCAATAACTACACAATCACGCTTCATATCAAGAACGGTTCAAGCACCGTTAAGGGCGGCAAGGTTGTTTCTTCAAACAATGCTCCTCTTGACAGAAGCGGTCTCGCATGCGGTGACAACGATAAGGATTATTGGGATCACAAGACAGCAGAGAATGTTATGTCTGCTATTTCCGAGGTTCCGGGCTGCGGCAGCGCAAACATTTCCGAGAGCTACTCAAACGCTGTTATCACGGCTGTTGTAAATGCTTCAACAGGTAACCTTGTTTCTCTCAACGCTAAGTTCGATTTCAAGTTTGAGCTTTCAAGCGTTATGAGCTCATCGGGTACCTCAACTGCATCGTCTGTTGTTAACATGACAGGCTTCAAGATGTAATCGTACATATTGAATAACAAATTAAGGCACGGTTTTTCGCCGTGCCTTTTATTTATGCCTTTGCAGATTTATGTTGAAATATGTCGGGCGATATAATATAATATTAACGGTTGCGACGGCGGTCGCATTAAAGCAATTTCCCTTTAATGCGGCGGCTGTCTTTTTTTGCGAAAAAAATTTTCAAAAAATTTATGTCACAAACCGAGTTTTTGCTGACTACTAAATGAAGGACAAAATAAAGGAGGGTTGCACATGGACGTTGACGAACGTTTGCTGACGAACAATACCGTCGGCGATTGCTATGAAAAATATTATCAGAGCATCTATAAATATTGCCGTGTGCGGCTCGGTGAATTTTCGCAGCACGCCGAGGACTGTGTGCAGGACGCCTTCCTGGTTCTTCATAATAAGCTGGCGGACGGAGAAACGGTCGAACAGCCGAGAGCGTTCCTGTACAGGACGGCCGATAACTTCGTCAAAAGGACGGTTGAGAGCTGCCGAAAACAGCAAAGCCGAACGGTCGATATTGACGAAGCGGCGGAAAAAATCGCCGCACCGCCGGACAGTGTACCCGATGATTTCGATTATGATGAATGTGCACGGCTATTGATCGAGATGCTGACGGTTGAAGAAAGAGTTCTTTATGAATTGAAATACACCGACAGAAAATCATTAAAGGAAATTTCCGAAATTTTAAATATTACGCCGACTGCGACGGCAAAGCGTGTTTCACGATTGCGCGGTCGGATAAAAGATTTGATAAAAACCTACGGTATAACATGAAATGAGGTGAGGAACCGTGAATGATCTTAAGGTTACAAAAGAAATACTCAACAGCATATATGACAATGCCGGATTCAGGGCAGAGGTCGCAGAGTTCATCAATTCGCTTATCGACGAGGAGCTTTTAAAGAGTGAGCCGAACTGTGATTTTATTGATGAATGTATCAATACGCTCGACGAGCTTGAAAACGAAAATTACGCAAAGGTCATTCCGTTCGTGAAGAAGCACGCAGGTAAAACCTTCAGGCAGAAGCTTATTTCGGTTGCGGCGGCATGTGCGATACTCGCAGCAATCAGTTTCGGCGCAGTGGCGGTCAGCCATACTATAGAGCAAAAACGAGAAGCCAAAACAACAACGACAACTGCTCGGATAACGACCGAGAGCACGACAGCCGAGCGGACAACGACCGAGGCGGTAACGACAACGACAGAACCGACAACGCAGGCGGCGGTGCCGACGGGAATTAGGCTCAGGTTCGGCGACGGCTTCAAGGACGAATACTACATCGGCGAGAAGCTTGACACATCGGGCATTACGGCGATAGTCAGCTACACCGACGGCACCGAGAGAAACGTTCCGATTGCCGATTGCAAGGTTACTGTGGATGACGGATTCGGCACAAAGGAGCGCTATGAAACGGTAAAGGTAAGCTGCGGCGACGCTTCGGAAACATTCAGGGTAAGGGTGCTTCGCAGGGAGGACACAAAGGTGCTCAATTCCGTTTATGCGTCGTTCCCGGAGGGCTTCGACTTCACGGCGGAGGACTTGGACAATATTGACCTCAGCGGCATGGAGGTCTATGCGGTTTACAGCGACAGGAGCGAGAAGAAGCTCAGCGGCGGAGAATACACGATCAAAACTGAGAAGCTTCCTAACGGGACTGCTTTTATAACAATCAGCTACGAGGGAGTTTACACGACCTTCGGAATCAAGGAGGAGACAAAATGAAGAAAATATTTTCAAAGATTTTATCCGTAATGCTTGCCGTTATATCGGTGATGACCATTGCGTCGGTTGCCCAGCCTGCAATGGCGCGCGAATTCGGTGACCAAAAAACAGACGAATTTGTTTACCGTTTCGGCGATGACGGAAAAATTGAAATCGGCGAATATTTGAAAGACGACGATGTTGTAACAATTCCGAATGAGATCAACGGTATTCCTGTAAGCGGAATCGGCTCGGAAGCATTTAAAAATAAAAATGTTCGTAAAATAATTCTTCCGAATAATATGCGCCGAGTTACGGGCGATGGCTTTGTTGAATGTTCGAATCTTGAAGAAGTCATTTTCAATGATGGCTTTGAAGAACTCGGAGAAAGAGCCTTTTTTAACTGCCCTTCGCTAATAGAAATTCATTTACCGTCAAGCTGTTACAAATTGTCAGAGACCATGATTGACGAGTGCAGCGGTATTAAAAGAATTATTATTGACAGTGAAGCTCCGTCTTTCAAGGGTCATTATCTGGACTATATTTTGCTTGAAAAAGATGCGACAATTATGCTCAAGAGCCTTCCCGATACTGATTTCTATTGCTCGCTTGCCAATGAAGGATATTTCCTGAGCGGAAAAGAGAACGGTTACTATATATTTGAAGCAAAAAAAGAACAGCAGGAATACAGCTCCGGCAACTTTATTTATACGCTTGATAAGGATGACAACGCCGAGATCACCGGCTACACGGGACCTGCGGACGCTCCTCTTTTGGATATCCCTGCGGAGCTTGGCTCTCACAAGGTTGTCAGCATAGGTACCAAAGCCTTTGAGTGTATAATTGACAATTCGGTAAAATACAGACCCTCAACGAAGTATAGAATCGGAAAATATACACCGAGATATGAGTTTTTGGCTGTAAGACTTCCGTCAACGCTGAAAAAGATAGGGGATTTCGCTTTCAGAGGCTGCACCTCGCTTGAGTTTGTCAGTATTCCCGATTCGGTTGAGTATATCGGCTATGATGCGTTTTCGCTTTGCACTTCGCTCGCTGATACCGACCTTCCTGCATCGCTCAAAACTCTTTGCGGTCAGGCTTTTGCATTCTGTCCTTTTAACGGTGAGCTGAAACTTCCAAAAACGATTGAATACATAGGCGCATCTGCTTTTGAAGAATGTGGGAACATCACTGCGGTTGAATTTCCGAGATCATTGAAGTTCGTAGGCTTGGATGCTTTTGCAGAAAGTAAGATTGAGTCAATAAAAATTCCGAATACACTTAAACATTGGTACGGCGCTATGAGCACGTGTCAACAGCTCAAAAATGTTGAAATTGAAGACGGCGTAACAGCAATAGATCCTGAGGCATTTCATTATTGTGAGTTGCTGGAGAGTATTACATTGCCCGACAGCATAAAGAAAATCGGAGAATCCGCATTTGAAGATTGTTTCGCATTGAAGAATGTTATTGTTGGCGAGAACAGCAACATAGAGGTTATAGACAGATATGCTTTCAAAAACACAGAAATTACCAATGCTGATTTTGCAAAGAACGCAGAATTAAAATCAAGTGCTTTCTGCAATACCGAAATAACTTCTTTCACATTCACCGAAAAGCAAAAGTATATTCCTCAACATATATTACGTGATTGCAAAAGTCTCAGTGAGGTAAAGTTTGAGAACGGTGTTGTTTCAATAGGTTATGGCGCTTTCTCACATTCGACCGTGAAAAATATTGATATGCCCGATTCAATCATTCACGTCGGAAAGGTTGCGTTTTACGAGTGTACAGAGCTTGAAACAGTTAAGATATCAAAGAACGTGAAATACATCCTTGAGGCTGCATTTGAAAATTGTGAGAAATTATATAAAGTAACATGGGATAGAGTAGGCTCTAAGTATATAAAGTATGACGCTTTTTACGGCTGCAAATCATTGACGGATTTTGCCTTTAGGGATATAACCTCCGTTGATGAGGGTGCATTTAACGAGTCGGGAATCGCCGATGTTAAGCTGACTCTTTCAAATTTGGAAACGCAGGCGGTTGAAAAAGGAAGCTTCAAATCGTTCACTCAGCTCAAAACTCTTGAGGTCGGCGGAAACGTTAAGGAGATCCGCACACTTGCGTTCGCATCGTGCAAAAATCTCGAAACAGCGGTCATTGCGGACTCTGTTGAGAAAATTGCAGATAACGCATTTGATTATTGCGACAAGCTCACGATTTATTGCAACGAGAATTCCTACGCCGAGAGCTATGCAAAGGCAAACGGCATAAAGGTAACGACGCTCATCGTTGACCCTATCGCAAATCAGAGCTACACGGGCAAAAAGCTCGAGCCGCAGGTTTCGGTCAGATTCTCCGACAGGAAGCTCACAAGCAATAAGGACTATTCAACGGAATATATCAATAATATAAACGTCGGCACGGCGAACGTTATCGTAACGGGTCTTGAGGATTTCTCAATGCTTGTGACAAAGGTTGATTTCGCAATCATCGCCGTTTCGATCGACAAGGCGGAGATCGTTTCAATCCCAACGCAGACCACAAACGGTCTGACACCCTGCGAGCCGAAGGTCAAGGTTAAGTTCAACGGCAAGACGCTCAAGGAGGGCGAGGATTACACCGTGTCCTATAAGAACAACGGTTCGGCAGGCACGGCGACCGCCACAATAAAGGGCATAGGCAATTTCAAAGGGACGGCAAGCGTTGACTTCAATATTGAGGTCAAGCAGGGCTTTAAGGATAAGGTTCAGGTGGCGTTCAATGCGGTGAAAGCGGCATTTGTCAAGGCTATCAACTGGTTCCTGAAACTGTTTAAGTGAGGTGCGGAAAATGAAGAAGAAAATAGTTAAATTACTTTCGACGGTTTTGTTGTGCGTTGCGCTCATAATACCCTTGGGTCTGACGAGCCTTGCGGGAAGCAGCGCATGGGATATTACCGTAGACGGTGTTGTGTACTATATAGTAATGACTGCCGATTATACAGATACGGGAATTATCGTTACAGCCACGGCTAAAGTCAAGGGCTATGATAAAGAAACAGTCCCCGAGGACGTTGTTATTCCCCCGATGGTTCAGAGCGATTCGGTTTACGGAATACTTGATTGCCCCGTAGTCGGAATTTTCCAAAAGGCTTTTAACGGGTGTAATGAAATGAAAACCCTGACGATCGAGGATAATCCGAATTTAAAATTCATAGATGAATTTGCATTTTGCTACTGCAAAAACCTTACGGACATAAAGCTCCCCGATGACTTTAAGGAAATATCCTACGGAATGTTTTACGGCTGTTCGTCATTGACCACGTTCAATTTCCCGAAATCGGTTGAGAAGATCGCAACAAACGGTCTGAGCGGCTGCGGCTTTGAAAGCTTTACCGTGCCGTCTCAAATCAAGGTGCTGGATAAATACGCCTTTGCGAATAACCAAAAGCTCAAGGAGCTCAGCTTTGAAAGCATTCCCGAATCGTTTGGAGAAGAAGTATTTGCAAATTGCAAGCTGCTTGAAAAGATAAATTTCCCGGAGGGTATAAAGGAAATTTATAACGGAATGTTTGCCGATTGCACGGGGCTCAAATCAATCGAGATCCCGAACACGGTTGAAACTATCAGCAAAAATGCCTTTAATGGCTGTACCTCGCTCACGGACGTGAAAATACCAACCTCGGTTAAAATTATCGGCGAAGGAGCGTTTAGTAAATGTACCTCGTTGGCAGAAATAAATATACCGAATTCGGTAACTGAGTTAGAGCTGGGCGCTTTTGAAGGCTGTACGGCACTTAAAAATGTAAAGATGGCAAATTCAATTAAGACCTTTGGCAACGGTGCATTTTCAGGCTGTACCTCGCTCGTAAGCTTTACGATACCCAATTCGGTTACAGAAATCGGTTCGGCTGTATTCTCAGGCTGTACTTCGCTTAAATCCGTGGATATTTCTCCGTCGGTCAAAACAATGGGTGACAGTGTGTTTATGGACTGCACGGCACTGACTAAGTTTGAAATTCCCGATACCGTAACAAAGATGGGACACGCTATGTTCTCAGGCTGTACCTATCTTGAAAGTGTAAAGCTGCCCGATGCCGCAACCTCATATTATTTCATGTTTTATAACTGCAAAATGCTTAAAAAGGTTGATATCGGTGCGAGCGTTGAGGATATCAGAAGTGCTTTTAATGGCTGTACAGGGCTTCGTGAATTGTATTTGCCTGCATCTGTAAAAACTCTCGGCAGCAGCTTCATAGCCGATTGCCCGAAATTGAGCCAAATCACCGTTGACGAGAACAACCCCTATTATAGCTCCGACGAAAACGGAATTCTCTACAACAAGAACAAAACCAAGCTCATAAAGAGCCCGCAGGGCATCGGATACGCAGTATCTATCCCGAGATCGGTTACCGAAATCGGCGAAAAGGCTTTCGAGGGCTGTACGGATATGAAGATGGTAAGGATCTCGAAGAACGTTACGACGATTCATTACTCCGCTTTCCATACCGTCACCAAGCCGTATAAGACAATGGAGGGCATAACATTTATCTGCCGAGAGGGTTCTGCGGCATATGAATTCGCTCAGAAGAATTCCATAGCAACTATTACGGAATGTGACCATTACGATGTCGAGCACATCTACTTTGCACCAACCTGCACGAAAAAGGGTTATCGCTGTGACATCTGTAAGGAGTGCCGTGAAAAGTTCACCGAGAGCGAATATCTTCCCGCAACAGGACATACGGCAGGGGAGTGGGAGCTTGCCGAGGACGGCAGAGAGGTAAAGAAATGCAGGGACTGCGGTGAAATTCTTGAAACAAGAGAGGCGCAGACTCTTGAAACCAACGGCTCAAGCCATACCGTTGTGGCGGACAGTGTCGGAAACGCTCCGACTCAGCCGACAGGCTTCATTGCAAGACTCACAAGCTTTTTCGCAAGAATTTTTGGAATTTTCTTCAAAAAATAAATAACTAAAATAACCCCGGGCTGTGGTGATATTGCTTCACCATAGTCTGGGGTTAGTATGTATTCGCAGATTATATTTTACGTTTTCTCATGCTCGATATCAAGATATAAGAAAAAGAAGCAACACATTATTTTGCCAAAGCAAAAAGCAGGTCTCACGACCTGCTTTTCACTTTGGCAAAGAACCGTAATTTTGATAGAAACCGTGTAAGGGGGTGCAATTCCGGGTTAGAGGGGGGTGCAGTTCGCATTTTTAGGGGGTGCACCACCTTTGGAGAAAACTGCACCTCCTACGGATATGAAAGCGCAAAAAGCCCCGATGAGCACAGAAAATCTGAAACTCATCGGGGTTGTGCTTATTTTTTCTCGTCCAGCAGCATCACGCCCTGCGGTGGATTGCGGTCGATCGCTCCCACAATACGGTGCGGGAGATACGGCTCTTCCAGATAGGCAATGTCCTCGTCTGTGAGCGTGACATTCAGCGCAGCGGCGGCATCGTCGAGATACTGCGCCTTGGTCGCACCCACGATGGGTGAAGCCACACCTTTTGCCCAATGCCAAGAAAGGGCTATCTCCTGCATCTTTACGCCGTACTTTTCGGCAAGCTCCGCAACACGGGCAACGATTTGCATATCCTGCTCCTCGGTGCGGTCATATTTGCCCATAGCCACACGATCCGTTTTACTGCGGAGGGTATCCGTGTTCCATGTAGGTCTTGTCAGATGACCCGCCGCAAGAGGACTGTAAGGCATTAAGCTCACGCCCATTTGCTTGCAAATCGGGATCAGCTCCCGCTCGTCTTCACGGTAAAGCAGATTATAGTGGTTTTCCATCGCCTCAAAGCGGGCAAATCCGTTGTCACGAGCGCAAAGCTGCATATTGTAGAACTGATAGCCGTACATGGCGGAGGCTCCCAGCG
>CAVGRW010000034.1:0-18662 GCA_963631735.1 Bacteroidaceae bacterium | reverse complement strand
TTTCCGCCGTGTTATTTTATGCTGTGTAATTTTGATATAAATGGTTGAAATGAAAGCTGTAATATGATATCATTTATTTATAAAGGAGGTCGTTAAAATGATTAACGTAACTGTATGGAATGAACATGTTCAGGATAAGGAGGACAATGTTCTTGCGGTCTATCCTGACGGAATAAATGCTTGCATTGCCGATTTTCTCGACTCAAACGACGATATAAATGTGACCTGTGCAACGCTCGATATGCCCGAATGCGGACTCGATGATGAGGTGCTTGAAAACACAGATGTTCTTATCTGGTGGGGTCATGTTGCACACGAAAAGGTTCCCGATGAGCTCGTTGAAAAGATCCACGACAGAATTCTCAGAGGCATGGGTCTCATCGTGCTTCATTCGGGTCATTTCTCAAAAATTTTCCGCAAAACTCTCGGAACGACCTGTTCTCTTAAATGGAGAGAGGGTGACAGAGAGCGTGTTTGGAATATCGCACCCAATCATCCTATCACACAGGGCATAGGCGAATATTTCTATCTTGAGCACGAGGAAATGTACGGTGAGAGATTTGATATTCCGGATCCCGATGAGCTTGTTCTTATCGGCTGGTTCGGCGGTGGAGAGGTATTTCGTTCGGGCTGTGTATGGAACAGGGGACTCGGCAAGGTTTTCTATTTTCAGCCGGGTCATGAGACAAATCCGACATTCAAAAATCCGAACGTTCAGACAATTATCACAAACGCCGTAAGATACGTCGCTCCACTCAATATTCAAAAGGATCCGATTGAATGTCCTTGTGCAGAGGCTCCCGAGGACAAATTAAAGAAGGCATAATATGAGCTTTGATTTTTCATGTCCCGTATGCGGCTGCCGCCTTGAAAAAGACGGCGGTTCGCTGCGCTGTACAAACAGACATTGCTTTGACATTGCAAAGCAGGGCTATGTTAATCTTTTGCAGTCGCAGAAATCGTCATCGAAAAGGCACGGTGATGACAAGCTTATGGTCAAATCCCGTTCCGATTTTCTCGATAAGGGATATTATGGTGTGCTTGCCGACAGAATAACAAGCACGATAGGGGAGTATGCTTCCCCGAATATGAGACTGATTGACCTCGGCTGCGGCGAGTGCTTCTACACCTCAAGGGTCGAAAATACCTATCCCGATATGAACTACGGCGGAATTGATATTTCAAAGCAGGCGCTGATTGCGGGAAGCAAGCGTAATAAAAATATCTCTCTTGCCGTTGCAAGCGTATTTCAGCTGCCGATTGCAGATGAATACTGCGATTTTGCGATGACCGTTTTTGCGCCGCACAATTCCGACGAGATACGCAGGATTCTTAAAGACGGCGGATATTGGCTCAGGGCTTATCCGCTTGAAGGACATTTGATGGGGCTTAAATCCATTATTTATGAAAAGCCGTATCTTAATGAGATTGACGGAAGTATTCCCAACGGTTTTGAAATTGAAAAGCATGATGAAATCAAAGAGAAAATTGTTGTCAGCTGCAATGAGGATATCATGAATCTTTTCAGAATGACGCCCTATTATTATAAAACAGGTAAGGCGGATCAGGATAAACTCAACAATATCGAAAGCCTTGAAACCGAAATTGAATTCGGTATCGACCTTTTGCGAAAAGTTTAAATGCCTTACACTGTTGAAATTTTGTACTTTTTACCCATTATTTTACAAAAAGCTATTGTTTTTAAAAAGCAAAGATAGTATAATATTAAAGGTTATTTGTGCAATTATATAGGCGTCATTGCCCATTGCAAAAATTTTCAAACAAAGGAGTTACACATGAGTTACTACATTGGTATTGACGGCGGCGGAACCAAGACCGCTTATGCGCTTTTTGATGAAAAGAAAAACATTGTTGCCATGGTAAAAGGACCGGGCAGCAACCATGAGAATATGGAGAACGGCTTTGACGAGGCAGCCGATATCATTTGGGCAGGCATTAAAAATCTGCTTCATGAGGCAGGCATTTCGCTTCATGATGTTGACTTCACACTCATGGGTCTTGCAGGAATCGACCATCCCTTCCAGCATGACGAGATGAAAAAGCGACTTCTTGATTACGGTCTTGAAAAGTTTGAGATTTACAACGACGGTTTCATTGTTGTCAAGGCAGGCTCAACGGGTGCGGCGGCTATCGGCTATAACTGCGGCACGGGCACATGCTGTAACTCAATTGATAACGACGGCAAAATGCTTCAGCTTGCGGGACTCGGCGAGTTCTCGGGCGATATCGGCAACGGTCATTGGATAGCAGGCGAGACCTACAGAATGGTTTATGATGACGTTTATCTCGGACTGAGAAAGACTGCCGTTACCAAGATGGTATTCGATGAGTATTCGCTCTCTTCAAAAGAGGAATTCCTTTCGCTCGTTTCAAGATTTGAGGATCCCGATGCGGACAAGTTCATCATGCGTTTGATCGACTTCTTCTTTGACGCCGCAAAGCTCGGCGACAAGGCTGTTCTTGATGTAATTGACAAAATGGCTTCAAGAGGTGCCGCTCTCATTGCCGCACATCTTAATACAAATAATTTCACCGATGATGTTGTTGAGGTCGTTCTTTCGGGTTCGATCCATACAAAGCTCCCGTCGGAGATTTATCTTAAAGCACTTATGGAAAAGGCGTCGGCAGCCGGCGGAAGAAAGCTTAAGTTCATTAAGCTCACTCAGCCACCGGTAACCGGCTGTATCAACTGGATCTTCCAGCAATATATATAACAAGAGAGGTAATTACATATGAAAGAAATCACTGTAGCTGTAATCGGTTCGGGCAGCACCTATTGCCCGGAGCTTGTTGACGGATTTCTCAAGGCTTCGGATTCTCTCAAGCTTAAGAAAATATCCTTCATGGATATCAACGAGAGAAAGCGTACTATCGTAGGCAATCTTTGCGTTCGTATGCTCAAAAAGGCAGGCGTTGACTGTGAAGTCGTTATGACCGATGACCTTGACCTTGCACTTCAGGGCGCAGACTTCGTTGTTACTCAGATTCGTGTCGGTATGCTTCATGCCCGTTATCTTGACGAGAGCATTCCCAAGAAGTACAACCTTATCGGTCAGGAGACAACAGGTATCGGCGGAATGTTCAAGGCTCTCAGAACGATTCCCGTAATCAAGCACATCTGTGACAGAATCGAAGCTATTTGCCCCGATGCATGGCTTATTAACTTCACAAATCCCTCGGGCATTATCACTGAGTTTGTTCTCAACAACACAAACGTTAAGAACATCGGTCTTTGCAACGTTCCCATTGACATGCTTGACGATATTAAGGAGACAACAGGTCCCGATGTTGACATCACTTATGTCGGACTTAACCACCTCAGCTGGGTAACTTCTATTAAGAAGGACGGCAAGGAGCTTATCACAGACATGATCAACCAGGGCTACAAGGCTAAGGTTATGGCTAACATTCAGGACGACGGTATCGGTCTTGACTGCTTGAAGGCAGTTAACGCTATCCCGTCATCGTATCTCCAGTATTACTACTGCCGTGAGGCTAAGCTCCAGCATCAGCGTGAGGACGAAAAGACAAGAGCTCAGGTTTGCATGGAGATTGAGGAGCAGCTTCTTAAAATGTACCAGGACGAGGAGCTTTGCGTAAAGCCCGCACTTCTTGACAAGAGAGGCGGTCACAAGTATTCTCTTGCAGCCGTTAACCTCATCAATTCGCTTGCTAACGATGTCGGAGATATTCAGGTCGTTAACGTTAAGAATAACGGTACACTTGATTTCCTTGAGGACGACGATGTTATCGAGGCTCCGTGCGTAATCGGCAAGGACGGCGCAAAGCCGATCAAGGTTACAGATTTCCACAACAAGCACATCATCAACCTTATCAGAATAGTTAAGGCTTATGAGAAGTACACTGTTGAGGCTGCAACAACAGGCAACGAGACTGCCGCTATCAACGGACTTCTTATTCATCCGCTTGTCGGTGACTATGACAAGGCAGTTAAGTGCTTTAACGAGCTCAAGGAGGCTCACAAGGAATTCCTTCCTGAGTTCTATCCTGAAAGCAAATAAGCAATGAATAATAAACTGTCGCATTAAGGTATTACAGCGATACTTAATGCGGCAGTTTTTTTTAAAGGTGAAAAATATGTGTATAATCAGGTTTATAACATCGGTTTTCATGACGATTGTTCTTTTCTTCTCCTCGCTTTGTCCGCTTTTTGACGGCATAAGTTCGGTGAGATATGTTGTCAACGCAGGTCGCCTCGGTGATGAAATTCCGAATATTGTCGATAATGTTAACATTTGGGATATGGGTACAAAATTCTATGATCCGCAGGTGAACTCCGATTACGATGTTACGGAGTTTGTGAGATATATTCAGCTTATGCAGTGTACGGGCGGAACGCCCGAAAGGGATCTTTTCAAGGATCCTTATGACACATCAACTCTCACGGATTACGATTTTGAACCGCTCATAAAAAATTGCCGAGGAATTTTGAAGCTTGGCGCAAAGCCGCATTTGAAGCTCGGCGGAGTTCCGATAAAGTTTACCTCGGACTATGTAATCGGCGGAGATTTTTCGATGAATATTTACCCGCCCGACGACTATGAGCAGTATTACGCTTATATAAAAGCTATTACACAGGCTCTTGTTGATGAGTTTGGCATTGATGAGGTCAGAAGCTGGCGCTTTGGCTGTATGACCGAGTATGAAAACGGCGGTTGGCTTCAGGCTAAGAACGGCAAGCCGAAGGATTCAATGATTGCTTATTGCAAGCTTTATGACTACACCGTGCAGGCACTTATTGACGTGCTCGGTGAGGATATTACAGTCGGTGCACATTCCATGACAGTCACAGAGGGTCTGTGGGATGAGGCTGATTTTATAAAGCACGTCGCAAAGGGAACCAACTATGCAACGGGCAAAAAGGGCACAAAGATTTCTTTCCTTTCCGCATCTTTTTATGACAATAAGCCGGGTAAATATACAAAAGGAAAAACCTTGACCCAAACAATAGCATATCTGAGGAAAACGGCAGAAAAATACGGATTGAAGAACCTGTTCTACGGCGTTGACGAGGGCAGACTTCTTTACGGCTTGAGCTCGGGAAAGAATGATGATCAGCTCTGTATGCGAATTACGGGCTATACCTGGCAGGCAGCATATGATGCAAGGCTTTTCACTCAGGGCATAAATAACGGACTTGATTATTTCTCATCGTGGGGCTTCCTCTCGGGCGGTCTTTTTGAAGGAAATCCGTCCGTCAGCTACCATGTTGCATCGAATATCGCAAGGTTCGCCGACAGCCGCAAGGCAAGCGTGACAAAGGCTATTGTCAAAGCAGGTATAGGTGTTGAGAGCGAGTGTCTCGCCGGCTGGAATGAGGAGACCGGAACGCTTCGACTTATGACGTATAATTTCAAAAATAACGTCAATTATTCGGGCAAGCTGAATGTTTCCTTGAAGGTCAAAGCACCCCGGATAACAAAAGATGAAGTTACGGTCGTAAAGTATGTTATCGGTGACGATTGCAACTTCTTTGACGAATTCCTTGAGGACAGAAAAACTTACGGAATTACAGATGACTGCTTCGACTGGTCACCCGATGATCCGAGTCTTGATGATCCCACAACGCTCTGCGATGAAAATGCGAGAAAAATATATCTTAATGAATTGAAAGCTAAATATGCCGAGTGCTCAAAGCTTGTGCCTGTTTATTCTACAGCAAAAGTCGAAAACGGAGTTATAAATCTGAACGACACGCTCGACGCAAGCAATGTTGTATTTTATGAGATATATTAAACGTAACCTTGACACTCCCTGTAAAGGAGTCATAGCCGACTGAGGGAGTGCGTACTTATCAGACTTTAATCTAACCCCTCCGTTACTCTTCTGCTGCGCTGTTTCGCTGCACTGAAGGGGAGGTAAGAATATTTTCTGCGCCGAAAAGGCGATAAAAATAAATCTGTTATTACACCCTATAAAATTTAAATTGTATATTGACCGAACGGGTAAAAACTGTATTATATAAAAAGGGGGATGTATATGAATTTTATTTATAAAATACTTTCTTTTCTGAATATAATAACGCTTTGTCTTGCCATGCTCAGCGGAAATTATCCGGGTTTCACGGCAACAAATCTTGAATATGAAACCGCTTACGGCAATCCGATGAAGGGCTTCATGCCGTTCTACAGCGAGGAGGGCGCGGATTCCACTGTGCCGTACAGCATGGAATGGCTCTATGTTCCTATGACCGACCTTGTTGCCGACGACGGTACATTTACTCTCAGGGGTACACTTGAGGAAAAACTTGATAAAATCGCTCGCCGAGGACATCAGGCGGCGCTGAGAGTTTATCTTGATTACCCCGACAAGGAGTGCGCCGTTCCGCAGTTCATATGGGATATGGGCGTTAAAAAATACGAATACAGCGAGTACGGCGGGGGAGTAAGCCCCGATTACAGCGACCAAAGACTGATTGATTTTCTGCTTGAATTCATTGATCAATTTGCCCTGAACTATGACGGCGACAAGAGAATTGCCTACATAACGACAGGTTTGATAGGTCATTGGGGCGAATGGCATGTTTGCAGCGAAATCAAGCCTGCCATGGCATCGGCCAAGCAGAAAAGGCAGATACTGTATGCATACGAACATTGGTTTACACGCACAAAAATTCTTACGCGTTACCCCGGAACTCCGGGCTCAAACAACGGTCAAATCGGCTTCCATGATGATTCGTTTACTTATAACACGATAAATCCGGATAAGAATTATTTCTTTTATAATCAGCTGAAAAAAGCTTGGAAAACCAACGTTTGGAAAACTCAGCCTATCGGCGGTGAGTTCCGCCCCGAGGGTCAGGCTAATTTCCTCAAAGGCGAGGTAACGGACGATTTTCAGGACTATGACGAGTGCGTAAATTTGACGCATTGCTCGTGGCTGATGATGACGGGCGCCTTCACGGGCACCCTCAGCGATGAGGAAATAAAAACGGCGAATGAAGCTTCGGCAAAGCTCGGCTATGATTTTTACGTCGATAAGGTTCAGGTCAAGAAGCTTTTCGGCAAAGCTTATGTCAGAGTGGGCGTTAAAAATCTCGGCGTTGCACCGATTTATGCAAGTCCTGCCGTTTATATCGGAACGGATGATAACGAGGTTGAGACAAAGCAGGATATAAGCAAGCTTTTGCCGGGCAAAACGGAATATTTCACCGCAATTATTGACCTTAAATCGGGCGACAGCGTTCACATAAGAATTGACGATGTTTTAAAGTACGGCGCATATGTCCGCTTCTCCAACGTCGGCGCCTCCGACT
This sequence comes from Bacteroidaceae bacterium, assembly GCA_963631735.1. Taxonomy (GTDB): domain Bacteria; phylum Bacillota; class Clostridia; order Oscillospirales; family Acutalibacteraceae; genus CAG-488. Next base: position 11,365 of record CAVGRW010000034.1, on the reverse strand, counting down.
CATCCGACGGTTCGTTTATAATCGGAACGGTTGAATAAAAACACTAAATGAATAAATAAAAAGCAGCAGAACCAAGTATAGGCTCTGCTGTTTTTGTAGTGGAGATGGACGGCAACCGAAGCTACGCTTCGGTTGTTGCTTCGCAACCTTCGCATTTATATGTCCCTTTTGCTTCGCAAAAGATGGACTGTGCGGTTTCGATTACCGCACAAATATTCTTTTATAAAGCAGCAGAACCAAGTATAGGCTCTGCTGCTTTTTGGTGGAGATGGCGGTAATCGAAACCGCGTCCGAAAATCAATTCCCGCGAACTTCTACGAGCGTAGTTTATCTTTTAAGATTCCCCTCAAGGAGCGCCGACAAACAGGCTTTCCTTTACGGTATCCTTTAGGTCATGATGAATTGCAAGGCTACTCATTCATTCACGTTCACTGCTGATCGACACCCTTATCCGGACCGCAGTACTTCCGGGAAGGATGGGCCGCACTTAGGCAGCCATTAACTGAGTATTGTTGTCGTTTATTTTTATAAACTACGGCTTTTATAGTGGTTCCGCACCACTGCTCGCTTATCACGGTTCAAAATCCCCGTCGAAATCCTTTCATCCCCATATTTTATTGAAAGCGTTCCTTCATTGCACGCTCGATGTTCCTTGCGGCATCCTTCTTTGCGGCGACGTCACGCTTATCGTACAATTTCTTACCCTTGCAAAGACCGACCTTAATTTTCGCTCTGCCTTTCTTGAAATAAACCGAAAGGGGAATGAGCGAAAGTCCGTCCTGCTTGACCGTGCCGAAAAGCTTGTTGATTTCTTTCTTATGCATCAGAAGCTTTCTGACTCTCATCGGGTCACGGTTGAATATATTGCCGTGGTCGTAAGGGCTGATGTGCATGCCATTAACGAATATTTCGCCGTCAACGATGTTGCACCATGCGTCCTTTAGATTTATTTTACCCTGGCGGATTGATTTGATTTCGGTGCCGAAAAGCTCAATTCCTGCCTCGTATTCCTCAAGAACAAAGTAATCGTGGTAGGCTTTTTTGTTCTGAGCTACGGTTTTGTTGTCGTTCTTGTCCATACCACGACCTCCCTTGAATTATTTTGAATAACCGCCGTTAAAATTACGTCTGCGGCTTCTGTTATATCTCGCACGCTCCGCCGCCTGACGTTCTTCTTCACGCTTTTTCTTGGCGTTATAGACTTTCTTGAAGTCCTTTGCGCCCTTGCCGACTCCCGACTTTTTCTTTTCGGGAGCTTTCTTTTTCTTAACAACTCCATTTTCGATATCGGGATTTTCTTTATAAAGTATAATACTGCCGCCGATAACCTGAACTACCTGTGAGCTTGTCTCTGCCGCTATTTTTTCGGCAATCTCTCTCGGCTTCTCGGGTGCGCTTTCAAGCAAGACCTTGAGCTTTATAAGCTCTCTTGTGTTGAAAACCTCGTTTGTCTGAGCGATAACGGCAGGCGTTACACCGCTCTTTCCGACGTGGAACAGGGGCTCAAGTCTGTTTGCCATGCCTCTTAATTCCGCACGTCTTTTGCTTGTCATTTTTTCTTCCATATCTTACTCCGTAATTATATTTTTAAGCTGCTCCGCCATAAGTCTGAGCGCTTTTCCTCTGTGGCTCATTGCGTCCTTTTCTTCCGATGTTATCTCGCCGAAGGGCTTGCCGTTTGCCATAAAAATCGGATCGTATCCGAATCCGCCGTTTCCGTGTCTTTCGGTGAGAATTTCACCCTCACATTCGCCTCGAACGGTTATTATCTTACCGTCGGGGAAGGCACAGCATGCGGCGCAGACAAATCTTGCGGTTCTTTTTTCTTTAGGAACTCCGTCAAGATTTTTCAGAAGCTTGTTAATGTTCGCTTCGTCGTCGCCGTGTACGCCCGAATAGCGTGCCGAATAAACGCCAGGCTCGCCGTTAAGATAATCAACGCACAGGCCCGAATCGTCGGCTATACATGCAATTCCGCTGTCCTCACAGCCTGCAACGGCCTTGATTTTTGCGTTTTCTTCAAAGGTCGTTCCCGTTTCCTCAACGTCACGAAGATCGCAGCCGATGTCCTCGGCGGTAACAACTTCGATGCCGAGAGGGGAGAGTATGCGCTGCAATTCAACCTTCTTTTTATTATTATGGGTCGCAATCAGAAGCTTCATTCCGCTTTTTCCTCCGTCGGCTTTTCTTCCGACTCCTCGTCTATGAACATGTTTTCCTCGTCGTGCTTGACCTCGTTATCGAAAAGTCCGTCGGCAAAAGCCTTGGGATTGAACGGCTGAAGGTCGTCAAGCTGCTCGCCGACACCGACAAATTTTACGGGAACCTTGAGGTCGTTCTTTATAGCAAGAACAACGCCGCCCTTTGCGGTACCGTCAAGCTTTGTGAGAACAATACCCGTGATTTCGCAAACATTCTTGAAATCCCTCGCCTGATTGACTGCGTTCTGACCCGTTGTTGCGTCAAGAACAAGCAGGCTTTCACGGTCGTTGTAGGGGAGCTCCTTATCAATAATTCTGTATATCTTTGCAAGTTCGTCCATGAGGTTCTTTTTGTTGTGCAAACGTCCTGCCGTGTCACAGATAATGATGTCCGCATCTCTTGCAATACCCGCCTGGATCGTGTCGAAAACAACCGCTGCGGGATCTGCGCCCTCGTGATGCTTAACTATATCAACTCCGGCACGGTTAGCCCATTCCTCAAGCTGGTCGATAGCGGCGGCACGGAATGTATCTGCGGCGCCGAGAATGACCTTTTTGCCCTGAGCCTTGTACATTGCCGCCATTTTGCCGATAGTCGTGGTCTTACCGACGCCGTTAACGCCGATTACAAGAATAATTGACGGCATGGTAACAAGACCCATATCCTCGCCGCCCTCAAGCATTTCGGAAACAATTTCTTTAATTGCGCCCTTGACCTGAGAGGACTTTTTAAGGTGATGCTTTGCAACGTATTCTCTGAGCTTTTCGCAAATCTCGGCAGAGGTATTCATTCCGACGTCGCCCATGATGAGAATTTCTTCAAGATCGTCATAGAGCTGATCGGTAATATCCTCGTTTTCGCTGATAGCTTCGTCGATAGCGCCCGACATGCTGTCTCTGGTCTTTTTAAGACCCAAATTAAACTTTTTAAAAATACCGAATGCCATATTTTCCTCCGATCAACGTCCGTCGCGGATGTTCTTTATAATGTTGTCAACAACGCTTCTGAGCTTGCTGTCCTCGTTGTAGCGCTTTGTGAACTTATCAAGGCTGTAAACGACCGTTGAATGGTCTCTGTTAAATTCACGTCCGATAAGCTTTGTGGAAAGACCGGTCATTTCTCTGACTATGTACATTGCCATCTGACGCATTTCTGTCGTCTGAGCGTTCTGCTTCTTTGAATAAATATCAGCACTGTCCGCTCCGTAGGTTCTTGCGACCTCGGTAACGATTTTGTTGATCGTAACGGGTGTCGGACTGTTATCGACGATAATATCCTTGATTGCCGTCTGAGCCGTCATGATATTGACGGGCATGCCCTGCATTGTGACGAACGCCTGCATTTTCTTGACTGCGCCCTCAAGCTGACGGATGTTATTTTTGAGCTTCTCGGCAATATACTGAACGATATCGTCGGGGAGGTCGAAGTTGAGAACCTCGGCTTTTCTTTTTATAATAGCCATTCTTGTCTCAAGGTCGGGTGACTGAATGTCTGCCATAAGACCCCATTCAAAGCGGTTGCGAAGTCTGTCCTCAAGAAGTGCGATTTCCTTCGGCGGTCTATCCGATGTCAGAACGATCTGATTTCCTGCCTGATAGAGTGCGTTGAAGGTGTGGAAAAATTCCTCCTGAGTCGAGTCCTTGCCTGCGATAAACTGAACATCGTCCACAAGAAGTATGTCGGCGTTCCTGTATTTATCGTGGAATGCCTCCGTGCTTTTCTGTCCGATGTATTTAACAAGCTCGTTTGTGAAGCTTTCGCCTCGTGTATATACAATGTTAGCTTCGGGGTGTGTGAGCTTTACCTGATGAGCGATAGCGTTGAGCAAATGCGTCTTGCCGAGTCCCGAGTTGCCGTGAATGAAAAGGGGATTGTATTTTCCGCCCGGGTCATTTGCAACGGCGTTGGCTGCGGCATAAGCGAATTTGTTCGATGCGCCGACGATGAAGGAATCGAAAGTATCCTCATCGGTGAGAGCATCCTCCGTTTCTTCAGTCTTAACGGGTGCCGTCTTTTCAACGTCAACCAGAACGATCTGAATATCAAAACCTATTACGTTTTTGAAGGAAGATTCCAGCTTATCCATGAATCTGCTTTCAACGATCTTACGCTTAAAGTCCGAAAGAGCGATAACTACCTTGTTATCGTCAAAGCTTACAAGCTCCATGTCCTTGAACCAAACATTATATATGGATTCGGAAACCTGATTTTTACATTCTTCTTTTACCATTTCCCAAAGCTCTGCGAATGAATCCATGTGTTTTTTACATCTCCTGTTTGATTTTTACCGAAATAGTATATCACACGAAACGATTAAATGCAATGAGTAATTTATACAATTATATAATGATTTAACGATATTTTTTTAAATGTAAATCTTTTATTTGCAAAATAATGATTGACACGGGACGATTTTTATTATATAATATCTCAACGTGAGTGCATATGCGTTATCGCATTGTTGACACTCAGTATATCAAAGTATAGTATTGAAACGGAGGTCAGAAAGATGAAGAGAACTTACCAGCCCAAGAAGCGCCACAGAAAGATGGAACACGGTTTCCGCAAGAGAATGTCTGACAGAAACGGCCGCAAGGTTCTTGCACGTCGTCGTGCAAAGGGCAGAAAGCAGCTTACTTACTGAGTTTTTTGATTGAAAGGCATAGCCTTAATAAACAATTGAAATGTACTCGGATTTTACGGTAGACCACCGTTGAACGGATTTGATATTTTTGCCTGAGAAGAATTATATTGTTTTAAAGCAAAATAGCGATTTCCGACGAGCTTACGGCAGAGGAAAATCATTTTCTGATCCTGCGTTGGTTACTTATGTTTTAAAGAATAACCGCGCGGGAGTTTGTCGTATGGGTATTACCACAAGTAAGAAGATCGGCAATGCGGTTGAGAGAAACCGTGCAAGAAGGATCATCAGAGCGGCATTCAGGGATAATCTTCCGCACTTAAAGAACGGATACGATTTTGTCTTTGTTGCCAGATCCAGAACCAAACATCTCAAAAGCACGGATGTTTCGGCAATTATGTCGAAGCAGCTGACAAAAGCGGGCGTGAAAAAGTTATGAGAAACTTTCTCATCAGATGCATCAAGTTTTACCAAAGGCACATTTCGCCTCATCTTCCGCCCATGTGCAGGTATTATCCGACCTGCTCCCATTATGCCGTTGAAGCCATTGAGGTTCACGGAGCGTTTAAGGGCTCGCTTATGGCTGTCGGCAGATTGCTCAGGTGCAATCAATTATTTAAGGGAGGTTATGACCCCGTTCCTCCGAAAAAAGAAAAGGGTCGCAAAGAATAAAGGAGACAAAATATGTATAACTTCCTTTACAAGTATATAACACCGATTTTCGGTTATATTATGCTTTTCTTTTACGGAATTGTTGACGGCTTTAACGGAAGCTACGGTATCGCAATTATCCTCTTTACGATTTTTGCACGTCTTGTAACGCTTCCCACGACTATAAGCCAGCAGAAGGGTATGGCAAAGCAGCAGCGCCTTGCCCCGAAGATCAGACGAATTCAGGAAAAATACGCAGGAAATCAGCAGAAGATTCAGGAGGAAACTCAGAACCTTTATGCCAGAGAGGGCTACAATCCCATGTCGGCAGGCTGTCTTCCGCTGCTTATTCAGTTCCCGTTCATCATCGGTCTTTACGGTGTTCTTTACAATCCGCTTCGCTATGCGATAGGACTTGATGCCGCAACGTCGCAGCAATTCGTAGATGTTTTCTCGAGCATGGTTAAAGACGGGGTTATTACTGTCGGCTCAAAGGTTGACAGATACTATCCGCTTTATATTATTGAGCATTTCTCGGAAGTAACGGAGTACATTGCCTCAAAGGGTATAACGACTATTTCGGCGGATGCAATAACCAAGGTTCAGGCATTTATTGATGCCAAGAGGTTTATTTTCCTCGGACTTGAGCTCGGCGTTCAGCCGCAGTACAAGGTGTTCAATAAGTATTGGCTTATTCCCATCCTTTCGGGTGTTACATCCTTGATTTCGGCAATAATTTCACAGCTTCAGCAGAAAAAGACAAATCCTGCCGCCAATGCACCCGGAATGGGCTGCACAATGCTTATGATGCCGGCGATGTCGGTTTGGTTCGCATTCATGTTCCCGAGCGGAATCGGCGTATATTGGATTGCATCAAATATTTTTGCAATGCTCCAGACGCTTGTTATGAAAAAGTTCATGTCTCCGCAGAAGAATATTGCGAAGCTTATGGTTAAGGAGACTGTTGAGCGTCGTTCAAGAGAAAACAGCATTAAACGTATTAAAAACAACTAAAATCAGAAAATAACACTGTTAAGTGTTGATTTACAGAGGTGAAAACCGTTGATTAAAGAAGCTTTCGGAAAAGGTGCAACGACCGAGGCTGCCATTGAAGCAGCCAAAAACGAGTTGGGCGCACCGTGGGACGCCGATGTTAAAGTCGAAGTTCTTAAAACGGCAAAGAAGAAGACCCTCGGTCTTTTCGGAGGTTCTCCTGCCGAGGTAAGAGCTTATTATGAGGTTCCCGATGAAGTTAAAAAGCCGGAGCAGAAACCGGCAAAAGCACAGAAGCCTGCTAAGCAGGAGAAAAAAGCGGAAGCTAAAAAGCCCGAAGCAAAAAAAGAAGCAGCACCTAAGAAGCAGGAGCCTGTTAAGGAAACCGAGAAAACCGTCGGTGAAGCTTCAAAGGCTGCCGAGGCTTATATAAAGAGTATTCTTGAGGGCATGGGCGTTAAAGAAGCAAGCATCACTTCATGCGAAGACGATGAAAGCGTTTACGTTCAGCTTGACTGCGGTAACGACTACGGCTATGTTATCGGCAGACGCGGAGAAACTCTTGACGCTATTCAGTATCTTACAAGACTTGTTATCAACAAGGGCAAGGATAATTACAAGCGTGTTGCTATCAATGCAGGCAACTACAGAGAAAAGAGAGAGGAAACTCTCCGTGAGCTTGCAAAGAAGAACGCAGCAAGAGTCAAGAAGTACGGCAGAAATGTATGTCTTGACCCGATGAATCCGTATGAAAGACGTATTATTCATACGACAATTCAGGAAATTGAGGGCGTTGACTCCCATTCAATAGGCTCTGAGAGCGACAGAAGGGTTGTTATTACTCTCGCCGAGGGATTTAAGGCAACCAATCCGTCGAACGGCAGAGGTCGCAGAGGGGATTACAGAAGACACGACAACCGTTCGCAGTCAAGGGAACAGAATGTTCCTACGAGAGCGCCTCGTTCCGACCTTGAGGGATCGCTTTACGGCAAGATCGAGCCCAAAGCAAAAGAGGAATAATCATTAAAAGAAGCGGACAATATAATTATGTTGTTCGCTTTTCGTCATTTCCCCGAGGTTTTATTTTGTGAGCTTCGGATTCGTTAAAATGGAGTTGATTTGATGGATAACAAAGAAAGAAAAGACGCTTTGGAAAACATGGATGAATTCAATCAGAAGTACAACCACTATCTTTCCGACGACGAGGAAACTCAAATTGTTCCCGTTCCCCATTTTGAGAAAAACGAACAAATTGAAGATATCAGTTCGTACAGCGATGACACTCAGAAGGAAGCCGATGTGTCGGATGATGAATTAGGCGATGAGCAGGCTTCGGCAAAGAAAGAAAACTTCTTCACAAAGAATAAGCACAAGAACACAAAAATTATTGCGCTTTGTCTCGTGATAGTTCTTCTTCTCGGTATCGGTTCGGGTCTTGTTTGGCTCTATGTCTCAACAAAGAGTAAGGGCTACGGAGACGACGGAATCGATTATAACAAGATCGACAAGAATTATCTTGTTGACGATGATACCCAGTTTAAGGTTATGGGTGACATTGATGCCGATTCTCTTAACGCCTTCCTCTATCAGTGGGCTAACAACGGCGGAGATAAGATGTCAAACAAGAATGTCATAAATGTTCTTCTTTGCGGCGTTGACAGTGAATACAATCTTTGCGATTCACAGATCCTTATTTCCATTGATAAGAAAAACGAAAAAATAACAATGGTTTCTTTCCTCCGTGACAGCTGGACATATATCAGAATGCCCAAGGAGGACGGAACATATTATGATGAGTATGAAAAGATAAATGCGGCTTACCACGGCGGTCCGAAAACTCTTTTGCAGACTATCGAAAACAATTACAAGATAAAAATCGACCAGTATATTGCAGTTGACTTTAAGTCATTCCCGAAGGTAATTGATGCAATCGGCGGCGTTACGGTCGATGTGCAGGATTACGAAGCCGATTATATCAGAAGAACGTCCTCACAGAAGAATTTCCCGTACGGTACGGCAACCCTTAACGGCAAGCAGGCTCTTATTTACAGCCGAATCCGTCATTGCGACGATGACAGTGACCTCAGCCGTACAAGACGTCAGAGATCCGTTATCAAATCTCTGATCAATCAGGCGAAAAAGGCTTCAAACGGACAGCTTGTCAATGCTTACAAGCAGGTTACGGACTATCTCAGAACGGGATACACGCAGAAAGAGGTACTCTCTCTTATTGCAACGGCATATTCTCACAACTGGATGAATTTTGAAATTAAGGAATATATTATGCCAAACGAGGATTATGTTGAAAGAATCGGCGGTATGATCAATTCCACAACATGGGCTTGGACAGTTGACTATCCGCTCTGCGCTCAGAGACTTCAGAAAATCCTCTACGGCAAGACAAATATTGTCCTTTCCGAAGACAGAGTAAGTCCGCTTGACTCTGTATCAAACAGACGTGATACAACTACGGACAGCAGCTCGGACAATTCATCGTCAGGAGATTATTCAAATGATGATAATGATAATAGCTATGTTGAGCCGGATACACCTAATATCGAACCCGTAACGGAAGAGCCTACTGCGGCGCCCGAGGAGCCGGTAACGGACGAACCCACACCCGATGAGCCGGAGGAGCCGACGGCTGCTGACGAGGAGGGCGATCATAGATTTCCGCTCTTTGACCGCAACAATGAGTAAAGCCACCAAAAAAACATAAAAAAACAGGACAGAAGCGATTTGCCTCTGTCCTGTTTTTTTATGATTCATAAATGAATTGATGCAATGCCGTTCTGTTTTCTTCAAGATCGGGAACGAGAACATCCTGACCTTCAATCATTTCGTTTGAATAACCGTCATCGGTCGGAATTCTGAACTGATCATTGCCGTATTTCAGCAAGCCGAGTGCGCCGAAGGCTTTTAAAGTCATTTTGACCGGCGATATGTCCGTAGTAATAAGCGGAAGTATATCGCTCATTACAGAGAGTGTTTTTACGGGATTTTGCGAAACTATCTTTTTAAAGATGGAATTCATAACCTTGCGCTGACGCTGAGTTCTGTTGAAGTCGGTATCGAGATATCTGATTCTGCAATAAATCAGTGCATAGTCGCCGTCAAGAATGTTTTCGCCCGAATGAACCTTGGCGTGGCTCGTTTCGTTGATGAAATCGGCTTCGTCCTCGGTTATTTCGACGCTTACGCCGCCGAGACAGTCGATAAGCTTTTTAAACATCTCGAAGTCAACCATCACATAATCGTTTATCGGAATACCGAAGTTCTCGTAAATAGTTTGTAACAGCAGCTCCGCTCCGCCGTAGGAATAAGCCGCATTGAGACGGGCATCGCCGTAGTCGGGGATTGAAACCCACAAGTCACGCATGAAAGAGGTCATCTTAATTTTCTGATGCTCTCTGTCTATCGTGACGAGAATCATTGAGTCCGAACGCTGAGATGTTCCGTCGGATTTGTCACAGCCGATGAGCAAAACGTTGTAATAGTTCGGATCCTCGGTGTAATTCAGGTCAACGCTTTGAACATATTTCGTCTTGGAACATATCGAATGAACATATCCGAAGCTGCCGACGGGAATCAAGGCAATCAGCAAAAGGAAGATAATGAATAAGGTTCCGCAGCCGCAGCCACAGCCTTTTTTCTTTTTCTTCTTTTTATTTTTTTCGTTCTTGCCTTTTTTATCGGAACCCTGCCCATTATCCTGCCTCGGAGGTCTTTCTCCGTTTTGGTAGCCCTCAAAGGTTCCGAGCCGCTCCTGATTCTTTATAATTTCTTCGTATTTCTGCTGAGTTAATCTGTCTTGAAAATCTTTTTCGGACTGAGTGATGGGAATTTCACCCGTGTCGTCCCGTTTTTTATAGTTCTTAAAATAAATATCGCTCATTTTTTCACCTTCTAATGCAATATTTTACTATATCTTTTCTTTTTTTACAAGAGTTTTAAAAAATATATGACTGTTTTAATTGACTTTTATTACATTTTAAATTAAAATATATAGGTAATCGTTGATTATCATACAAGCAGGTTGGGCAGTTGCATGCTTTTGCATGAGGAAAGTCCGAGCCCCATAGAGCAGAATAACGGCTAACGGCCGCCGAGGGTAACCTTAGGGACAGTGCAACAGAGATATACCGCCGCTTTTGCGGTAAGGGTGGAAAGGCGAGGTAAGAGCTCACCGATCGCGTGGAAACATTGCGATCCTGTAAACCCTATTCGGGGCAACACCGACCGATTAGGCTTGCTCGGCCTATTATTTCAGAGGGTGGCTTGAGCTGCGGAGTAATTCGCAGCCTGGATAGATAATTGCCTTAAATGACAGAACTCGGCTTACAGACCTGCTTGTATGAAAGTCAACGATTTATTCAATTCGCAAATCTCGAAATGCAAGGTGTTTGCCTTAACATAATTTTCCTCACTGAATAATATATCAGTGAGGTGATTTTATGCAAAACGCTCTTGTCTGCGGTCTTGTTGCGGCGCTGAGCTTTATCGGCTTTGTTTGTATAATCTATTTTCTTATGCTTTGCTTTTACCGACCTAAGGGCAACAGCAGATATATTATCAAAATTCCGCCGAACAGCGACAGGGGAGAGGTTGAAAGCCTGATTTACGGCGTTTATTTCAAGAAAATGATTTTCGGCGATTTGATTTTCGACGAGATCGTGATTGACAAAAGCGCACTTTCCGATGAAGAAAAGAAGCTTGTTGACGTGATAATCAGCGAGAAGGATATATACATAAATTTGATCGGCGCCGAGAGCGCCGGAGAGGAAAAAGATGAACGAAAGCCTTGAGGAAATCCACGGATATGTTGAAGAACTTGTTTTCCGTAAGCCCGAGAACGGGTTTACGGTTCTTGAGCTGTCC
>CAVGRW010000033.1:0-18678 GCA_963631735.1 Bacteroidaceae bacterium | reverse complement strand
GAATCGTCGGGAACCGCTCCCGAAAGAATATCCTCATAGTGCTTTACCTTGCTGTTCATATACTCAACCGCCGCTTTTGCTTCTTCAAGCTGCTTATATGCCTGCTCCCTTTGTTTGAGTATAATTCGATATCTCGCCTGTAAATTTTCTTTATTTTCTTCCAAAAGACAAAGGCGGCAATATTCCTTAATGTCCTCAATTGAGGCTCCGCACCCTTTTAGGCAGACTATCCCCTGCATCCAATTTGCCGATTCGTCGTCAAAAACTCTCCTGTTTCCTCCGTCTCTTTTGCACGGAAGCAATCCGATATCCGTGTAGTATCTCACTGTGTGCTCGGATACATTAAATTTCTCTGCAAATTCTTTTATTGTGTAGTACATAATTTTTCTCCAAAAAAGTATTGACTTCGAGTAACTCGAAGAAGTTATACTTATTTTAACACAAATAAACGTGATTTTCAAGAAAAGGAGATTTGTTATGGAATACATTGAATTAAACAACGGAGTAAAAATGCCGATGCTCGGCTTCGGTACGTTCTTGAATAGCGGCGATGAGTGTGAAAAGTCCGTTTGCGAAGCTGTCAAAGCAGGCTACAGACTGATCGACACCGCAGAAGCATACGGCAATGAGGAGCAGGTCGGCAACGGAATCATGGCTTCGGGAATTGACAGAAAAGAGCTTTTTATCGTCACAAAGGTCAATTTTCGTTCATATGAAAATGCGAGAGAAACAGTGCTTAACTCTCTCAACAAGCTGAAAACCGACTACCTTGACACGGTTCTTCTTCATTGGCCGTTTGGCAATTATTATAAGGCGTGGAGAGAGCTCGAAAAGCTGTACGACGAGGGGATAATCCGTGCGATCGGCGTATCGAACTTTGAGCCCGACAGGTTTATTGACCTGATTGAGTTCAACAATACTAAACCTGCAATCAATCAGATAGAAACTCATCTCTATTGTCAAAGAAACACCGAGCATAAATGGGAAAACAAGTACGGCATAGCGCACATGGCATATGCTCCGCTCGGTCAAGGCCGTGCAAACGAGATGTTTTCGGAACCTGCCGTTGAAGCTCTTGCCGAGAAATACGGCAAAACACCGGCACAGATTTTGCTGCGCTTCAATATTCAAAACGGAGTTGTTGTTATCCCGAAGTCCGTACACACAGACAGAATAAAAGAAAACATTGATATTTTCGATTTCTCTCTTTCTGACGACGAAATGACAGCACTCCGACTTTTGGATAAAGCAAGCCCAATGATAGGAAATCCCGAGACACCCGAGCTGACGGAAAGCGCTATGAAATGGTAAAAGCATAAAGCAAAGACGCCCTCACCGAGAGCGTCTTTTTTCAATTTAATTTCTTTTTCTTCGACCTGTATCTTATCAGCGCAACGATAATGGAAATCAGCATCAAAATATTGTTTACAATTCCTGCCCATGAATGATTGACCAAATTATACGGCAGCCAGCAAAGGCAGACGATAACATTTGAAACTCTGAGAAGCTGCGGATTTTTCTGCCAGCCGCCGACCGTTGCGAATATCGACGAAACAAATATCAGAATATCCCACGCACTCTGCCATGTAACGACTGTCAGCGCAAGCGAAACGGCAATGAAAACAATCGGAACCGCCTTTGAGCGTGCAAATTTATTGTCAAAGCTGCAAACGTAGCTCCTTGCCAAATTTATAAAATTCATCGCAACAGGTGTAAAAAGCCAAAGACTGCCGTAGTGCAGGCACCAAAGCGCCGCACTGAGCGTCATCAAAATCATTATTGTTCTGTGCTTCTTGAACTGATACATCAGTATTCCGACCGTAATTGCCGAAAAACCGAAAATCTGCGATAAATAAGCATGTGTTTGAAAAAATTCCTGCATATCAATCTCCGCCCGATGCTTTTAAATAGCCGTTTATCAGCTTCATTTTGCTTTTGACACTATCATATAACAAATATTTCGGCGTGTCAACACCTCTCAAAATTCACTTTTAGGCATATAAATCTGTGTCGTTATTTATCAAATAATGTCAATCATACTTTTCATCACTTTTCACATATTGTTGCTTATATTTTTGTGTGTTTCGTACGTCCGAACAGTTGACAGCAGGGTTTTAATATGCTATACTTTGGGTGTTCTCTTGTTACTGACGGATTAGCAGATCACTGCATGGGAGCAAGAGAAATAATATGCCGACCGTCTGGGCGCAATTAAGGTTTATCCTGCCTTAATTGCGCCCTTTTTTAAAAGGAGGATTTTCATGAAAAAAGTTGGAATTATCATGGGAAGCGACAGCGATCTGCCGATCGTTCAGAAAGCGATCGACACGCTCAAAGCGTTCAACGTCCCCTACGAGGTGCACATCTTCTCTGCACACCGAACACCCGGCGAGGCTGCGAAATTCGCTCAAACTGCCCAATCAAACGGCTTCGGTGTCCTCATTGCGGCTGCCGGAATGGCGGCTCATCTGGCAGGAGCAATTGCGGCTCAGACCGTTTTGCCCGTCATAGGAATACCCTGTAAATCAAATACACTTGACGGCATTGACGCCTTGTTATCTACTGTACAAATGCCTTCCGGCATACCGGTTGCTACAGTAGCGATTAACGGAGCAGTCAATGCCGCTTTGCTTTCTATTCAGATTTTAGCCCTTTCCGATTCGGAGCTCTCCCAAAAGCTTACCGAAAAGCGTGCGTCGGATGCCGCCGCCGTTTTGGAAAAGGACAAAAACATTGCATCAAATTTATAATTTATAACAAATAAAACCAAGGAGGATTTCAAATCATGAAAAAATGTGAACAGCTCTACGAGGGCAAGGCAAAAAAGGTTTTTGCAACGGAGGATCCCGAGTACGTTATCGTTTCCTATAAGGACGATGCAACCGCTTTTGACGGTCTTAAAAAGGGCACAATTGCAGGCAAGGGCGTTGTAAACAACAAGATGTCCAACTATCTCATGCAGCTTCTTGAGAAGCAGGGCGTTCCGACTCACTATGTTGAGGAGCTTTCCGACCGTGAGACCGTTGTACGCAAGGTTTCGATCGTTCCTCTTGAGGTTATTATCAGAAATATTTCCGCCGGCTCCTTCGCAAAGCGTTACGGCGTTGAGGAAGGCATTGTTTTTGCCGAGCCTACAATCGAGTTTTCATATAAAAATGATGATCTTCACGATCCCCTTCTCAATTCATATCATGCTCTCGCTCTCGGTCTTGCAACCAAGGAGGAGATCGAGAACATCAAGTCAATGGCATTCAAGGTCAATTCGGTTCTCAAGGAGTATTTCAAGAACCTTAACGTAACTCTTGTTGACTTCAAGCTTGAGTTCGGCAAGCTCTCGGACGGCACGATCGTTCTCGCCGACGAGATTTCTCCCGACACCTGCCGCTTCTGGGACAGCAAGACAAACGAGAAGCTTGACAAGGATCGTTTCCGCCGTGACCTTGGCGGAGTTGAAGATGCCTATGCAGAAATGATGAAGAGAGTTTTCAAATAAGAAACGGAGCTTTTTATGTCTAATATACATGAAGAATGCGGAGTTTTCGGCGTTTATGCCAACGAATCGTATGATATCGCAAGTACCGTTTATTACGGACTTTATGCCCTCCAGCACAGAGGACAGGAATCCTGCGGAATTGTTGTAAACGACGACGGACTTTTTACCACATACAAGGACACGGGACTTGTCAACGATGTTTTCACCCCCGACCATCTCAATCAGTTCGGTCAGGGCAACATCGCAATAGGTCATGTCCGCTACGGCACAACAGGCGGCTCGGCGAGAGACAACGCTCAGCCGATCGTCGTCAACCACATTAATGGCAGGGTTGCGCTCGCTCACAACGGCAATCTTACCAATTCCTATGAGCTTCGCAGTGCGCTTGAGCTCAAGGGCTCGATATTCCACACAACGTCGGATACCGAGGTTATCTCATACATCATAACCGAGGAAAGGCTCACCGCTCCCTCGATTGAGGAGGCGGTCAACCGTGCCGTTAACCGTATCAAGGGCGCTTATTCCCTTGTCGTCATGTCGCCGACCAAGATGATTGCGGTCCGTGACGAAATGGGCTTCCGCCCGCTTTGCATCGGCAAGCTTCCCGAAAACGGCGGCTATGTTGTCGCATCGGAAAGCTGTGCGCTCGACGCAGTAGGCGCTGAATTCGTCAGAGATGTTGAGCCGGGCGAAATCGTTGTTTTTGACGGCAAAACGGTTCGCAGCATCAAGGATCATTGCAACAAAGAGAAGCCGCACACCTGCGTCTTTGAATACATCTATTTTGCACGCCCCGACTCGGTGATCGACGGTGCAAGCGTGCATGAAGCGAGAATCCGTGCGGGCGCATTTTTGGCTCTTGAGCACCCCGTTCAGGCAGATGTTGTTATCGGCGTTCCCGATTCGGGACTCGACGCCGCTCTCGGCTTTGCAAAGCAGTCGGGTATTCCCTATGAAATAGGATTTATCAAGAATAAATATATCGGCAGAACCTTTATTTCACCGGGTCAGAAGAGCCGTACAAATCAGGTTCGCATCAAGCTCAACCCCATCACAAATGTTATCAAGGGCAAAAGAGTAGTCATGATAGATGACTCGATCGTTAGAGGAACGACCTGTGCGAGAATCGTAAAGCTTCTCAGGAATGCAGGCGCCAAGGAAATTCACATGCGAGTTTCTGCTCCCCCGTTCCTCAACCCCTGCTATTACGGCACGGACATTGATTCCCGTGACAATCTCATTGCCTGCCACCATACTGTTGACGAGATAGCTAAGATTATCGGCGTTGATTCTCTCGGCTATCTGAGCGTTGACAATGTTAAAAAAATTGCCTGCGGCGATCTCGGCAAGGGCTATTGCACAGCCTGCTTCGACGGCGATTATCCGACCGAAGTGCCGACCGAGACGCACAAGAGCAAATTTGAATGTAAAATTTCCGAAAGACAAAAGGAGAAAAAGTGATGAATACACAATCACGTTCCGAAAGCTACGCTGCAGCAGGCGTAGATATAACGGCAGGCTACAAGGCTGTCGAGCTGATGAAATCACACATTGCAAGAACAATGACCTCGGGCGTGTGCTCCGATGTCGGCGGCTTCGGCGGACTGTTCGAGCTTGACACGACGGGAATTGAAAAGCCTGTTCTTGTCAGCGGCACGGACGGTGTCGGCACAAAGCTCAAGCTTGCTTTTCTTATGGATAAGCACGACACGGTCGGCATTGACTGCGTTGCAATGTGCGTCAACGATATTATTTGCTGCGGAGCAAAGCCGCTTTTCTTCCTTGATTATATCGCATGCGGCAAAAATGTTCCCGAAAAAATCGCATCAATCGTTTCGGGTGTTGCCGAGGGCTGCGTTCAGAGCGGTGCGGCTCTTATCGGCGGAGAAACGGCGGAGATGCCCGGCTTCTATCCTGTTGACGAATATGACCTCGCAGGCTTCTCTGTAGGCGTTGTCGATAAGTCAAAGATACTTGACCCCTCAACAATGAAGGCAGGAGATGTTGTTATAGCTCTCCCGTCAAGCGGAGTTCATTCCAACGGATTTTCACTTGTCAGAAAGGTTTTTGACGTTGAAAACAGCGATATCAAGTCTCCCCGTGAGGAGCTCGGCGGCAAATCGGTCGGCGAGACGCTTCTCACCCCCACCAAGATTTATGTAAAGCCAGTGCTTGCGCTCCTTGAGCAGGTTAAGGTCAAGGGAATTTCCCATATCACGGGCGGCGGCTTCTATGAAAATATTCCGAGAAGTATTCCCGACGGTCTCGGCGCAGTTATTGACCGTAAGTCTGTTAAGGTTCTTCCGATTTTTGATCTCATTGCAAAAGAGGGCGGAATTTCCGAAAGAGACATGTTCAACACCTTCAATATGGGCGTCGGCATGAGCATCGTTGTTGCTCCCGAGGATGCGAAAAAGGCTATTGAAATTCTCAAAGCCAACGGCGAGGACGCTTATGTAATCGGAAAAATCGAAAATTCAGAGGATAAAATTACGATATGCTGAAAACCTTTCGTGAAAGCCTGTGCGCAGGAATTCTCATAACAATCGGCGGAACGGTTTTTCTCTCGTGTGAAAACAAAACGGTCGGAGCAATTCTCTTTTCGGTTGCGCTCCTTTGCATCTGCTATAAAGGCTACTACCTTTTCACAGGAAAAATCGGATACATAGTCGAACAGCATAAAAAGCAGGATTTTCTCAATCTCGCCGTCGGTCTTTTCGGCAATCTCATTGCAACATTTCTTCTCGGAATGCTTTTGCGTGCGGTTCTGCCGAATATCGGCGAAAGGGCTACCGAAATGTGCTCGGCAAAGCTGGCACAGCTTCCATTATACACGTTTATCCGAGGCTTTTTCTGCGGAATACTGATGTATCTTGCAGTCAGCGTTTATAAAGAGAAAAACTCTGTTTTGGGCGTTCTCTTTTGCGTTCCCGTGTTTATATTGTGCGGCTTTGAGCACTCAATTGCCGACATGTTTTACTTTGGAGCTTCGGGAATTTTCAGTGCAAGAATAATCCTCTTTTCAGCTCTTGTTGTCGCCGGCAATTCTCTCGGCGCAATGGTTTTACCTTTACTAAAAGGAGTACATACAGATGAAAAACAAGGCTAAGATTGCCGTTCTGGTTTCGGGCGGCGGAACAAATCTTCAGGCTCTAATCGACGCCCGGCAGAGCGGAATAATCAAAAGCGGCGAAATAACTCTTGTTGTTTCAAACAACAGCTCGGCATACGCTCTCACGAGAGCGGAAAACGCTGGAATTAAAACGGCTGTTGTGCTGAAAAAAGAGTGTAATGATCAGTCGGATTTTGAAAACCGCATTTTGAAACTGCTCAGTGAAAACGAGATCGACATGATAGTCCTTGCCGGATTTATGAGCATACTCAGTGCGGAATTTGTTTCGCACTATCCCGAGCGTATTATCAACGTTCATCCGTCGTTGATCCCGTCCTTCTGCGGCGAAGGCTTCTATGGATTAAGGGTTCACCAAGCGGCGCTCGATTACGGTGTTAAGGTCACGGGCGCAACCGTGCATTATGTGAACGAGATACCCGACGGCGGAAAAATAATTCTTCAAAAGGCCGTCAACATCGAGGACGGCGACACTCCCGAAATTCTTCAGAAAAGAGTAATGGAGCAGGCGGAATGGAAGCTTCTTCCTCAGGCAGCCGAGCTTGTATCCGCTAAAATTGTTAAGGAAAGGACAGCTTGAAATGAATATATATGAAATCAAATCAATGAAAGATCGCATAAGCGGCAACCCGTATGTTGGACGGGGAATTGTCATCGGCAAAAGCTCGGACGGCAAAAAAGCCGCAGCGGCATACTTCATCATGGGCAGAAGCGCTAACAGCCGCAACCGTGTTTTCACGGTAAAAAACGGCGAAGTCTTTACCGAGCCCTTTGACGCTTCAAAGGTTGAAGACCCGTCCTTGATAATCTATGCGGCACTGAGAAAATTCGAGAACAAGCTCATTGTTACCAACGGTGACCAGACAGACACGATTTACGACGGCATTGTAACGGGCAAGAACTTTTCCGAAAGCCTTGAAAGCCGTGAATTCGAGCCCGATGCGCCGAACTTCACGCCCCGAATCAGCGGCATGCTTACCTTCGGCGAGAACAATTTCAAGTATGAAATGAGCATACTCAAAAGCCTTGACGAAAACGGCAGTGACTGTGCAAGATACACCTTCTCCTACCCGTCAAAGTCGGGTCTCGGTCACTTTATCCACACATATGTGACCGACGGCAACCCGATCCCGACATTTCAGGGTGAGCCCGAGAGAGTAGCAATCCCCGACAGCATCGACGAATTTGCCGATGAAATTTGGAACAACCTTGACGAGAACAATAAGATTTCTCTTTATGTAAGATACACCGACCTCACAGACGGCAGTTATGAGGAAAAGCTCATAAATAAAAATTGCTGAAAACGACCAAGAAAGGAACGGACATATATGAAAGAATTCGAGCTCAAATACGGCTGTAACCCCAATCAGAAGCCTTCAAGAATATTTATGAATAACGGAAGTGACCTTCCCATTGAAATCCTTTGCGGCAAGCCCGGATATATCAATTTCCTTGACGCCTTCAACTCATGGCAGCTTGTTAAGGAATTGAAGGAGGCTCTCGGTCTTCCCACCGTTGCATCATTCAAGCACGTCAGCCCGACCTCTGCGGCTGTCGGAATAAAGCTTCCCGAGAAGCTCAAAAAGGCTTGCTTCGTTGACGATATCGAAAACCTTGACGAGTCCCCTCTCGCCTGCGCCTATGCCCGTGCAAGAGGAACCGACCGCATGTGCTCGTTCGGCGATTGGGTCGCTCTTTCCGACGTATGCGACGTTACGACAGCAAAGCTCATCAAGCGTGAGGTTTCCGACGGTATAATCGCTCCCGGCTATGAGCCCGAAGCTCTCGAAATTCTCAAATCAAAGCGCAAGGGCAATTACAACATCGTTAAAATCGACCCCGATTACACACCCGAGCCGATCGAGCGCAAGCAGGTATTCGGCATCACCTTTGAGCAGGGAAGAAATAATTTCGAGATCAACAAAGAACTTCTTTCAAATGTTGTTACCAAAAATAAAAATATCCCCGATGATGCAATTCGTGACCTTATTATTTCGCTTATAACGCTCAAATATACACAGTCCAATTCCGTTTGCTTTGCTTACGATGGACAGGCGATCGGCGTCGGCGCAGGTCAGCAGTCGAGAATTCACTGCACACGTCTTGCCGGCGGAAAGGCAGATACATGGTTCCTTCGTCAGAGCGACAAGGTTCTTAATCTTCCCCTCCTCCCCACTCTCGGCAGACCCGACCGTGACAATGTAATTGACAGATATATCAACAAGTGTGAGGAGGACGTTTGCGCCGAGGGCAACTGGCAGAAATATTTCACCACCCGTCCCGAACCGCTTACGGAAGCCGAAGCCCGTGAATATCTCGATTCGATCGACGGTGTTTCGCTCGGCTCGGATGCCTTCTTCCCGTTCAGCGACAATATCGAAAGAGCCAAGCTCAGCGGCGTAAAATACATTGCCGAACCCGGCGGCTCGATTCGTGACAACCTGGTAATCGAATGTGCCGACAAATATGACATGGCGATTGCGTTTACAGGCATGAGATTATTCCACCATTGATTATTTACGGGTCTTTTTTCGCTTGAAAGGATTTGATGAGCAATGAAAATAATGGTTATCGGCGGAGGCGGCCGTGAACATGCCATAATAAAGAAATTAAAAGAGAACAAAACAATTGACAAAATATATGCTCTCCCCGGCAACGGCGGCATTGCACACGATGCTGTCTGCGTTCCGATAGGAGCATGTGAAATTGATAAAATCGTTGACTTTGCGTCGAACGAAAATATAGATTATGCCGTTGTCGCTCCAGACGATCCGCTTGTGCTCGGACTTGTTGACAGACTTGAAAAAATCGGAATTCCCTGCTTCGGTCCCCGTGCAAACGCCGCAATAATCGAGGGCAGTAAGGTTTTCTCCAAAAATCTTATGAAAAAATACAACATTCCAACGGCTTCTTACGAGACATTTAACGATATGGACTCGGCTCTCGCTTACCTTGAGAACGCCCCTGTTCCGACAGTTATCAAAGCCGACGGACTTGCACTCGGCAAAGGCGTTACGGTTGCCTTTACCCGTGAGGAAGCAAAAAAAGCCGTCGTTGAAGCCATGCAGGATAAGAAATTCGGCAAAAGCGGAGAAAGCATTGTTATTGAAGAATATCTGGAAGGACCCGAAGTTTCCGTCCTTGCTTTTACCGACGGTAAAGTCGTAAAGCCGATGGTTTCTTCAATGGATCACAAGCGTTCGGGTAACAATGACACGGGGCTCAATACAGGAGGTATGGGCACAATCGCTCCGAACCCGTATTACACCGATGAGGTCGCAAAAATTTGCATGGACACAATTTTTGTTCCGACGATCAACGCTATGAATAAAGAGGGACGAACCTTCAAGGGCTGTTTATACTTCGGTCTCATGCTCACCAAGTACGGTCCGAAGGTCATTGAATATAACTGCCGCTTCGGCGATCCCGAAACTCAGGTCGTGCTCCCATTGCTTGAAAGCGACCTGCTCACGGTTATGAAAGCGACAACCGACGGCACTCTTTCGGAAACGGAAGTTAAATTCAAAGACGGCAATGCCTGCTGTGTTATCATGGCTTCGGACGGCTACCCCGTTTCGTATGAAAAGGGATATGAGATAACAATTCCCGAAGAAATATCCGATTCCGTTTATATTGCGGGCGCAGCGGAAAAGGACGGCAAGCTTTACACCTCGGGCGGCAGAGTCCTTGGTGTAACATCGGTTGCTCCGACGCTGAAAGAAGCAATCGACAGCTCATATAAAAAGGTTAAAACAATTTCATTTAAAAACGCATATTACAGACACGATATCGGTCAAAGAGCCTTGAAAGCAACGGAGGAATAATATGGTTTACAGAGTTTATGTAGAAAAAAAGCCGGAAATTGCCCATGAGGCGAAGAACCTGCTTAAAGAAGCCAATGAGCTTCTCTCGATAAAGGGTCTTGAGGACGTAAGGATCATCAACCGTTACGATGCCGAAAACATCACAGAAGAGCTTTTTAATTATGCCGTAAAGACAGTTTTTTCGGAGCCTCAGCTCGATATCGTTTCGAGTGAGATAAATCCCGACGGCTATTCATGCTTTGCGGTCGAATATCTTCCCGGTCAGTTTGACCAAAGAGCCGACTCGGCGGCACAGTGCATACAGATTATTTCAAAGTCCGAGCGTCCGACTGTACGCACCGCGAAGGTTTACCTGCTCAAGGGCGAGCTTTCCGAGAGTGACATTGAAGCAATCAAGAAGTACGTTATTAACCCCGTTGAGGCTCGAGAGGCTTCTCTTACTAAGCCCGAAACTCTTGCCGCAAAGTACGACATTCCGACAACCGTTGAAACTCTTGACGGATTTCTTGATTTGAACACCTCGGAGCTTGAAAAATTCGTTAATGACTTCGGTCTTGCCATGGATATTGACGATATCAAGTTCTGTCAGAATTATTTTAAGTCCGAAAACAGAAACCCGACCATCACAGAAATCAGAATGATTGATACCTACTGGTCGGATCATTGCCGTCACACAACGTTTTTGACGGTTATTGACGACGTTACGTTTGAGGACGAGCTTATTCAAAAAACATATGACGAATACCTTGCAACACGCAAATCACTCAGCAGAACAAAGCCTGTCTGCCTGATGGACATTGCCACTATTGCCGTCAAGGCGCTCAAAAAGCAGGGCAAGCTCGACAAGCTTGACGAGAGCGAAGAAATCAACGCCTGCACGGTTAAGATAAACGTTGATGTTGACGGAGTCAGCGAGCCTTGGCTGCTTCTTTTCAAGAACGAGACCCACAACCACCCGACAGAGATCGAGCCGTTCGGCGGTGCGGCAACATGTATCGGCGGAGCTATCCGTGATCCCCTTTCGGGCAGAAGCTATGTCTACGGAGCTATGCGTGTCACAGGTGCGGCAGATCCCCTGAAGCCGCTCGATGAAACTATCAAAGGCAAGCTTCCCCAGAGAAAGATCGTAACGACAGCCGCCGCAGGCTATTCGTCCTACGGCAATCAGATAGGTCTTGCAACAGGAATTGTCGATGAGATCTATCACCCGGGCTATGCGGCAAAGCGTATGGAAATCGGCGCCGTTATCGCCGCAGCTCCTGCCGAAAACGTAAGACGAGAGGTTCCGACTCCCGGAGATATCGTTATTCTTCTCGGCGGTGCAACGGGTCGTGACGGATGCGGCGGTGCTACAGGCTCATCAAAGTCTCACACCGTTTCTTCTCTTGAGACCTGCGGCGCAGAGGTGCAAAAAGGTAACGCTCCCGAGGAACGAAAGCTTCAAAGACTTTTCCGCAATAAAACCGCATGCCGTCTTATCAAGCGCTGTAACGACTTCGGCGCAGGCGGTGTTTCCGTTGCGATCGGCGAGCTTGCCGACGGACTTGAAATCAATCTCAACGCCGTTCCCAAAAAGTATGAGGGTCTTGACGGAACAGAGCTTGCAATCAGCGAGAGCCAGGAAAGAATGGCGGTCGTTGTTGAAGCGAATAAGGTTGACGAGTTCCTTTCCCTTGCCAAGGAGGAAAACCTCAACGCCGTTCCCGTTGCTGTCGTAACCGAACAGCCTCGTCTGAGAATGAATTGGAACGGAAATACAATCGTTGATATCAGCCGTGAATTCCTTAATTCAAACGGTGCGGACAAGCACATTGTAATCAACACAGAAAAATGCGGCTCGGCAAAACGCAGCTTTAACGGAAGCTTTTCGGAAAGCTATAAAGCACTTGCCGATGACCTCAATATATGCTCAAAGAGAGGTCTTTCGGAGCGCTTCGATTCAACCATCGGCGCCGGAACCGTTCTCATGCCGTTCGGCGGTAAAAATCAGCTCACCCCCATTCAGGCAATGGTTCAGAAAATCTCTGTTGAGAAAAAGACAACCGACGACTGTTCGCTCATGGCGTTCGGCTACAATCCTTTCATAACCGAAAAAAGTCCTTATCACGGCGCATATTTAGCCGTTGTCGAGTCGGTCTGCAAGCTTATTGCAAGCGGTGCCGATTTCAAGGACGTTTACCTGACCTTCCAGGAATATTTCAAGCATCCCGGAAAGGACGGCAAGCGCTGGAGTCAGCCGCTTTCGGCTCTCCTCGGTGCATATAAGGCGCAGATGGAGCTCGGAATCGGTGCAATCGGAGGAAAGGACTCAATGAGCGGAACATTTGAAAATATCGACGTTCCGCCGACTCTCGTTTCATTCGCTGTTACGACATCAAAAACCGACCGAATCGTTTCCCCCGAATTCAAGAAGGCAGGAAACAAGGTTATATTCCTCCCCTGCCCGTATGATGAAAACAATCTTCCGAAAACCGATTGTCTTATTGAGCTTTTCGATAAGGTCGCAGATCTTTTGAAATCGGGTAAAGCGGTTTCGTGCTACACACCCGGTATGGGCGGCATTGCCGAAGCTGTCATGAAAATGTGCTTCGGCAACGGACTCGGCTTCGGCTACAGCGAAAAGGCCGATATGAACAAAATATTCGGCTACAGCTATGCAGGCTTCCTTCTTGAGGTTGACAGCTGGGACAATGACGATGATATAATCGGAACAGTTACGGAGAACAGTGATATTACATACCTTGATGAAAAGGTATCGCTTGATTCACTGCTTAAAATTTATGAGAACAAGCTGGAAAGCGTTTTCACCTGCAACATTAAAAATACAGGCAGTAAGCCGGAAAACGTTTCATATACCGCCACAGAGCGTATAGCACCGTCAATAAAGGTCGCCAAGCCCCGTGTCCTCATTCCCGTATTCCCGGGCACAAACTGCGAATACGATTCCGCCAAGGCGGTCGCAAACGCAGGCGCAGAACCGATAATCACGGTTATTAACAACCTCTCGGCAGACGGAATCGCAAGAAGCATTGAAGGCTTTGCGAGGGAGCTTAAAAATTCTCAGATCGTATTCATTCCCGGCGGATTTTCAGGCGGAGACGAGCCCGATGGAAGCGGTAAATTCATCACCGCATTTTTCCGCAATCCCGAGATAAAGGAGGGCGTCACAGAGCTTCTTGAACGCCGTGACGGTCTTATGTGCGGCATCTGCAACGGCTTCCAGGCTCTTATAAAGCTCGGACTTGTTCCCTACGGAAAGATAATTGACACCGATGAAAATTGCCCGACGCTTACATTCAACACAATTGCAAGGCATCAGTCAAGAATCGTTCGCACAAGGATCGCTTCAAACAAATCCCCGTGGCTGTCCGAAATGAACGTCGGTGACATTGTTAATGTTCCTATTTCTCACGGCGAGGGTCGCTTTCTTGCCAATGATGAAACGATACGAAACCTTATCGAAAACGGACAGATCGCAACTCAGTATGTCGATTACGAAGGAAATGCTTCAAATGATATCCACTTTAATCCCAACGACTCAGCCTATGCGATTGAGGGTATCACCTCCCCCGACGGCAGAGTATTCGGAAAAATGGGTCACAGCGAAAGAATCGGCTCGGGTCTTTACAAAAACGTTCCCGGCAACTATAATATACATATGTTTGAATCAGCCGTTAAATATTTTAAATAAGTGAGGAGTATAGCTATGTCACAACTTTCCGATATCGAGATCGCTCAGCAGTGCAAGCCCAAGCACATAACAGAAATTGCAAAGAAAGCACACATTGATGAAAAATACATCGAACAGTACGGAAATTATAAAGCAAAAATCGACCCGCAGCTTTTAAAGGAGACCGACAGGGAAAACGGCAAGCTTATACTTGTCACTGCCATCACCCCCACCCCTGCCGGAGAGGGCAAAACAACGACCACAATAGGTCTTGCCGACGGTCTTGCACGTCTCGGCAAGGACGTAACCGTGGCACTTCGTGAGCCGTCACTGGGTCCTGTTTTCGGTATCAAGGGCGGTGCCGCAGGCGGCGGCTATGCCCAGGTCGTTCCCATGGAGGACATCAATCTTCATTTCACGGGAGATTTCCATGCAATCGGAGCGGCGAACAATCTCCTTGCCGCAATGCTCGACAATCACATTCAGCAGGGCAACGCTTTGGGAATTGACGTCAAAAAAATCACATGGAAGCGCTGTGTTGACATGAACGACCGTCAGCTTCGTTATGTTGTTGACGGACTCGGCGGACGTGTAAACGGCACTCCCCGTGAGGACGGCTTTGACATCACCGTTGCAAGCGAGATTATGGCTGTTTTCTGCCTCGCAACCTCTATTTCAGACCTCAAGGAGCGTCTGTCGAAAATCATCGTCGGTTATACCTATGACGACAAGCCTGTAACGGCAGGAGATCTCCATGCACAGGGAGCAATGACAGCCCTCTTGAAGGATGCACTCAAGCCGAACCTTGTTCAGACGCTTGAGGGAACACCCGCATTTGTACACGGCGGCCCCTTTGCAAATATTGCCCACGGCTGCAATTCGGTCATGGCAACGCAAATGGCTCTTAAAATGGGTGACTACACAATCACCGAAGCAGGCTTCGGCGCAGATCTCGGAGCTGAGAAATTTCTCGACATCAAGTGCCGTATGGCAGGGCTCGTCCCCGACGCAGTTGTTGTTGTCGCAACCGTTCGTGCGCTTAAAATGCACGGCGGACTTGACAAGAAAGAGCTTGCGACCGAGGATGTCGCCGCTTTGGAAAAGGGCATACCGAACCTTCTCCGTCACGTTTCCAACATCAAAAATGTTTATAAGCTTCCGTGCGTCGTTGCCGTAAACAGATTTCCGACGGATACGGATAACGAAATCAACTTCATTATCGAAAAATGCCGTGAGCTCGGCGTAAATACGGTTCTCTCAACCGTTTGGGCTGAAGGCGGCAAGGGCGGAGAGTCTCTCGCCAAAGAGGTTATTCGTCTCTGTGAGGAAGAAAAGGGAGATTTCACCTTCTCCTACGATGACGAGCTTTCGATCACGGAAAAGGTCGAAGCGATCGTCAAGAAGGTCTACGGCGGCAAGGGAATCAACATTTTGCCGAACGCAAAGAAGCAGATCGCTCAGCTTGAAAGCCTCGGCTTCGGAAAATTCCCTGTTTGTATTGCAAAAACACAGTACAGCTTTTCCGACGATCCGACAAAGCTCGGCGCACCCGAGGACTTCACCGTAACAGTTAAGAACGTCAAGGTCAGCGCAGGCGCAGGATTTATTGTTGTTCTGACAGGTGATATCATGACCATGCCCGGACTCCCGAAAAAGCCTGCGGCGGAAAATATCGACGTTGACGATAACGGAAAAATCATCGGTTTGTTCTGATTTTAAATAATAAACAGCGCAAAACCAAAAGTAATATTTGTTAAATTATAAAATACAAGCAAAAACCCTGCCGAATTTGAATTTTCGGTAGGGTTTTAATTATTATCCGAGATATTTTAATGATATAAGCACAGAATAGCAAGGTTTTTTTGCTTATTTAAGTCCAAGACCGTTTACCCAACTTGTGACATCACTTGCGGAAGCGCCGGAAGAAAATCTTTCGCCCTCCTGCCAATTGCCTGTGCCTGCCATTTCCGCCAAGAGCTTGCCGCTCTGACCGAGTCCCGAAGAAGCCGATGTGCAGAACGGAATAACGGTTTTACCCGTAAAATCATTGCCCTTAACAAAGTTATTTACAGGCCAAGCGGCTATTGCCCACCAAATCGGATAGCCGATGAACACTGTGTCGTAGTCCGCCCAATTGTCGGGAGTTGTCTTTTCGAGCGCAATATCACGCTTGCTCTCGTCGTTGTGCTCGGCGTTTACACGGCTGTCGCTGTCCGTCCAATCGAGATCCTTGCTCGAATACTTATCCTTGGGTACAATTTCAAAAACATCTGCCCCGACGGTTTCGGCAATCGTCTGTGCAACAGCCTTTGTGCTGCCTGTTGCGGAATAATAGACGACAAGTATCTTGCCTGAGTTCGGGTGGTTAGAGTTGGTTGAGGGAGTATTTTTATCCGCCGAGGCAGGTGTTGACGTGGTTGATTTATCGGTATTATCCGATGAAGAATTTCCGCAAGCGGCAAATGTAAAAATAAGTGTAATTGCCAATAAAACTGCGATTACCTTTTTCATAGTCATTGTCCTCCTTTATTTCTGTTCGTCAATAGGAAATGTCATTGTTGCATATTTTTTAATCATTTCGGGTGTGCTGATGTAATATTTTGCGTTGCGGTCAAGTGCGGCAATTTCTTTCATCTCGTCATCTGTAAGCTCAAAATCAAAGATATCAAAATTATCTTTAATGTGGTCGGTATTCTTGGAACCGGGAATTACGATATTTCCGTCCTGAATATGCCAGCAAAGAATAATCTGTGCTGTTGACTTGCCGTACTTTTCGGCGAGATTCTTAAACAGAGGCTCGTTCAAGAGAGCACTGTCACCGTGACCGAGCGGATACCAAGCCTGAATTTTGATGTCCGCCGAATCGAGGAACTTTTTAAGCTCCTTAAGCTGATAATAGGGATGAACCTCCGTCTGCAAAACGGTCGGCTTGACCTCGCAGATATCAAGAATTTCCTTGATCTGCGCCTCGTTGAAGTTT
The DNA here is from genome assembly GCA_963631735.1 of Bacteroidaceae bacterium. Lineage (GTDB taxonomy): Bacteria > Bacillota > Clostridia > Oscillospirales > Acutalibacteraceae > CAG-488. Next base: position 1,581 of record CAVGRW010000033.1, on the reverse strand, counting down.
GAAAGTCCGATTGCACGAACCTTGCCCTCCTTATACGCCTTTTCCATCTGTCTGTAGCCTGCGATATAGTTGCCGGCGGGCTGATGAATAAGAAGAAGGTCGATGTAATCTGTACCGAGTCTTTCAAGCGTTCTGTCAACTGCGCCGTCGTCCTCATAGAAAACAGGCCACAGCTTTGTCTCAAGGAAAATATCCTTGCGCTCAACGCCCGATTTTTTCATCGCTCTGCCGACCGCTTTTTCGTTGCAGTAGGCATTAGCCGTGTCGATAAGCCGACCTCCGTTTTTAAGTGTATAGAGTACAGAGTTTTCCGCCTCATCGGGGCTGAGCATAAATGTTCCGATACCCTCCATCGGCATAACCACGCCGTTATTTAACTTTGTAAATTCCATATTGATTTCTCCTTTTATCGGTATTGTGATTATATTTTAATACCTAAAGCTCACTTTAGGTCAAGAGCTGATTTGTAAAAATTTTATGAACAACTCAACCCTTGGCTTCCTCAAAAATTTCAAGAATTTCTTTATGCGTAAGCTTTCTGTAGCCGCCTGCAAGGGTGTTGCATGAGTCGGCAACCTCTTTAAGATCAAGCTTTTCGTTAATTCCAAGCTCCTTTAATGTGGTCGGCATACCAATTTCCTTAATAAAATCGGCAAGAGCCTCAACGCCTGCCCTTGCAAGCTCCCCGTCTGTTTTGCCGTCCTTTGAAATACCCCAAACCTCGGTCGCAAAGCGTGCGAATTTCCTTGCTCCGTCCTTGTAAATGTGTCTGTAATAAACGGGATGAAGGACAGCAAGACCTGCGCCGTGGTTACAGCTTGTATATGCACCGAGCTGATGCTCCATTTGATGACACTCAAAATCAGTTTTTTTGCCGAGCTTGATTATACGGTTTTCAGCCATTGTTGCGTCCCACATCAGATTGCTTCTTGCAGTATAATCCTCGGGATTCTTGATAGCGGCACGCAGGTTTTTGATAACATTTTTCATAAGTCCCTCTGAGATATTGTCGGAAACATTGCTTTCGTCGGGCTCGCTGAAATAGATTTCCATTATGTGCGAAAGAGTGTCAAATGCACCCGATACCATCTGAAATTCAGGTACGCTGTAAGTGTATGTCGGGTCAAGCATAACGAACCTTGCGTTGAGCTGAGGATAATCTCTGCCTGTTTTAATCCTGAGCTCCTCGTTGGTTATAACAGCTCCGCCGTTGCACTCACTGCCCGTACCCGAAACGGTAACAATTATTCCGAGCGGCAGAGGGTCAAAATCAATAATACCCGGTCTTGCCCAAAAATCAGCCCAAATGTCGCCGTCATATTTCGCTCCGAGAGAGATTGCCTTGCAGCAGTCCATAACACTTCCGCCGCCGACCGCAAGAATCAAATCGGCATTGCTCTGCTTTGCAAACTCAATACCCTCCAGCACCTTTGAGTAGGTCGGGTTTGACGGAATACCGCTAAATTCAACAACTGACTTGTTTGCATTTTTTAGTACATCTATGACTTCATCATAAATACCGTTTTTCTTGATTGAACCTCCGCCGTAGCAAAGCATAACCGTGTCACCGTAGGAAGAAAG
>CAVGRW010000032.1:0-18680 GCA_963631735.1 Bacteroidaceae bacterium | reverse complement strand
CCCGGCGGGATTCGAACCCACGGCCTTTCGCTTAGGAGGCGAACGCTCTATCCTGCTGAGCTACGGAGACATTACTCAAATATTTTAACAAAATAACTATGTATTGTCAACCGTATTTTACATTATTTCGATTGACTTTTGACATATGAAATGATATACTTTTATATTGAATAAAATTGTAAAGTAGGCGATTTATTTGAAAAAATCTCTTATAATAATTTCGGCTCTGCTTCTCGTTTTTGCAACCGCCCTGACGGCTTGCGGAAACAAAAATGTTATTGTTGACAAAAACGGCCGTACCTACACCCCCGTTACAGACGAGGACGGCAACAAACAGCAGGATAAATGGGGCCGTCTCATAATAGAACAAACCGACGAGGACGGCAGCAAGGTCACTCAGCCCTACGACTTCCCCGATAAAATCACAAACAAGCGCAACACTGAGATTGAAAACGCCGTTGTCAGCGTTAAGGTTCCGAGCGGCTGGGCCGTTTCAAAGGAAACATCGTTTGTCAGACTCCGCCATTCTGGAAAATGCACAAAATCGGGCGTTGCGGCATGTCAGATCGACTTCGGCTACAGGCAGAACAGAACCTTGCAGGAGACCTACAACGAATATCTCGTCAACATAGTTCAGCTCAGTCAAATGGGCGATTCGATATCAGACATCAAGGAATATGAAGTAACCCTCATGGGCAAGAAAGCAAAGGCAATTTCCTACAGAGTTGCCTCGGAAAACACGGACGTATTTTATTTCTGTATTGACGACGGCGAGCCGATGATTGAAATTACGGCTTCCGTTTATGATAAATGCTATGACAGCGACAGCATGGTTGAGCTCATCAACTCATGTGCAACCGTCAAGGAGCTGCCGACGGACGAGGTCAGCACGGTTCCGACCGCACCTTTCACCAAGGCGTCCGAAAATACCACAACAGCAAATAATCAGTAAGGAGTAATTATCATGTTGTTTTCACAGGATATAGGAATTGATCTCGGAACATCAAACACCCTTGTTTTCGTTAAGGGCAAGGGCATAATCATTCGTGAGCCTTCGGTCGTTGCCGTTGACCAGAGATTTACTCCGGTCAAGGTTGTTGCCGTCGGTTCCGAGGCTAAGGATATGATCGGCAGAACCCCCGGTTCTATTGTTGCCCTCCGTCCCCTGCGTGACGGCGTTATTGCCGACTTTGATGCAACGGCGGAAATGCTCAAAAAATTCATTCGCAAGGCTATCACGGCTTCCCCTCTGAGCAAAACGAGAGTTATGATCTGCGTTCCGTCAGGCGTTACCGAGGTTGAGCGCAGAGCTGTTAACGACGCCGCAAAATCGGCAGGCGCAAGATATGTCAGCCTTATCGAGGAGCCCATGGCGGCGGCAATCGGCGCAGGAATTGACGTTGAGAAGCCCGAGGGCTCAATGATAGTCGATATCGGCGGCGGTACGGCAGAGGTTGCCGTTGTTGCGCTCAGCGATATCGTAACCTCACGCTCTGTCAAGGGCGCAGGCGACAGCTATGATGAAGCAATAATCAACTACGTCAGAAAAAAATATAACCTTCTCATCGGCGAAAGAACAGCCGAGGATATAAAAATTCAGATCGGTTCCGCCTTTGAATACGAGGGCGAGGGCGCAATCAACGTCAAGGGCAGGAATCTCATTGACGGACTTCCGAAGGACGTTGAGGTTACGGCGGCTGAAATCAGAGAGGCGCTCAAGGAGTCCGTTTATCAGATCATCGACGCAATCAAAATCACTCTTGAAAACACTCCGCCCGAGCTCGCCGCAGATATTATCGACAACGGCATCACTCTCACAGGCGGCGGCGCACAGCTCAGAGGCCTTGACAAGCTCATCGAGCAGGAAGTAAAAATTCCCGTCACGGTTGCGGACAATCCGCTTGACTGCGTTGTTGAGGGAACGGGCATTTGCCTTGAAAAACGTCGCTGATGAAAAAACTTTCTACATACCAAGGAGGTGAAGAGGAATGAAAAAAATCATAAGAAGCCGTGCATTTAAGGCGCTTATCTGCGTTATTGTCGCTCTTTCGCTGGGTGCCGTTATTGCCGCATACACGCACAATAACTCGACACCCCTTTCGTCCGCCACAAGTACGGTGCTTCATCCTCTTCAGCGCTTTTCTTCATACCTCAGCTATAAATTTTCCAATTTTAACGACAGCTTCAAATCGTCAAAAACTCTCCAAGAGGAAAATTCAAAGCTCAAGGAACAGATTGAAGAATATCAGAACAAAATTATCGACTACAACAACATAAAAAAGAAGCTCGGAACCTACGAGGACTTTCTCGGAGTTAAGGAGGAAAATCCCGACTTCAAATTTCAGAACGCAAAGATAATTTCAAATGATTTTGAAAATCCGTTCGCTTCGTTCACTCTCAATAAGGGTACAACTGCAGGAATTAAGATAAATGACCCCGTTATTTACGGCAAAAATCTTGTCGGAGTCGTTGCAAGCGTCAGCCCGACCTCATGCACGGTCTATACCCTTTCAAACCCCAAGATGAACGTCAGCGTTTACGAAACCTACACGGGTGAAATCGGCTATGTTACGGGACTCGGCAAGACCGAGGACAGAATTTACTGCAAGCTCCCGGGACTTAAATCCGATTCGTCCGTTTCGCCGAGCGGAATTATCTGCACAACGGGAAACGGCGGTGTTTACCCCAAGGATCTTATTGTCGGCACGGTTGTTAAGCTTGAAAATTCCAAGGAGGACAACTCGTCCTTCGCAACGATCAGATCGGCGGTCAATATTGAGGAGCTTTCCGAGGTTTTCATCATCACCGAGTTTGAGGGTCAGGGCGTTATAACCATCACGGGTGACTGATATGAATTATATTGAAGAGCTTAAAAAAAATGACAGTATAAAAAGGCGAATAATTTTAGCCGTGTTGGTCATCGTCACGTTTATTTTTCAAACAACGAGCGGATTTTTCCCTGCGCCGTTCGGAATACATGCCTGCCTGCTTGTTCCGGCAACGGTTTGTATCGCCATGTTTGAGCGTGAATTTTCGGGACTGTTTTTCGGCCTTGCCGCAGGCATGATGCTTGAAGCCGCAAGCCCGGACAGTGTGTGCTTCTATTCGGTTATGTTCACCCTTATCGGCTTTGTCTCGGGCATGCTCATAACCTACCTGATGAGAAACAATCTTGTAACCGCGTTAATTTTCACATTTGCGTTTACATTGCTTCTCAACTCGCTTTATTGCTTATTTTTCTATGTTTTCGACGGAATAGGAATTACTTTTGTTTTCTATCTTAAATATTATTTTGCTTCCGCCGTTTACACAACAATTTTTACACCGATTTTTTATTTGCTTGTCCGTCTTTCGGTCAAAAAATTCAAATAAATTTTTTATTATCTTAAAATAAAGGAGTGAAAAAATGAGACTTGCACGTGAAGAAAAAAATGGAAGATTTATTGCAATGGTAACGATTTTCGTCTGTCTTACGGCGGTTTTCATTTTCACCCTTGCAAAAAGTCAGATAATTGACGGCAAAAAGGACACTGCGTCAAACACCGCCTCGGTTGAATCAACAGAGATCAAGGCAACAAGAGGTCAGATACTCGACCGCAACGGCAAGGTTATTGTCGGCAACCGTCAGGGCAACGATGTTGTTTTCAACGCCGCAGAATTCCCCGAATATTCCAAGCAAGATGAGCGCAACAAGCTCATCAAATCTCTCATTGATCTTTTTGAAAAGAACAATGTCAAATGGAACGACGATATGCCTATTGTCCTCGACTCAAACGGAAATTATCAGTTTGCCAAGGACAGAGATAAGGATATCGAAACCATGAAATCCCGTGACATTCTGCGCCTTAACAAATATGCCACGGCTGACGATTGCATGAATGAGCTCGTTGACAGATATAAGCTTGAGAGTTATTCAAAGGCTGACAGAAGAAAGATCGCTTCGGTCTGCTATCAAATGAAGATAAACAATTTCAATTCGGCAAATCCCTATGTTTTTGCAACCGATGTAACCGACCGGGTCGCCTCGGTAATCAAGGAAAACAGCCGATTCTATAAGGGTGTCGATATTCAGATCGGCAACTACCGTGAATATACCGACGGAACGCTTGCGCCGCACATAATCGGCGTAACGGGCGTTATCAGCGCCGAAGAATATGCCGAGCTGAAAAACGACGGCTACGGCATGGACGATATCGTCGGAAAAACCGGTATCGAACAGCTCTTTGAAAAACAGCTTAAAGGCAAAAACGGTACAAAGCTTGTCACAACAGCCCTTGACGGTACACAGACAACCGTTACTAAAGGCTTGGAAAACGGCGATAATGTTTTCCTCACCATTGATGCGGGACTTCAGAAAGTCACGCAGGATGCTTTGGCTGCAAAAATCAACTCCCTTGACAGCGCAAACAAGGGCGGCGGCGCAGCAGTTGTCATGAACTGTAAGACGGGCGAGATTCTCGCAATCGCAACATATCCGTCCTACGACCTCAACACATACTATAAGGACTATTCAAAGCTTGCAAAGGATGCAAACTCCCCTCTTTATAACCGTGCGCTTTTAAGCACCTATGCTCCGGGTTCGACCGCTAAGGTCTCGACAGCCATCGGTATTCTTGAGGAGGGCGTTGCAGACGAAAATTCAACGATTGAATGTACGGGAACGTATAAGTACGGTCTTGTTTGTAATAACAACCCCGAAACGACCACAATTGATATAAGAACTGCAATTCAGGATTCGTGTAACATATTCTTCTACCATTTCGGCGGAGAGCTTCTCGGAATTGAAAAGATGAATATGTACCGTGAAATGCTTGGTCTCGGTCAGCCGACAGGCATAGAGCTTGACGAAAACACAGGTGTTCTTGACTCGCCAAGCTATCGTGCTTCGATCGGTCAGACGTGGCAGACGGGATTTTCTCTCCAATCTGCAATCGGACAGGCAGGCAACCTTTTCACTCCTCTCCAGCTTTGCAACTATGTCTCGACAATCGCGAACGGCGGAACTCGCTATGCCGCGCATGTCGTTAAGGCAATTTACTCAGCCGATAATTCTACGATTATTGAAGAAAAACAGCCCGAGGTTCTTTGTGAAACTGGCTTTAAGAAGAAAAATATTCAAATAATTAAAGAGGGTATGCGCCGAGTTGCAACTGTAACTCTTGCAGGAAGCTTTGATGATTCTGTTGTTGAGGTTGCTTGCAAAACAGGTACTTCAACCCTTGAAAAAACAATAAACGGAAAAACGGGAATTTATACAAACGGATTTCTTATTACAATGGCGCCGTATGACGATCCTGAAATCTGCGTTGCTGTTGCCGTTGAGGGTGCATATTCGGGCGGCAGCCTTGCTCCCATAGCTTCATCCGTTTACAATTACTATTACAAGAACAAGGTTACAACAGGCGAAAATGACGACGTTCAGGATGAGGATAATCAGCAGAACGAATACAGCGATCTTCTCAGATAAAACAAACAGGAAGTGATCAAATGGCAAGAAAAATAGTTTTGGCTTCGGGCAAAGGCGGAGTAGGAAAATCCTCACTGACCGCTGGCATTGCCATTGAGCTTTGCAGCATGGGTCAGAGCGTTTTAGTTGTCGATTTTGATATCGGAATGGGTTGTCTTGACCTCATTCTTGCTTCCGACGATACGGGAATTTTTAACTGGGGCGATGTGATTACAGGCTCATGCGAGCCGACTCAGGCGCTTCGTTCAACCGTCGGTCCGTCTCTTTTGACCGCTCCAACCTATTTCAGCGACGAATATAACGAAAAAAGTGTCAAGGAAATGATTGAAAATTACGACGACAGCTTTGACTATATACTTATGGACGCTCCTGCGGGCGTCAGCGGCGGTTTTCTCCTTGCCGCAGCATGTGCAGACGAAGGAATAATTGTTTCAACAGCCGACGAGGTCTGCGTTCGTGTCGGTTCCTTTGCCGGTGACAAGCTTTCGACACTAGGTGTCGGAGAAATTAAGCTTATTATCAACCGCTTCAATAAAAAGCAAACCACACGGGGACATTATCTCAACATTGACGAGGTTATTGACGCAACATCGCTCCAGCTTATCGGAGTGGTTCCCGAGGACAGCAAAATCTCCTATTGCTCCGTTACCGGCATGAGAATGTTGGATAACTCAAAGGCAAAGGAAGCTTTCAAGCGTATTGCCATGCGCCTTGAGGGATTTAATATCAATCTTAAATTGTGAGGTCACGAAATGAGTGATTTATCAGCAATCGCCGCCATATCCACACCGCTGGGTACCGGCGGCGTTGGAATTATCAGAATATCGGGAAAAAATGCGACTGAAATTGCCGATAAAATTTTTGTTTCCGTAAACGGGAAAAAACTCAGCTCATCCAAGGGATACAGAGCCTATTTCGGTAAAATTTTTGACGGCAAAACAGCCGTTGATGAGGTTGTTTGTCTTGTTTTCCGTGCACCGCACAGCTACACGGGCGAGGATGCTGTTGAAATCAACTGCCACGGCGGCGTTGTTTTGATGAAAAAAATACTCCGTCTTGTTCTCCAAAGCGGAGCTCAGGCGGCTGCACCGGGTGAATTCACAAAAAGAGCTTTTCTCAACGGCAAGCTTGACCTTTCGGAAGCCGAAAGCGTTATGACGCTCATATCCGCACAGGGTGAACAGGGCGCAAACGCAGCTTTTAATCAGCTTGAGGGCAGCCTCAGCCGTAAAATCGAAAAAATCAACTCATCGCTTCTTTCTCTTGCGGCTCACATCGCCGCTTGGGTCGATTATCCCGACGACGAGATCGAAGAATTAGGCGATAACGAACTGTTCAACACGATATATAGTGCTAATTTAGAAATATCAGCCTTATTAAACAACTTTGACAGCGGAATGGCGGTCACAAACGGCGTTGAAGCGGCGATTGTCGGCAAGCCGAATGTCGGCAAATCCACGCTCATGAACCTTCTGACCGGTTATGATCGCTCCATCGTTACGGAAATTGAGGGCACAACAAGAGATGTTGTTGAAGAAACGGTTAATCTCAACGGCTGTATTCTCAGGATTTCCGACACGGCTGGCATGAGAGAGACGGGCGACATAGTAGAAAAGCTTGGCGTTGAGCGAAGCAGAAAAAAGCTCGAACGAGCGGCAATCGTTTTTGCTGTTTTCGATCTTTCGAAACCGCTTTCCGATGAGGATAAGGAGCTTATTGACGAGTGCAAAGACAAAAACGTTATACCTATTATAAATAAGACCGATCTTGAGCCTTGTCTTGATGTTGATTACATTAAAAATATGCTCGGCACTCCCCTGTTCATTTCCGCAAAAAGCGGTGACGGATACGATGAGCTTTGCGACCGAGTTACAGAATTGATGGGAACGAAGAATTTCGATACAACATCGGCAATGCTTGTCAATGAGCGCCAGCGCGGTTGCTGTCAAAAGGCTTCCGACGCCTTGAATGATGCACTTAAAGCCTTGAATATTGGTCTGACTCCAGATGCGATCGGCGTTTGCGTTGACGATGCGATCGCCGCATTACTTGAATTGACGGGGCAAAAGTCAAGCGAAGCAGTTGTTGACGAGGTTTTCAAACAATTCTGCGTAGGAAAATAAAGAAAAGAGAAGTTTTATGGAATATTTTGCAAAGGATTATCAGGTTATAGTTATCGGTGCAGGCCATGCAGGTATTGAAGCCGGTCTTGCCGCCGCACGTCTCGGCTGTGAAACTTGTGTTTTTACAATAAATCTTGATTGGGTCGGTAATATGGCATGCAACCCATCAATCGGCGGTACATCAAAAGGACATCTTGTCCGCGAAATTGATGCCCTCGGCGGAGAAATGGGCAAGGCGGCAGACGCAAACACACTGCAAAGCCGAATTCTTAACCTTGGCAAGGGTCCTGCCGTCCACAGTCTGCGTGCTCAGATTGACCGCCGGCTTTATTCCGACTATATGAAGCATGCTCTTGAGATGCAGGACAAGCTTGACCTTCGTCAGGGTGAAATTATCAATATTCAGAAGCTCGATAACGGTAAATGGCAGCTTAAAACACACCTTGAAGCAATTTATACTGCGGATTGCGTAATTTTAGCGACGGGAACCTTCCTAAGCGGTAAGGTTTATGTCGGCGATGTTTCCTATGAGAGCGGTCCCGACGGCATGTTCCCTGCTAAAAAGCTTGGTGAAGCGCTTAAACGAATCGGAATTCCGACAAGGCGCTTTAAAACGGGCACTCCGTCACGAGTAAACAAGAAAACCGTTAATTGCGAGGAGCTTGAAATTCAGAATGGCGATGAAAGAATTGTTCCGTTCTCGTTTGATAACAAGAGAAATATCCAAAACAAGCTCCCCTGCTATATTACCTATACAAATCTTGAAACCAAGGATGTTATTTTGAAAAATCTGCACCGCTCCCCTCTTTACAGCGGCAAAATTGACGGCAAAGGTCCTCGTTACTGCCCGAGCATTGAGGATAAAATCGTTCGCTTTGCCGAAAAGGAGCGTCATCAGATTTTCATTGAACCCTGCGGAGAGCATACAGAGGAAATGTACTTGCAAGGACTTTCTTCCTCACTCCCCGAAGATGTTCAACTTAAATTTATCAGAACTATTCCCGGACTTGAAAATGCCGAGCTTATGCGAACAGCTTATGCAATCGAATATGACTGCGTTGATCCGCTTGCACTCAAGGCAAGCCTTGAATTTTTAGACTATGACGGACTTTTCGGTGCAGGTCAGTTCAACGGCTCCTCGGGATATGAGGAAGCTGCGGCGCAGGGTCTTGTTGCCGGAATTAACGCCGCAAGAAAGGTCAAGGGTCAAAAACCGCTTATTTTGGAGCGTTCAGGCTCATATATCGGTACTTTAATTGACGATCTTGTTACAAAAGGCTGTTCGGACCCCTACAGAATGATGACTTCACGCTCCGAATACCGTCTTTTGCTCCGTCAGGATAACGCCGACCGCCGTTTAACACCTATCGGACATGAAATAGGTCTTATAAGTGACGAGCGTTATGCTGAATTTCTTAAAAAGCTTGAGCTTATTGCCGCCGAAAAGGAACGCACCGAAAAAACAGTATTTCCGCCGTCGGAGGCATTAAACAATATACTTGTTTCACGTGAAACATCAAAAGCAACTACAGGCGTTCGACTTTGCGATTTACTTAAAAGGCCGCAGATTGACTATGACTGCTTAACTCCGATTGATGTTGACAGACCCGATTTACCGTACGAAATCTTTGAACAGGTTGAAATTGATACAAAATATGAGGGCTATATTAAACGTCAGCAGGCTCAGGTTGATGAAATGCACCGTCTTGAGGTTCAGACGCTTTCAGATGATATAGATTATAACTCAATTCTCGGTCTGAGACTCGAAGCAAGAGAAAAGCTTTCAAAAATTCGACCACACAGTATTGGTCAGGCTTCGAGAATTTCAGGCGTCAGTCCGTCGGATATATCGGTTTTGCTTATCTATCTTGAAAAGGAGCGCAGAAATGATAAATAAGGCACTTTTGAAATGCGAAGCCGAGAAAATCGGTGTTTCTCTTGATGAAACTGCGCTTAACAGACTTGATATTTATGCAGAAATGCTTGTTGAAACAAATAAAACACTTAATCTTACTGCAATTACCGATCCCGATGAGATTGTATATAAGCATTTTGTTGATTCACTTTCTATTTTAATGTGTCTTGATTTTAAAGAAAATGCAAAAGTAATTGACGTAGGCACGGGTGCAGGTTTCCCGGGTGTTGTGCTTCTGATTGCACGTCCCGACCTTAAAATGACCCTGCTTGACGGAACAAACAAGCGGCTTGTTTTTATTGCGAATGTTCTTGAAGCTCTCGGACTTAATGCGAACATAGTCCACATGCGAGCCGAACTTGCAGGAAAAGATAACGCTTTTCGTGAACAATACGATATTGTTACGGCAAGAGCTGTCGCAAATCTAAATACACTCGGCGAATATTGCATGCCGTTTGTAAAGGTCGGGGGATATTTTGCTCCGATGAAATCGGCTAAAACCGATGAGGAAGTTGCAGCCGCAAGGGGAGCTATAAATCTTTTGGGCGGTCGGATTGAAGAAATCAAAGAGCTGAATATTGATAATTGCGGCGAAAGATACGTTATTTTAACAAAAAAAATATCGCAAACTCCGCCAAAATATCCACGAGCTTCGGCACAAATATCAAAAAAACCGCTCTCATAAACGAAAAACAGCGTGAAATACAGCACTTTTAGTCAATGAAAAACAGTGGACAACCTTCTTTTGTCGTGTTACAGTATTTTTGTGGTACGCATAAGGAGGTTTTTCTATGCTTAAAAGCCAAACTAAATTTAAGAAAAGCAACGAGGTAATTATGTTGCCGGCAAGGCTCATTCAGCCAAATCCGCATCAGCCGAGAAAAAGCTTTAATTGGGACGACCTTGAGGGACTCGCCGAAAGTATTCACTACAACGGACTTTTGCAGCCGATTACCGTCAGAAAAAAAGAAAACGGCAAATATGAACTTATTTCGGGAGAGCGTAGACTCAGAGCCTGCAAAATGGCAGGCTTATCGGCAATTCCGTCAATTGTGGTAGATGTTGATGAAGAAAAGTCGGCAATGCTTGCGGTAATTGAAAATCTGCAAAGAGAAAATCTACACTTCTTTGAGGAAGCAATGGCAATAGAACGGCTTATAAAGGGCTTCGGCTTCAGTCAGGAGGAGGTTGCAAAGAAGCTCGGCAAATCGCAATCGGCATTATCAAATAAACTGAGAATTTTGCGCCTGCCCGATGAAATACGGTACAGTGTTATGCTTTATGGCTTAACAGAGCGCCATGCAAGAGCCTTATTGAGACTACCGACGGTTGCAATGATGGAACAGGCACTTGACATAATAGTTGAACAGGGACTGACCGTCAACGCTTCGGAACAGTTGATTACCGAAATGCTGAACAAAGAGCCTGAAGAAAAAGAGAGAAAGGGCAAGAGGGTAATGGTGTTCAAAGATGTTCGTATCTTTATAAACACGCTGAACCACGCAGTCAGCACAATGAGGAAAAGCGGTATAAACGCTTCGGCGACCAAAAATGAGACCGATCAGTACATAGAATATGTTGTAAAAATCAACAAGCCTGAAAATGTAAGCTGCAAATGAGACGGGGAGACCCGTCTTTTTTTTGTTTCACGTGAAACAAACAGTGTAAAACACAAGAAATTTCTCAATTTAATCTTTTCTTTTATATACAGTTGTGATATAATCTATTTCATGGAGAATACAAGGAAGTGAATATATGGCAAAAATAATAGCGGTTGTAAACCAGAAGGGCGGAGTCGGAAAAACAACTTCGACCGTCAATCTTGCGGCATCCGTTGCATATAAGGGTCAAAAAGTGCTTTTGATGGACATTGACCCGCAGGGTAATGCTTCAAGCGGCCTCGGAATTAACAAAAGAGAGCTTGAAACCTCATCATATGATGTTATAGTCAATTCATTGCCGATTGAAAAAACAATGATAAAAACAAAGTTTGAAAACCTCTGGGTTCTGCCATCAAACATGAACCTTGCAGGCGCAGAGCTTGAGCTTGTTGATATGCAGCGCCGTGAAAGCAAGATAAAAAATGCGGTTGCACCGATAAAATCGGATTTTGATTTTATTTTTCTTGACTGTCCGCCGTCGCTCGGACTTATTACTCTCAATGCTTTGTGTGCGGCAGACACGGTTTTGGTTCCTATTCAGTGCGAATACTATGCGCTTGAAGGACTTTCGCAACTGATGTCAACCATTCGCCAGGTCAAGCGACTTTATAATCCGCATATTGATATGGAAGGCGTACTTTTAACGATGTATGACGGACGTCTTAATTTGACTCAGCAGGTAGTAGGGGAGTTGAAGCGTTTTTTCCCGAAGAAGGTATATGCTACGGCAATTCCGAGAAACGTTAAGCTTTCCGAAGCTCCGAGCTACGGACTGCCGATACATTATTATGACAAGAGTTCAAAAGGCGCAATGGCATACGATGCGCTTGCAGATGAATTTCTTAAACAAAACGGTAAGGAGGTATCCTGAAAATGGCAAAAAAAATAGGCGGATTGGGCAGGGGACTTGACTCACTCTTTGCCGACAACTCCGTTGAAGAAATAAATCCCTCCGTCAATAAGCTCAGAATTATGGAAATCGAGCCAAACCACAATCAGCCGAGAAAAGATTTTGATGAAAAAGCTTTGTCGGAGCTTGCCGAGAGCATTGAACAGCATGGAGTTCTTCAGCCGCTTGTTGTTCGTCCGCTTGCAAGCGGCAGCTATCAGCTTGTTGCAGGTGAAAGACGTTGGAGAGCGGCAAGAATTGCAGGACTTACCGAGGTTCCCGTCGTAATCAAAGAGCTAACCGATGAGGAAGTAATTGAAATTGCGATGATTGAAAACCTCCAGCGTGAGGACCTCAATCCGCTTGAAGAAGCGCTCGGTTATCGCTATATGATGGACGAGCTTAAAATCACGCAGGAGCAGGCAGCCGAAAAAGTAGGAAAATCTCGTCCGGCGGTCGCAAATGCGCTGCGACTTCTCAAGCTTCCGAATGAAGTGCAGGAAATGGTAAAGAATAATCTTATCTCGCCCGGTCATGCAAGGGCTTTGCTCGGATTTGACAGTGAAGATATGATAATTCAAACGGCAAAAATGATTGTCAAAGAGGATCTTTCGGTTCGTGACGTTGAGTCACTTGTTAAGAAATCAAAAAAAATTCCGAAAGTTCCGAAAAAACAGGTCAGAGATAAATTTTTCAGCGAGGTTGAGCTTGCATTGGTTGAAAACCTCGGCAGAAAGGTTAAAATAAAAGAGGCAAAGCAGGACGCAGGCGTTCTTGAAATAGAATTTTTTGACAAGGACGATCTTGAGGGTCTTGCAATGAAACTCGAAAATTACGGTAAATAATATATTGGAGTGATATAAATGTTAGATATCAAACTTATTCGTGAAAACCCCGAAATGGTTAAAGCGGCAATGAAAACAAGAAATAAGGATATGGACGCTATTGTTGACGAGGTTCTTGCAATTGATGCGGAACGCCGTGAGCTTATGAAGGCAACCGACGCTCTCAAACAGGAGCAGAACGCCGCAAGCAAGAAAATCCCTCAAATAAAGAAAGAGGGCGGCGACATCTCCGAAATCATGGCAAGAATGAACGAAATCAAGGCAAAAATAAAGGCAGATGACGCTAAGATTGCCGAGCTCGATGCAAAGCAGAAGTCGCTCATTTATGAATTTCCGAATATTCCTAACAAGAGCGTTCCCATCGGCAAGGATGACAGCGAAAACGTTGAAATTCGCCGCTGGGGTGAGCCGAGAAAGTTCGATTTTGATTACAAGGCTCATTGGGATATCGGCGCCGATCTCGGAATTCTCGATCCCGAAACAGCCGCAAAAGTAACCGGTGCACGTTTTCACTTCTACAAGGGTCTCGGCGCAAGACTTGAGAGAGCAATTATCAGCTTCTTCCTCAATACGCACACCGAGCACGGCTATACGGAAATTCTTCCTCCGTTCCTTGTAAACAGAGCTTCAATGACAGGCACAGGTCAGCTTCCTAAGTTTGAGGACGACGCATTCAAGACAACCGACGACCTTTTCCTCATTCCGACAGCCGAGGTTCCCGTAACTAACATGCACAGAGATGAAATACTTGACGGCAGCAAGCTTCCCATAAAGTATTGTGCATATTCTGCATGCTTCCGTGCAGAGGCAGGTTCAGCAGGCCGTGACACAAGAGGACTTATCCGTCAGCATCAGTTCAACAAGGTTGAGCTTGTTAAGTTTGTTGACCCCGAAACATCTTATGATGAGCTTGAAAAGCTTACAAACGATGCCGAAAGAGTTCTTCAGCTTCTCGGTCTTCCTTACCGTGTTGTATGCCTTTCAACAGGTGATATCGGCTTCTCATCGGCAAAGACCTATGACATAGAGGTTTGGATGCCTTCCTATAACAGATATGTTGAGATTTCCTCATGCTCCAACTTTGAGGACTTCCAGGCTCGCCGTGCTGCCATCAGATTTAAGAAAGACCCCAAGAGCAAGGCTCAGCTTGTTCACACTCTCAACGGTTCGGGTGTAGCAATCGGCAGAACGACCGCCGCAATCCTCGAAAATTATCAGAATGAGGACGGAACGGTTACAATTCCCGAGGTTCTTGTACCGTACATGGGCACGGATATTATCAAATAATTAACGCCGTTTTAACAGTTTCTAAAACCTTTTGAAGTGCGTTAAATTTATATCAATTTCACATTGACAAAAAGGATAAAAATGATATAATTATCCTGTAATAAAACAAAGGAGTGTTTTTTATGCCACTTGTAACAACCACAAAAATGTTTAAAGACGCTTATGAAGGCGGCTATGCCGTCGGCGCTTTCAACGTAAACAACATGGAAATCATTCAGGGCATCGTTGCAGCAGGAAAGAAGCTCAACGCTCCCCTTATTCTCCAGGTTTCCAAGGGTGCACGTGCTTATGCTAATCACCTTTATCTTGTAAAGCTCGTTGAGGCTGCTGTTGAGGAGTCGGGTCTTCCGATTGCTCTCCACCTTGACCACGGTCCGGATTTCGAGACCTGTAAGGCTTGCATCGACGGCGGATTCACATCTGTTATGATCGACGGTTCTTCACTTCCTTATGAGGAGAACGTTGCTCTTACAAAGAAGGTAGTTGACTATGCACACGCTCACGGCGTTGTTGTTGAGGGTGAGCTCGGACAGCTTGCAGGCGTTGAGGACGAAGTCAGCGTTAATGCTGAGGACGCTTCCTACACAAATCCCGATCAGGTTGAGGATTTCGTAAAGCGCACAGGCGTTGATTCACTTGCTATCGCTATCGGCACAAGCCATGGCGCATACAAGTTCAAGCCCGGTCAGAAGCCGCAGCTTCGTTTCGACATTCTTGAAGAAGTATCAAAGAGACTTCCGGGCTTCCCGATCGTTCTCCACGGTGCATCTTCTGTTATCCCCGAGTTTGTTGAGGAAATCAACAAGTACGGCGGAAGCATGCCGGACGCTATCGGTATCCCCGAGGATATGCTCCGTCAGGCTGCAACAATGGCAGTTTGCAAGATCAACATCGACTCAGACCTTCGTCTTGCAATGACAGCTGCTATCAGAAAGCATTTTGTTGAGCATCCGAGCGATTTCGATCCTCGTCAGTATCTCAAGCCCGCTCGTGAGGCTATTGAGGGAATGGTTGAGCATAAGATCAACACAGTTCTCGGCTGCGCAGGCAAAGCATAATCAGAAAATAATATTAAATCGGCACGGCAAAACTGTCGTGTCGATTTTTCTGAATGAGGTGATACCATTCCCGACTACGAAAAATTTTTAAAAGAAATAGGTCAAAGAATAATTGAACGAAGAAAAACTTTGGGATTAACTCAGGAGGCTTTAGCAGAAAAAGCAGATGTCACAACTCAATTTGTTTCATATGCCGAATCGGGTAAGCGGGCAATGAGACCTGAAAATCTTATGAAAATTGCTTCTGCTTTGGGAGTCAGCACAGATTATCTTTTAACGGGAGAAATAATTGATAAAGACCTTCTTTTAATCTCGGATAAATTGAGAAAGCTTTCACCGTCTCAAATAAGAACAGTTGAAAATATTATAGATGAATGTAATAAGCTCTATAACGAATAAATCGGCACGGCAAAACTGTCGTGTCGATTTATTTATCTTCCTATTAAAATTTTCTTTATCGTTTCAAAAAACTTTTTAAAAAATATTCTTAAGGAATTCAGAAAATAATTTATATCTTCTTTCGGATTTTCGGAATAAAAACTATATTCTTTTGTTTCCATCAGCTTGTTACAGCTTACACATCTACGCTCCATAATTCCGTTTTCTTCCGGCGTTGCACGTTTAGCAACTCTCCATTCTCCGGGAATATGTCCTGTGCTTTTTATCGTCATATTTTCGAGTGTCGTTTCTTCAAAAATCTCCCCCATATCGACGTAATATTTTCCGCAATCACGGCAACGATAATATTCAAAATTACCGTCGGCTTCACACGTTGCTTTCACTGCTTTATGATATTCAAAATTATGAGCTTCCTTTTCAATTTTAACAGCTTTCCTATCAAAAAATTTATTTTCATATGATGCAATAACTGTTATTTCATTTGAATTTTCATTTTCGCCGATAAAAAGTTTTCCGTTTTCATTTATCGTTGTTTTATCATCCGAATTGTTTTCAACACTCCAAATAATTGATTGCGGCGGATTATTTTTACCTAAAACATTTGCATTAAAATTATAGCTTTCTCCGACACAAATTTTATCCGTAAAATTTGTAATTTCAACCCCATTTACAGTAGGTAAGCTTGAAGAATTAAAGAAATTTCCTTCTATATGAAATGTCAATTTATTCTCGGTCATTTCTGTTACACTAATATATAGACCGTCCGTTATTTCAATTTCTTCTCCTACAGCTACTGCGGCATCAGGCTTATTATTATATTGACCTCCCGTAACACTGTAATTCCAATTGTTAACGCTTGACTGTAAATTATTCGGAAACTTTATGCCTGTTGTCAGCAAATAACAGACCAATCCGCTTTTTAAAGAAATTCCCTTAATTTTTGAACCATCGGCAAGGAATAAATCTTTCTTCTGTGAATCATATTTGCTGCCTTTTCCGTCAAATCTTCTGTACTCAAGATACAATGTTTTATTTATTTCGGGAATATCCATTTTATATCCGACTACATTATCTGTTTTTTCATCGTTTATCGGGTTTAAAGTATAATCGCCCTCATTTAAAATATGATATATATTTTTATTATTCAACCAGCCGAGAGCCTCACGCTCTTTAACAGAAATAAATTGTGCAACCTCAGTTGTATGCTTACCCATTGCCGACATATAACCGACCGGCTGATACGGCGACTGATAAAGATCATAAAGACCAAATACATGAGCTGTCTCATGACAGTTAACACCTATAGCCGTAATTTTATTTCCGAATGTATCGGTATAAAGATATTTATAATCCTTTGTCAATTGAACGTATGCACGGCTTTGAAGTTTTTTTGATTTATTCGTTATTTCAACAAGATTTGTTTGATCCTGATAATTCCATAGCGGCGATGCCCATTCAACGGAAATATTGGTTTGTTCAGTCGGCTTATAAATTATCGTGATCAAGTCAATATATCCGTCATTGTTTTTATCAAGTTCTTCTAAATCATATTTTTCTTTTCCGTTGTAGTTTGTAATTTCTTTTTTAACTAAACCGTTTATTGCTTGGGACCAATCTTCTTTTAATTCATACATTCGCTCGGCACGCTCTCCGCTGTCAGCGTAACCGTCCGGATTTTCATCACTTTGAGAAGCATAATAAGCTCTTTTGTGACTGAGCGTCAATGAACCGCCGTTATCAAAAAGATATACGTTTTTCATTCTAACCTTATTTGAAGAAACGGATTTAAAATAATCGGAAACATTATACTCGGCAGTGTTATATGAATTGTCGGTAATTTTTCGTACTGTTTCACCGTAATCATTGTCAATAAATTCTTCTTCTCCATCAAATTTTGCAAACACAATAAGGTTTGTAAAATTATAATCATCGTTATCATTATCAAGTGCAGAAACATTATATATAAAAGAAAAACAGATTATCAGAACTGTTAAAATCATAGAAATACTCTTTTTTAAAAACATTAAATCACCTCTTTATAAAAATTTTAACACTTATTTTGGTAGATTTAATGATAATACATAAATGGAATTGTATAAAAAAGATATATAAAATATTTTTAAACAGTCAAAATGCACAATTTAATTTTTTAATAATACAAAATATGAAAATTTATTTGTATAAAACGTAAAAAATAAGGGTTAAACAAATGATTTGTTGACTGATTCAAATATATTTGTTATATTATATAAGGAATATTTTGTAATTTGGAGGTACATAAGTGAAAAAGATTTTATCAATTCTTTTGAGTATCGTTCTTGTTCTTTCAAGCTTTGCCGCACTTACAAGCCAGGCATTTGCGGCTACGGGCGATACAATCGGACAGTATGATTTTACAATTTCAAATCCTTACGAAACTATTGATTGGGATACATGGAAGGCATATAAGGGTGCAACCCATGTCCATACTGTAAGAAGTGACGGCGATATTGAACTCGATGACATGATTGAAAAATATTATTCTCTCGGCTATCAGGCGCTCGCTCTTACGGACCACGGTACTGTTAATTATTCATGGACAAAGGATCAGGCAAGACTTCCGATTTTTGGATACCAGTATTTTAAGCACGGTAATGTTGACGAATTGACCGAAGAAAGATATCAGCAGATCACAACAGGCTCCGACAGAGGCGGAGACGGCATGACCGAAGTTCCGCTCGGTATTGAGCTTAACGGATCTTCAACAGCCAAGTGCCACGTCAACAGCTATTATGCCGATTGCGGTCACGGTGATCTTGAGCTTAGCTCAACATGGCCCGAGGACGCTGTTAAAAAGAGTCAGGCTGCCGGCGGAATTTGTCACATCAACCATGTCGGTGAGTGGACAGAGGGCAGACATGATATAAATACTTACAATGAAGAATTCGTAAAGAAATTCGCAAGTATTTTTCTTAACTATTCCGCATGTATAGGCATGGAGCTTGTTAATACAAAGGATAACAGAACTCACAATGACCGTTATCTTTATGATGAAAC
>CAVGRW010000031.1:0-18769 GCA_963631735.1 Bacteroidaceae bacterium | reverse complement strand
GATAAATTACTTCCGGGGTATAGAAGTACAACGGCGGAGACAACGGAGTTGTTGTTTTCATGCTGTCTTTGAGAGCCGTCTGTGCCGTTGAGATTGCAGACGTAGGATCAGTATATGAGCCTGCCGCCGCGGAGGAGACACAAAGGGTCTTGACATATGCCTGAACATACGAATTGATCGTTGACCAGTTGCTTGCCGAGGTGTTAACACCGGAATTAAGGAACTGATAGTAGTATTTACGGGCAGTTGACTTGTCGGCAAGGGTTGCATTGAGTCTTACCGTCGAAACGCCCGAGCAATATTCCTTATAGCCTATCCACGGATCAAAACGAAGAGAATATTCAAAACGAATATATGTTGAATAAACATTGTTGTTGAAGGAAGCAACCGTAAGCGAGGTTCCGTCGGATGTGGATTTTTTGAGAGTTGTTTTTGCATTATAAATATTACCGTTAAACTTGTAAAGTCCGCGAACCCAAGAACGGTCATTCTTTTCATTGCCGCGGTCAACATCGGAGCAGTAAATCGTCGGAGCCGTGTTCTGCTTGCCGGCATCGCTGTTGATAGTCCTGTTATTTCTGAAATAATTCGCCGCATCCGATGTGGTATATGAACTGTTTCGTATTGCGTTGAGGAAGTTATTATCCTGACCGCCGTCGGAATCAAACTCGACGAAGCCCGCCGAAAGATTCGGAACCTGACTGAAATCGGTATATCTCGAAGTATCGATCGTGATATCCGCAGCCGCATAACCGTAAGCATCACCGTCAGTTGTCGGGAAACCGCCGAAATAGCCCGACTGATCGATCATATTCTTGGGGTTATATGATTGCGAACTATCCCATTGAGTATTATAAATTCTCGAGCCCTGACCGAAATAATTGTCATTGTCTCTGACGGCATAGCCGAGCAACACGCCGACGCCGTTCGGATCAAAATAATTTGAGTTTATCGGCATATCAAGTCCTCTGGGATAGAGACTTGCATTGAAATTGATAAGCGGAGCTGTGAGAGTTGAGCCTGTGCTGATATACTTTGAGCCGATATTGCCGCCCTTAACCGCATCGACACCCGTAATGAACGAATACGTTGAGGACTCGGCAGGGTTGCTTACCAAGCCGCCCGATGTTCCGTAATAATACTGTCTTGTCGTCATACCTGCCTGAGAGAGCAGCGGGAATTTAACACCCGTATAGGCATAGGTCGTGTATGAGCCCGAAGCGGTCGTATATACGATATTCCAACGAATAACATATTCCTTACCCGTCTCGGCATTAGCCATAGTGAGGCTCTTTATCGTCTTATTGACAGATGATGAGGATGCCGACAGAGTTCTGTCCGACGACATATATGTACCGTCAGAGAAAGCGACATTTGTTACTCTGTTTGCACTCGACGCATTGAGGCTTGAATCGAGAACAGTTATTGAAATCGTTACACTTCTCGCCGTCGCACAGGAAAAGCTAAGCGTACTTGTCGCCGATGTCGGCTCACTGACCGCGCCGCTCGACGTTGCATTCAGGAAATATTCCGAGTCCTTGCCGCCTGCCTTGATATAGACAAGCTCGGGCGCAGAAATATTATACTGTGCGAAGGTGTCGGAGGAAGTGCCCGCCTCTGTCAGCGCATGACTACTCTTGTTGATCAATGCTTCCGATATCACAGAACCGATATCGAAGAAGCAGAAGGTAGTCAAAAGCATGACAAGACAGAGCAATACACTTATCGTACTCCTCCCAAGTTTTGAAAGCTTTCTTTTCATGATATTTACCTCCCGTGGTTCCAAAAACGTGCCAAAACCCCAATTGCACAAGGCACATTTTGTTCAAAAAAAGTTTAACCGAAAATGAATTGCCGCTATTATTAAGCCAATAACCCATTTTTCCAGTATAGACATTATTATAATACCATAATTAAACACAAAATTCAACTATAATTTTGCGGTACAGTAAGCATTTTTAGTATATATATTGCACAAAAATTGTCGAATTAAGGCAAAAATCGCATTGTTCTATGGCGATATTTTTATATAGAATTAAATTTGGTAAAAATTAAGCCGCGGCAAGGTTTGATGCCACGGCTTAAGTCCTTTGCTGATTTTCGATGCAAAGGGAAGATATTTATTTTTTTAAAATTTTAAACAATGGGTAAATCATATCAAACAGACAAAGCAATTCTTTTATTGACCTCTTAATTTGTTTACCCATTTATCAAGAATTGACCGAACAATGGAATTGGTCCTTTTTGCATTTTTAAGTTTTTCGGCAACTGATGGGCTGAATTTATAGTACACTCTGATAAACAGCCTGCCGAAAACGGATTCTTTGAGTGTTTCATCTCTGAAGCGGCGAAGAACCATTACTTCGGGAGCGTCATATGACCCGTAAACGGCAGTTGCAATATAGCAGCCCTCCTTTTGCTCAGGCTGCTGTACAGGCTGAGAATATTGAGGCGTGCTGTTTATGGTATTGACCTTATCTGTTTCTGTATAACTGTATTGCGGTTTCGCTTCTTGGGTTGTTGACTTCTCTGCCTGTTTGAGAACATCGGTTTTCATGTCCGGGTATTTTGACCTTATAATGTTCAGCGCTTGATTGACTACATAACGCTGACTAATTGATGCCCTGCTGAAATTATATATTTCGTTCAATGCTGCGGCTTCCCAAATGTCCCTAACCGTTACATTCCAATACCATGCATACAGGTTATTTAAAATCGGAGAGGTATATATCCGATTTGATTGGAGTCTGACAGAAACAAGCTGTTCACCGACCCGCACCTCGAAATAACCGTAATCTGTCTTGCTTAGATCCTTCGGAGCTTCACCGGACATAAGTAACTCATCATTTATTTCAATTCGTAAACAATTGTCCTTTGCCAATGCGAATCTTGTCCAGCGCAAGTCAATTTCTTTGTTTGCTTTATCAAGCTCAAGCCGCGCATTCAAAAGCTCCGAATCTATCAATTTGCGAACTTTAAAATGTTCGTCATCACGATACCATTCTTTTGTGTTTTTGATTGCCCAATCCGCCCTTTTGTCAAGGTCGGGTTCATTGTCGACATCAAAAAGATTTTTCGTTGATATACTAAATCTTTCCTCAACCGACCTTTGCATAAACTTTTTCGTATAATAGCTGCAACGAGATTCATCATTCATTTCTTCTATTATGCTTTTTCGGGTCTGAAACAGTACCTTCTTTGTAAAAAACACAAGGTGCTTTTTATACAAGTCGTAAAACTCATTTTGATTTCTGCGGAGCTTTCCGAGCTTTTTTTCGTTGGTGAGAATAATATACATATTTACTGTAGCATTTTCTCTTTGCTCATCCAAAATTGCTTGCAGCTGTGCATCACTTTCTTTTCGTGCCGCAGTTTTATCTACGTCTGTATTCGATTGTGTTGGCATCTTTTTCTTGGCGGCACCTGTTTTTTTCGGTGCAGCACTTGACGTCGGCGGTATTTCGGTGTCCATCTGAGTGAAAAAACATGTCATCGGACCGTCTTCGTAATAAATCGGTCCCCTTGCAGCATGAGCAAGAGAACACCATGCGTAAACAATGTCCGCTTCGTCTCCGACCAAAGCCTCGTCATAATTGCGTTCGTCTTTGAGCTTGTTCCACAATTTTTTTACAGCCGGGAGGATATACTCAAGATCGTTTCTGAGGTCTTCAAGTGAATTAAGCTCAGGCAGCAGCTCCTCATAAGTCGGAACAACATTTTTCATTTCTTTTATTCTGTTATAATCCTCATCGCTCGGAAGAAGTCGCTTCTTATCCGCCTGACTTATACCGTCCGGGACAAAATATACATGAAGATCCTGCCCGGAGCACAAGCCTTTACAATATGTTGTTCCGTCATAATTAAGCCATTCTGCGGCGGCAATAAACCTTACAAGCTCGGTCAAATCATCAATGTCCACATCTTCCGGGGTGCAGTTGCACTTTTGGCAATAATCAGATAACGTCCATGCAAAGGAACGAAGCGCACTCATCATGTATGCCCTGTGCAGCAATCCCTCTTCAATTTCACATTCCCTGTCATGTTTCGGATCAAAAGCCGATCGGGAAACATGAAACAATTTCTGCATCTCTTTCGCTTCTGCATCAAGACCGTATTCGGCTGTATTTTTTGCCGCTAATCTCTTACACACCTCTCGAAGATCGTCTCTCAAATCCTCATTGTCAGTTTGGTTTGCCAACTGTATAAACTCATACTCGGTTCCGGTTGAATTGACAACCATCTGAACGCCGGGAATTCCGATATTCCCGGACGATTTAAGCCTGTTGTAATGCGGATATAACGCTGTATCGGGAGCTTGACGTGTAAAAGCCTTGTGGCTGCTCTTAGAGCTTGTTTGCGATTTCTTTTTTTGATTTTGTTTCTCGCTTTGGTTATTTGTATTGAGCTCTACCTTGTCGTTTTTGTTTGAAACACACATTGATAGATAATCCTGAAGCGACACAGTTCCAAGGTTTAATTTGCGTCCATGAATTCGTACAGATTGCAATAATTTATACATATATTTGCAGACGGTCACATAATCTTTTTGATTGTTTTCATTATTATATGGCGACACAGCCGCAATCATTAAAACAGACATATCAAAAACTTGTATAAGTGAAGTCAAAAAAGTAAATCTGCCGGAATCGTCTTCCCTTGTAGCTTTAGACATATGCACCTTATAATTCTCATTTATTACGATTGCATTGTCAACATCCAAATTATCCGTTAAGGATTCAATTAAATTTTCAGATTTAACATCGGAATCAAAGTTATTATAAGAATAGTCATAGTATTTTACCCTTATAGAACCGATATAATGTCCATCCTTGTTTATTATAACATCACGAAATTCTTCTTGTCCGTCTTTGTCTATTTCCTTTGAGAAATTTAATCCTGTCGGAATCAGAAATTTTATTGAATTATTTAATTCAAACATCGCCATAATTCTATCCCCTTTCAAATTTTCACTTCTTTAATCACACAAACCCTATTCTGTTGTCGGTGTGTTTTTTGTTTTCAAGATCAATGTTTTCGTCAATTAAATAGTCCTCAACATCATCAATAATTATAACATTGTCATCGGCACTATCCTCTGTTCTCAGATTCTGATTCATGATAACCTGATCGACTATATTTCTGACGGTTCGAGCATTTGCAAAATTGGGCTTGCTTCTGTAATACTCGGTAACATCAAGAAGCAATTCAAGCGCGTTTTCTTCGATTTCATATTTTCTCTTTGACAGAAAACATTTTGAAATTTCTCTGAGTTCATCACGATTGTAATCGGGAAATTCGAGATTGAACTGAATTCTCGACTCAAAGCCGGGATTCAGTTTAAGCATATCTTTCATCTCATCCCTGTAACCGGCAAGAATAACGCAGAACTGACCACGATGATCCTCCATTTCTTTCAGCAGAACGGAAATAGCCTCCTCACCGTAATTTGCCGCCGAGCCGCTCTCTGCCGAACCCGACAGCCTATAGGCTTCGTCAACAAACAAGACACCGTTCATCGCCTCATTGATTTTTGCTTCGGTCTTGGGTGCTGTTTCTCCGACGCATCTTCCGAGCAGTCCGTGAGCGTCCGTCTCGACCAGCTTCGCCTCGCCGAGCACACCTGCGTCATAGAGAATTCTCGATAAAATTCTTGCGACCTCGGTTTTACCTGTTCCCGGATTCCCGTAAAAACACATATGCAAATTGAAGCCGTCATTGTCCTTGTTCCTTTTGGCATATGCTTTGATTTTTTTAATCATTCGTTTTACGCTTGCAAGTCCGATAAGCCTGTCAAGCTCTTCTTCGCCCGTCAAAACCGTGCCTTCTTTTTTACCGTCGGAGGTCGGCAAATTCAACTTTGCATCACCTATATATTTATTTACATCGACAAGTCCGATCTCATGGTCGTCCGAGCCGAGGCAGCGCAAATTTTGGCACATAATTACCTGGTCGAGAATGTTTCTCAATTCCCTTGCGTTAGCAAAGTTCGGTTCTTTTCTCTTAATGTCTGTGATATCAAGAATTCGGCTCATTGCCTCGTCTCCGATAGAATACTGTCTTTGGTCGAGCATGAGATTTGCGATATCTCCGAGCTCGTCTCTTGAGTAGTTGGGAAAATCAAGCATAAACTGTATTCTCGAATTAAACCCGGGATTTGAAGAAAGCATTTTAAGCATTTCGTTTTTATATCCTGCAAGAATAACGCAGAATTTTCCGCGGTAATCCTCCATCGCTTTAACCAGCGTGTCCACGGCTTCCTTACCGTAATCCGATTGAGAAGCATCCGAATTTATCAATGAATAAGCCTCATCAATGAACAAAACTCCGCCCCAAGCACTTTCTATTACTCGGCTTGCTTTTTCGGCAGTTGCGCCGTAATATTGGCTGACAAGTCCGTTGCGGTCAACCTCGATCATTTTATTTGTCGGAAGGATACCGTTCTCATAAAGTATATCGGCAACAAGCCTTGCCACCTCGGTCTTGCCCGAGCCCGGATTTCCAAAAAAGCACATATGAATATTCAAATCTCTGCTGTTTTTATTGGCAAGGGCATATGCTTTTATTTTCTTTATGCTTTCTTTAATTCCACTCAGTCCGACCAGCTCGTCAAGCTTCTTTTCGCTTTCGCCGATGTTTATTAAATTTGTACCGTCGGGAACAAGTATTCCGAATTCATCGACGGCAATCAGCTTTTTGTAAATTTCAAACAGTTCGCCGTCTGTTTTATTCTCCGACCATACGGAAGCATCAACGGCTTGATTGTATTCTTTGTATCTTCCTGAAATTTTGTCGGAAATAATATTCAACAGTCCGTCCTCGGTAATCTTAACCGAGTTTAAATAATAATCGTAATTCTTTACAAAAAGCGGTGACCGCATAATCAGCTCAATATCATGCCACAAGCATGTGAGCATTTCTTTCAGCTCCTTTGTTCCGTCGTCCATAATATCGACATAAAACTTTTTAGCAAGAACTGTTTCGGTCTTGGATATCGCTTCTTCAAGCTTATCCTTGAAATCAATATTTTTTTCTTTTAATTTAATCTTAGCCGGGTAATACTTATGTGCATTTCCGTAAAGATTATTTACCTTGATAAATCTAACAATTTTCTCTGCCAATTTTTCAATCAGACCGATCAATTCGTTTGCAGAAAACCATAAGAATTTATTTTGATTTTCGGTATATAACAAAGTAACCTTTTCCCAAGTAAAATTCGGAAATTCAATAGGCTTATCGGGCGACAAAATTTTTTCGGCTTTATAAAGCGTCGGCTCAAACGATGTTATTTTATTCTCTAACCTTTCAAAGGAAACAGGATAATCTTTTGAAAACTCAGAGGTAAAATGAAGCTTCAGCTGTTCGGTTGTTTCAAGCAAATTATTCAAAAAATCCTCGGTGCGATCTCTGCTTGAAACATATTTAAGGATTTTGTCGTAATCCGGGAAACGATCATCGTCCTTACCCTTTCCGTCAAAATCCAAGTCTTCTCTTTTAACCTCTGTAACCTCAAGCGCCGAAATAAATCTTTTGATTTCTTCAATTATTTTATCTCTGCGCTCATAGGGAAGCTCAAACATTCGATAGCCGCACTTAGGACAGCTGCAAAGTTTTTCGCTCTCTTTTATTTCGCCGCAGTTGATACACTTGAATTCAGCCATAATTATTCAACTCCCAATGCTTTCTTTGCGGCATCCAACGGTGTGGAATAGAAAATTACGGAGATTGCATTTTTCAGCTCGGGCTTGAGCTTTTCATATTTCTCCGAGCTCTCCGACGGGAGCATTATTCTCTTTGCCCCTGCATTTATGGCAGCTACAAAAATTTCGTCAAGCTCGGATGTGATCGGCATCATGCTGCCCGACATAACAACTCTGCCGCAGATAACCAATGAAGGCAGTACGGGACGGTTGGCAAGTCCCGAGAAAAGACCGACAACCTCGGCGACGGATATTTCGTCGCTGACTCCCCTGCTCTGTAAGTCATTGAAATACAGGCTGTAATCAAAGTTTTCATATGCTCCCGAAATAATCTTTTTGTAGTTTTCGCCGAAGTAATTAAATGCTGCCGTTATACTGTCCTTAACGCTCTTGGGGGCACGGGCAAGACCTTCAACATTTTTAAAACTGAACACACCTGTTCCGTCGATCAGCTTATTTTCGAGTCTGTACACGCCGAGAATATTGGTAACGGAACGTCCGACGCCGTAAACGTAGCCGGGAGCTTCAATGCCTTCAAAAATAAGTGTTCCGTTTGCCGTTTCGGGCAGCGGCACAACAAATTCTTCGCCCGTATCGCTGTCGATATAGCCGAGGTTAACGTCGCTGAATTCACCGGGAGTCATTTTCCTGAGCTGTTCCTTGACCCTGCGGCGACATTCGATTGCGTATTCGAGGAGCTCACGGGTTTCCTCCTTCGTCATGCTTTCATCGGGATAAATCAGCTTAGCCATACCCGAAAAAGTTCTTCCGACGGCGATGGTATCTCGTGTGTTAAACTGATTGTTCAGCTCAAAATACTGGCTGAAAGAATTGGTAAAATCATATTTTCTCATCGCATGGCAAAATTCCGAGAAGCAATCCGAAATCAATCCGTATCTTTTAGTAAACAGGCTTGACCTGAGCTTCGGAGTTTCCCAGCCGGGCAAATAAGCATGAATTCTGTCGAAGAACGCCGAATCGTTATTGAATGCCTCAGGGAAAGGCTCAAACAAATTCGTCGTTCGCATCATATCCGCAACGCTTCTGAATGTATTGCCCTCAAAAGCTATCGACGCATCGGAGCTTATTGAGTCCGCGCCTCTTGCGAAGCTTCCGTTTGCCATATAATTCTTCATAATCTGAACCATGTCGGCAGATGCCTGCGTTATTCCCGCAACCTCGTCAAAGGCAATACAATCCCAATTGCCGACGAGACCGACTCTGTGCGAAGCCATATTATAGAACATGTTTGAGACAGTCGTTGTACCGCTACTCATGAGAATGGAATACGGCGAAAGCTCGCTGTAAGCATGAGACTTACCTGTTCCTCGGGGGCCGAGCTCAACAAGGTTATAGTTTTTCTGAATAAACGGAACAAATCTAAGAAGATAGTGCAGCTTCTCTTTCTCAGTCAGCTCCTCCGGCTCATATCCCGCACTGCGAAGAAGCATCGTCATCCATTCTTCCTTGGTGAAGTTGGAGCGTGCCTCTTTAATTTCATCAAGGTCAAGATTCGGCATCTGGATAGGTTTAAGCGAAGCAATTTCAAAAGGCGAATCGTATTTCGATTTCTTTTTCTTTATCTTCTTCTTTTTCTTGTGATTGCCGAAAATATCTTCTTCAAATGCTTCCTGTTCGTTCTCGTCCCTCTCACGGTCAAGACCTACATATTCGATCTTCAATATACACCAAATTCCGCCGACAAGAAGCTTTTCGTTATGTATCACAAGGTCGGACGATACCTCAAACGGATCCATTCTGAGATTTGTAAAACGTGCGACATATTTATCCTCACGGTCATCGAACACAACCGTTATTTTATCAATGATCGTGTACTGTCCGTTCTCCTTTATCTTCGACTTAACATATTCGCTCTGATCGGGACGGACATAGTTTTCGCTGAGAATTCTTTTTATTTTGCTCAGACCGATTTCTATTGCTTCCTCATCGTCCGTGGCGCAGTACATTCCCAAAAGATATTCCAAAACATACGTCGGAACATTTGCTCCTTTTTTCATCAGGGAGGTGAGATCCTTTCTGACAACCTTTCCCGGAAAATTCTCCAAGAATTTCATATCAAGCTCTGTCATTTTTATCCTCCTATAATCAGAAATCAAAGTCATTTACAAATGCAATATCAATTGTAAATTCAATCTTTTCGGCTACATTTCCGCTGTCTTTTTCAACAACGGTCAAATAATATGTATCGGTCTTTTTGAACTCAAAGCTTTTCAGCGTAAATCTTGTTCTGAAAAGGCGTTCAGATCCGTTACTGCTCGTCTTGTCGGCAATAATCATCTTGCTGTCCGAGACGGGCTTGCCCATTGAATCCGCCATGAAAATTTCATAAGTATTCGGCGCAATTTTTCCGCCGACCGCCTGCGTCTGATAAAAATCCAACGAGAAAATGCTGTTGGATACCTTGCGGCTCTGGCTTATCAGCTGAAGCTCTGCCTTTTTGACATCAACAAAATTCTTTGAGGTTGACCTCATATTTTTGAATTCAATAACGGGAACCGCACATTCCTGCAGCGAAACGCCGCCGTGAACATAGTTCTGTCCGCCGCCTGACTTTTTGAGTCTTATGTTTTCATACGGAGTCAGCCCGACCGACTCGCTGTTCAGGTGTCTCATCGAGACCCGAAGCAGCCTATCCGCCGAACATTCGCCGTCGGCAATTATATATCTGCGGTCAAGCTCAAGTATATTGCCCGAAACGCTGAGCTTATCAAGCTTATCGTATTCGTTCAAAGGCTTGTACGAGTAAACAAAGCCGTGATCCGCCGTGATTAAAATATTTGAACCGCTTAGATCATTTACGATCAGCCGAACAAGATTTTTTATCTCCGAAATCGCCTGCTCGCACGATTCAAAAGCCTTATCCTCGGTTATTTGCTTATCGCCTGCGGCGTCAATAACATTATGATAAATATAAACCGTCTCGGCGCCGCTTACCTTTGAGCGTCGTTCAGCCTGTTTCATTTTTATAAAAGAATTGTACGTCAATGCAACATTGCCCGAGCTTTCTTTTTTCAGGATTTTTTCTCTGTCGGCGGTTGAGTCCGTGCTCTCTCCGTCGCATAAAACCTTCATGTCGTCCGTTAAGCATAACTCTTTATGCGGCAGCAAGGCCGCCATGCCGAATTTTGTCGTCGAAGGGAAAACGGATTGCACGGCTGAAATTTTTGCCGTTCCCTTGGTTTCCTTTATCAGGTTATCGGCAAGCTCGGCGGCAACCTCATACCTGAGCGCATCGGAAATTATTACATACACCCTGCTTCCCGATGAGACAATAGGCTTAACATGATCCCTGTAAAAATCCGTCTGCTGCGGAATTCCGACAAGCTCGGAGCATGTGCTAAGCGGCTCCTTTATCAGTCTCATCCATTGCTTTTCGAGCGAGGACAGGAACCAATTTTTGTAGAGCTTTTCAACATAATCCGCAACGTTTTTATAAAGATCCTCAAGGACGGTCGTTGACTCCTTCAAACTCTTGCCGAACGACGTGTGGAACTGACGGTAGTAATAATCCATCTTATAAAATTTGCCCGTATATTCCTTCCAAAACGTCGAATATTCCGCAATACAGAAGCTTTCGCTGTTGTTCTGATAGAATTGCTGCATCAAAGCGACCTGCAATAAGCCGTCAAAATAATATCTAACACGCTTGTACCATTTAAGCGTCCGACGTTTTTCGACTGCCGCCATTATGTCCTCCGCCTTGATAATACTGTCGGAAATTTCGGACATATATCTTCTGAGAATACACTCGTTAATACACGGGAAGCACTCGCTGTTCATCAAATCGGCAAGCTCAAGGCTGTCAAAAAGCTTTTCAAGATTATGCCGTTCTTCGACGACTCGGGCAATTTCATAAAGCTCATCGTCATCCTCGGAATGTATCCATTCATTCACAAGCGAATAGCAAAGCTGACGGTGCGGCTCGGAAATATATTTTTCCAACCCGTGCAGACAGGACGGCTTCATAGTAACCGAAAGAGCAGTCAGCAAAATATGCGACGCCAACGGTACAAGCGATGCGTCATCTCCATAGGTATAGCCGGTATAACGGTCCACAAGCTCCCATAAAGCTTCTTCATCGCCGAACTTTTTTATGTTAGCTATCGCTTCGTTATTTTCAATATCGAGTCCGCTCATCAACACGGTCCGAATCACGCCCGAAGCCGTGTTGATGCTTGTTCCCGAGAGGACGGCAAGGATATCAATATGCAACTGACCGACGCTGTTGTAATCACTCTTAAACGCCATGAGCTTTGCGACACGGTCTTTGTTTTCAAAGAACTTTGTGTAATTTTTCATCGCTTTGCGAAGCGGAGCCACGGCAGGCATATTCAGCTCCTGCATACGAATCGAAAGCAGATCCGCACGAAACTCCTCGCTGTAAAGCTCAATATCGAGCAGCCAATTATCACGAATATCCGCATAGGAAATGGTGTTATAAACAAGATAATTGCTTTGTGTATCGTCATTGAGAAGCAATTTTTTTGCGGCAAAGTTGTTTGACTCCGTGAGCCTCAGAATTTTCGCATTGTCAAGACTTAAATCATCGACAAAATCCGAAAACTCCTTTTCGGGATCCTGCCAAAAAATTATTCTCCTGTCGTAAAAATCCTCAAGCTCCGCATTGAACCTATCTTCAAGTAATTTTTTAATATCCATAGCCTTGTCCCTTTTAGTTAATTTCAGTCTGCGTTAACGATTTCTTTTATTTTCTCGCTGCCTTCAAAACCTTGCAGCAGTAGGTCGAACCGATTTCATCTGCATAGTCAATCAGCTTATCATAGTAAGCGTCAATCGGCATTTCTGCCGTGAGAGCGGCTTCCAAGAGATTGACAAATCCGCCTCTGATGAGTATTGAAAGTGCCGAGCGATAAACCAGCTCATTGAATGCCTCCAAGAATTCCGGATCTTTTTCAAATAAATCACCGGCTTTTTTGCTGCTTTTTTCATATTCGATTTTATAGCAATTATATTTTTCATATGTATCGCTAATAGCTTTTTTGATGCAGTCTTTATTCCAAAAATCCAATGACTTAAAATTCTCAAGCCATCCCGGATAATATCCAGAGAAGACAATGTTTCCTATTCCGGCGGCAATGCTATAATCCAACATATTTTTTATATCCTTACCAAAAAGTTCAGAAGGAACGAAGCACTGTGTTTTCAAATATTTCTTTGCAGCAGTGATTGCCTTATCATTTGAGAATTCGGGGAAAGCCAATACCGTAATCGAATCAAGAACATTTGCTATATAATGGTCAACTATACAGCATCCGTTATAGTTGTGTTCACAGAATATTTTTTCCGGTTTCAAAGTTTTTTTCGCTTTGACATTTCTTTGTATAGCCTTTTCATCAGGATCGGTTGAAAAAACGAACAACGGCTTCAGCGCTCTGGAAACTTTTACGGTCTTGAATTCGGTTACATAATTAACATGACCTATGCAATGGCTTGTTGCTCCGCCGAAATCGGGTACGAATATATCTCCGACATTGCAGTCGACTCTTGATATATATTTATATTTTTTTCCATTGGTAAATTTTAAATCTACCTGTACCATGCGGCTTGTCGGTACATGACTTAAAAACCATATTTTTTTTGCCGCTTTTTTAAAGGAAATAAGTGATTTTGTTTCTTCTGCATTCATAGTTTTTTCTCCTTTTAATTTTTATTTTCTGCAAAGAATCTTATTTGATTTTCTGCAAAACATCCTGAAATTTTGCATAGTTCACCTTTACGCCGTCGTCAAGGTCAATTGAAATCATCTGATCGGCAAGGTGATGTATTTTCTCCTCAAATTTTTGAATTTCAAGCGCCTGATCCCTGAGCTTTGAAATTTGCTTATTCAGCTTGACCCTTTCCGAGGGCTCGGCAGACTGCACGTTTTCCTCAAGAATCGAAAGCTGAGTGCGATATCTTTCCTGCTGTTCATGAACGTAATCCGTTCGCATACGGGCGAGCAGATCGGGCTGATAGCGATGCATATAAATGAGCGCCTTAAAACCGTTCTTTTTGCCGCTGTCAAAGAGCCAATAAATCGGGCGTTTCTGATATGTTTTGAGATGGTCGGAATAGAAATCGCTTATAAAATATTTGCGTATCGTCTCACGGGCAGAACCCTTTCCGCCGAGAGCGTCGGCAATGAATTGAAGATTTTGTTCAAGCGTGTCATCGCCGTATGTAATTCTCACGAAGTCAACGAACCTGCCCACAATGTCATCGCTGAAATAATCGTCGTCCGTTATTGGGATTATATTATCCTCGTCTACTTGGTAGCCGTTTTCGGTCAGCCAATACTTATTTGAATTAAAGTATTCTTTCCAATCGCCTCCGGCAAAACAGAGACCCTCACGGTTTACGGAATATCTGCCAAACATACAGCCGACGGCGTAGGAAATGAGCGAGACGATCTCATCACGCATTGTTCGGACATAGTTACTGCCCTTCATCGAATCGGGCACATCGTCCTTTGTGTCATAAACCCTGTGAACCGTGATATCCTTGTCGGCAACATCGGGCGTGAGCTCGTCCTGCAAGCCGTAAATGTCGATAAAAATTCTGTTCAGCTCTTCCTCGTTTTTCTTTAGCTGTAAGAATCTTTCCTCACATTCCGCCTGCCATGCCTTGTATTTATCCGAAATCAGTTGTGACATTTTATCTTCCTTTCTTTTTTAGTTGTTAGTTTTTAGTGGTTAGTGTGCAGCGGTTATTGGTTAGAAAATGCCCACTAATCACTGTCCACTAAACTCTTGGCTCCCCTGTAGGGGAGCTGTCAGTGAAGCTGACTGAGGGGGTTTATAAAGAGTCTGCAGAAATTTTCATAAAGCGTGGGCTCCTCCTCTGGGGTAGCGAAGTGTCGACACGGTAGTGAATGACAGTCCGGTGGACTGTCAGAGCCGTGGCGTGACCGAGCCGCAGCGAGACGCTGTCGGCAAAGCCGACTGAGGGAGTGAAGTTTTCTCAGACTTAAACTCCTTCCGTCACGACTTCGTCGTGCCACCTACCTCAAGAGGGAGGCCACAAAGTTTCAGCACCGAAAGCAATTTCATCAGACTTTCTCGGTGCGATGTGGTCATCGCACCCTACGATAAGTGCAGAAAAGTAATGTTACACAGAGGTACGGTCAGAGAGCAATCCGTAGGGGTCGATGCCTACATCGACCCAAAGTCAGTTTCTCATTTTAGTAATTAGTGGTAAGTGGTTAGAAAATGCCCACTAATCACTGTCCACTAAACTCTTGGCTCCCCTGTAGGGGAGCTGTCAGTGAAGCTGACTGAGGGGGTTTATAAAGAGTCTGCAGAAATTTTCATAAAGCGTGGGCTCCTCCTACGGGGGAGCTGTCAGCGAAGCTGACTGAGGGGTTTTGTAAAAAGTTTGTGGGAACCGACCGAGGCTTCCCCCTTGAGGGGAAGCTGTCGCTTTAGCGACTGATGAGGTGAAAAAGGACGAGTCTGATTTCGCTAAATAATGAGATGAAAACTAACCACCTCATCCGTCACGACATGAGGTCGTGCCACCTTCCCCTCAAGGGGAAGGCTGATTAAATTCAGCACCGAAAGCAATTTCATCAGACTTTTTCTAACCATAAATCAACTAGCACTTAATTCTTCCAATAACTCTCTGTACAGCTCTTTATCAACAATAAAGTCCTCATTTTCATATCCGCAAAGTGCATCATATAAAGCTGACTTCGGCACAGCTTTTATTTCGATTACATTGTCTGAACGAAACACTTGATTCCTTGCTATGTTTATGCTCGACAAAGCATTTTCTTCATCGGTGCTTCTCTTTGGCAACTGACGAAGCAATTCACCTATTTTTCCTGTAATATCCAATAATAAATCATAATACTTTTTGTCTAATGTAAACATTTAAACACTCCTAGTTTTTCCTTTTCTTTTTGATGGCTCCTCTGTTAACGTCAAAGCCCACACACTGTATTTGAATAGTTCACCGTGCAATACCTTATAATTTTTATCTGATATTTCCTCGTTCAAAGCCTTTTCTTTTAGTTTTTCTATGTAATTTTTAATTTCTTTGACTCTAACAATGCTTTCATCTGAAAGATTCTTGAAAGTCTCACGAAATGGCTCATCCTCAATTGTTCGCAGCAAATGCTCCGTATCACCGCTTTTACAAGCTAACAATAATTCAAGATTAATGTTTTGGATATATCGAGAATAAGTCTGCTTATCCATTTTAAATTGTTTTTTATGCTCAGCTTTATCCCAATATATTTTTGAAAAAATTGATACAAACACACTAGAT
Organism: Bacteroidaceae bacterium; assembly: GCA_963631735.1. Taxonomy (GTDB): domain Bacteria; phylum Bacillota; class Clostridia; order Oscillospirales; family Acutalibacteraceae; genus CAG-488. The sequence continues at coordinate 2,783 of CAVGRW010000031.1, read as the reverse complement.
AAGCAACCGCTTACAAACCCTATAATAAAATCACTTAACAATTCACGCATTTTTTACACCTCACACTAACGGACTTTTCTTAAAATCCCACGAGGTTTCATAGGAGTCCCAATCGATTTTCGACATATTTATATTTTCTTTCGCCAAAAAAGAAATATTTGCATTATTGAACACTTCTTTAGTAAATGGCAGTTTTGCGACATACCCGGATTCACAACCAATTGTAGGCGATAAAACGTTCAAAATATCTATGACCATTTTTGAATTTAGATAAGCAATCATAAAAACTATATTAGTTATGTAGTCATTATTCATGATAACCGCTTGACCGCAATTACTAAAAATAAATCCCTCTGGATAATATCTAAAAGTTGTTGTTCCCGAAGTAACCGATCCCCATGTAATGCCTTCTCTAAAATAAAGTTTCTCATTTGATATTTTCCAACTTATGTTTTCTCCGTATTTCTTTTTTGTATTTTCTTTTATCTCAAATCCATTGTTTTCCCAATTAACAAGATAGCAATTCAGTCCGTACCACCGTCTAAAGCCTCCACCTTTATTAAATGGAATCCATTTCCTTCTTTTATGATTGAGCAAATCCTTGTATGATGACATTTTTTCATTTACTTCTTGCCATAATCTTAAAAATCTGTCATTATCTCCAGTTCTCATACCTAAGCAAGGTTTGCAAACTGTTGTAACTGTATCATTTGAAAGAAGTGCAAATATTTTCTCACTCACCCAATACGCTACGGGAGAACCGGGGATTTTGGAGAAGTTGTCTTCGGAGGTTTCAAAGAAGTATTTGCAATTTTCATCTGCCAATGCTTCAAGGACTTTTTGCTTTTGTACGTCCATGTCACCCTTGAAATCTTCAAGTCGGATAAACAAGCCTTTATCCGCATTTTTACTGTTTTCCAAAACAAACGAACAAATATCTACCGTTGCTTCTTTAAAGAAAGCACCTTTTGCCATTTGAACAAGAACCGCTATATTTTTTTGATTGATAATTAAGTTTCTCAAGTTTTCATAGGACTTAATAAACATCCAAACATTCGGCGTCATAAATCCCGAATAACCATTTTCTTTACAAAAATAAAAGTTCCTGACCATAAACACGCTGAACAAATCAGCCTTATATTCGGAATAATTATTGTTAACAAATTTCTTGAGCGTTTTGTCAAACTTATTCAAGTACGGCGGATTGGTAACAACGACCTCATATTTTTGTGCAAGTATTATTGCCTGCTCAATAATCGGAATAAATTCCGCTACGATTCCCGCCTGCCTTGCCTTATCGAAGAAATTATCGTAAACGCTGTTCTCGATTTCTTCCGCCTTATTTTTAAGCTCCGTCAGTTCTTCAACCGTCAGCTTGACACGAATAATACTTCCGAGATCTTTTGCGTCCTCCATATTGTCAAGAAGCTCACGAGCCTTGCTCTCCAAACCGCCGAAAAGCGAAAGATAGTCGGGATCGATAGAATTGCTCTCCTGAATCGCCAAGATATTCGGCGCCGTTTCACCGTTCAAAATCTTGCGATTATATTTTCTCGCTTTCATCATTACGGCAAAATACGCAAGCTGTCCTGCACGGTTATCAATATCAAGTCCGTAAAGATTGTTTTCAACAATGCTCCTTGCCGCATCTCTCTCGGAATAGCCGCACTCTAAATAAATATAAAGCAACACTTCAAAAGCATAAACAAGAAAATGAGCCGAACCGCAGCACGGGTCAAATACTTTAATTTCTTCGGGTGATATCTTTTCATCAATATATTTAATATCGCCGCTTTTTGATTTCACGAAAAATTCGAGGTGATCCGCAAGCTTACTTTCCGGGTGTCTTTCAATCCAATATCTGCCCAAGGAATTGTCAACAATATACTGAACCACCCATTTGGTAGTGAACAACTGTGTTGCCGCAGGAATGTCATCTTTTTCTACGGTTTTTCCATGCAACGGGTCAACAACTTCTTCGTGCTTTTCGCTTATGTAATACTGATATATCCAACCGATAATTTCAATATCTTTCCAATCCTCTGTCGGGATATCATTAACCATTCTTTCGAGCACGTTGCCCGGCTTCAGAATATTATTCGGGAACAAAAGCTCCGTGTAATCCTCGATTTTTTCAAACATTCCGGGCAGACATTCACCGAGTGCGTTGCACTGCGTGATGATAAGATACTTATATAAATTCTCGTTATCCTGCTTCTCGATAAAATCATATATCTTTTCTTTGTCGATCCCGTCAAGCTCGATCGTCATCGCTTCTTTCAGAATTTCGGGATTGAATTCGTCATTTTCGTCGCTGAAAACACGCACTCTCGACGGCAGGAAATTATTGACCTCCATATAGCGCAGGGCAATAAAGCGATTGAACCATGTATAGGCAACCTCCTCCATCACCTGCTCATAACCCTTTTGACGAATCTGCGAAATCAGCGACGCACGCTGTTTCTGCTCCGCATCGGTCAGCAGTCTTCCGTCGGCGGTCACGTTCGAGTCTTCGTTATCGCCATGCTCCTCGATTTTATATTCATACGCCTTCTGCTTGACCGCTTTAATAAGCGTCACTCTCGACTGTATCGCAAACTTTTTTATAGCATTTTTATCCATAACAAACTTCCTCGCTTTTTTAGTGGCAAGTGATAAGTGGTTAGAAATTATACTCTAATCACTATTCACTAATCACTGAAATCTTACTCCCTCAGTCGGCTACGCCGACAGCGTCTCGCTGCGGCTCGGTCACGCCACGGCTCTGACAGTCCACCGGACTG
>CAVGRW010000030.1:0-19085 GCA_963631735.1 Bacteroidaceae bacterium | reverse complement strand
ACGACTACCACAAGGGCATTGCCGACGGCACACTTCCGCTGACTATCGGCGGCGGAATCGGTCAGTCAAGACTGAGCATGCTCATACTTGAAAAGGCTCACATCGGCGAGGTTCAGGTATCTCTCTGGCCCGATAAGATGGTTGAGGACTGCAAGAGCAACGGCATAAACCTGCTTTAATAAAAAATATCACCCTCCCCTTTTCATACACATCGGGAGGGTGAATTTTCATATTTATACACAGAAAGAACCGGGCTGTGACTAAAGAGCATGTCACAGTCCGGTAATTTTATTATTTCCATTGGAAGCTGCCGGAGAGGAGGGTTACTCCTTTTTCCGAGACGGTGAGCAAGCCGCCGTCAACAGCTCCGATTTTTTCGGTCTCATCGGGAAGAACAACCTTACAGTCGCACGGCTGTAACGCCGTAATAAACGGTATATGACCTGCCATTATCGCCAAGTCGCCGTCGATTCCTCTCACGGTGATCATCTGCGCCTCGTCGGAAAACTTGTTGCCGTCGGGCGAAGCTATCGTCAATTTGAAAGTATTCATTACGATAACCCCTTCGCCTTTTCGATAACGTCATCAATCGTTCCCGCAAAGAGGAATGCCGATTCGGGGATATCGTCGTGCTTGCCCTCAAGAATTTCCTTGAAGCCTCTTATCGTCTCCGAGCGAGGAACATATATTCCCGACAAGCCCGTGAACTTCTCCGAAACATGGAACGGCTGAGAGAGGAACCTCTGAACCTTTCTCGCACGGCTTACAAGCAGCTTATCCTCATCGGAAAGCTCGTCCATACCCATGATAGCTATGATATCCATAAGCTCGTTATAACGCTGAAGAACACGCTGAACCTCTCTTGCAACGGCATAGTGCTCCTCGCCGAGAACCTCGGGATTGAGAATTCGGCTCGTTGATTCAAGCGGATCGACCGCAGGATAGATACCCTGTGATGAAATGCTTCTTGAAAGAACCGTTGTTGCGTCGAGGTGGGCAAAGGTCGTTGCCGGTGCAGGGTCTGTCAGGTCATCGGCAGGAACATAAACCGCCTGAACCGATGTTATCGAGCCCTTCTTGGTCGAAGTGATACGCTCCTGCAATGCGCCCATTTCGGTCGCAAGTGTCGGCTGATATCCGACGGCGGAGGGCATACGTCCGAGCAGGGCGGAAACCTCACTGCCTGCCTGTGTAAATCTGAATATATTGTCAATGAAAAGAAGAACGTCCTGCTTCTCCTCATCACGGAAATACTCCGCCATGGTAAGTCCCGAAAGACCTACCCTCATTCTTGCTCCCGGCGGCTCGTTCATCTGACCGTAAACAAGTGCGGTCTTGTTGAGAACGCCCGACTCCTTCATTTCATTGTAAAGATCATTACCCTCACGGGTTCTCTCGCCGACGCCCGTGAAAACGGAAATGCCGCCGTGCTGCTTTGCAATGTTGTTGATAAGCTCCATGATAAGAACCGTCTTGCCGACACCTGCGCCGCCGAAAAGTCCGATCTTACCGCCCTTTGCATAGGGGCAGATGAGGTCGATGACCTTGATTCCCGTTTCGAGAATTTCGGTCGAGGTTGAAAGCTCATCGTAGCTCGGAGCGGGACGGTGAATGTTCCATCTCTCCTTGGTTTCGGGCGTCGGCTCATTGTCAACAGCCTCGCCGAGAACGTTGAAAATACGTCCGAGCGTTTCTTTGCCGACAGGCACGCTGATCGCATGTCCCGTATCGGTAACGGGTGCGCCTCTCGTCAAGCCGTCGGTTGACGCCATGGCAATACAGCGAACGGTATTGTCGCCGATATGCTGAGCTACCTCAACCGTCAGCGTTTTTTCGCCGATAGGAACTGTCAGCGCATTGTTTATCTCGGGCAAATTGCCCTCGTCAAAGCGCACGTCAACGACAGGACCCATAACCTGGGCTACGCTTCCTATATTTGAATTTTCCAAAAATATCACTCCTTAAAAGGATTATGCTCCGCTGCCTGCGATGATTTCCGTAATCTCCTGCGTAATTGCACCCTGCCTTGCACGGTTATACTGCAGTCTGAGGTCGTCGATCATCTGCTGTGCGTTCTTGCCTGCGGAATCCATCGCCGTTCTTCTTGCCACGACCTCGCAGGTGTAGCTTTCACGCACGGCGCCGAAGATAATTCCCGTAACATACTCGGGAACAGCCGTATCAAGAATATATTCCTCGTTCGGCTCAAAGACTGTGCCTGCGCCGGACTGAGACTCTTTCTTTTCAAGCGGAAGCACCCACTGAACGGTTGCCTCCTGCGTCATCATCGAAACATAATGAGTGCTTATGATTCCGAGCTTTCCGAATTCACCGTTTTTGAACTCGGCACAAAGCTTCTTGGCAAGGTCATAAGCATCCGCCGCCGAAAACTTTTCCGAGGAATTGGCATCGGCGGAATATCTTTCGCAAGCCCGCTTGCCGATAGGGATAAACTCGGCGTCGGGATAATTCGCCGCTTCACGGAACACATTGGCGTTGTATCCGCCTGCGAGTCCCCTGTCGCCGGCTATCACGATAAGCTTCACCTTATCGCTTTCATTGCCTGCGATGAACGGACTTTTTTTGCACTCCGAGCATGAAGCCAGCTGACCGACAATTGCGCCGAGAGCCGAGGAATAGTCACGGCTTTTGAGCATTGCCGCCGTCGCTCCCCTGATTTTCGAGGAAGCGACAAGACCCATTGCCTTGGTCAAATGCAGGGTTGAATCAACGCTTTTGATACGAATTCTGAGAGATTTAATATCAGCTCCCATTCATATCACCTCTGCATTTCCTTGAGCGTAGCTTCGATCTCGTCTATATCACACTGCTCGTAGGAGCCTGCTTCAAGGCGATTGAGCAGATCCTGCTTCTCCGCTTCGAGCTTTGCATAAAGCTCCTCCTCGTAATCCTTGACCCTGCTTACCTCAACGCTGTCGAGGAAGCCGTGAATAACGGCATAGATAATAACTATCTGACAACCCGCTCTGAGCGGATGATTTCTGTCCTGCTTGAGGACCTCAACGATTCTTTCGCCGAGGGCAAGTCTCTTTTTGGTATCCGCATCAAGGTCGCTGCCGAACTGAGCGAACGATTTAAGCTCAAGATACTGAGAATAAAGAAGCTTCAATTCGCCCGAAACCTTTTTCATGCCCTTGAGCTGAGCCGAACCGCCGACTCGGCTGACCGAAATACCGGGGTTGATAGCCGGCATGATACCCGAATGGAAAAGCTCCGTTTCGAGGAAGATCTGACCGTCCGTGATTGAAATAACGTTAGTCGGAATGTAAGCGGAAACGTCGCCTGCCTGCGTTTCGATAAGCGGCAGTGCGGTAATTGAGCCTCCGCCGTATTCATCGGCAACGCATGCCGAACGTTCAAGAAGTCTTGAATGGAGATAGAAAACATCTCCGGGGTAAGCCTCACGTCCCGGCGGACGGCGAATGAGCAGGGAAAGTGCACGGTAAGCTACCGCATGCTTGCTCAAATCGTCATATACAATGAGGACATCTCTGCCCTTTTCTCTGAAATACTCCGCCATAGCGCAGCCCGAGTACGGTGCAATATACTGCACGGGCGCACTCTCGGAAGCCGAAGCGGAAACTATGATCGTATATTCCATTGCTCCCGCTCTTTGCAGATTCTGAGCGAGCTGAACAACGGAAGTGTTCTTCTGACCGATCGCAACATAGATGCAGATAACGTCCTTGCCCTTTTGGTTGATGATAGTATCAACGGCAATTTCGGATTTACCTGTCTGACGGTCGCCGATGATGAGCTCACGCTGACCTCTGCCGATGGGGATCATACTGTCAATAGCCTTGATACCCGTCTGAAGCGGAACGGAAACGCTCTTACGCTGAATAATTCCCGGCGCTTCGGACTCGATTGGATGAGTCGCCTTGCAGTTAACGGGTCCTTTGCCGTCGATCGGCTCGCCGAGCGCATTAACGACTCTGCCGAGAAGCTCCTCGCCGACGGGAACGGAAAGAACACGTCCCGTTCTGCGAACCTTCGAGCCTTCTTTGATTTTATCGGTCTCGGACATGATAGCAACGGAAACGGTCTCCTCCTCAAGGTTCTGAGCAAGTCCGAAGCTTCCGTCCTCAAATTCGAGAAGCTCACTTGCCATGCAGTTACGCAAGCCGTAAACCTTTGCGATACCGTCGCCGACAAGGATAACCGTGCCTGTCTCCGCCATTTCGATTTTCGATTTATAATTTTTGATTTGTTCTTTTATAATGTTGCTGATTTCCTCAGGTCTGGCGTTCACCTATACATCGCTCCCTTCAATTCATGCAACTTTTGTTTAACACTGCCGTCGATAACCTTGCCGTCGACCGTGACCTTCACGCCGCCGATAAGCGATTTATCGACACTGCAATCAAGCTCGATTCTGTGACCGCAGAGGGCTTCGAGCCTTGATTTGAGGGCAGTTTTTTCATTCTCTGTCAATTCAACTGCGCTGATGACCTCCGCCGTTGAAACTCCGTCGGCGGCGTCGCTCAGCTTTTTATAATCCGATATACAATCCTTCAGCGTGTGAATTCTTCCTCTGTCACAAAGAATACACAGGAAAGAGACCACCGTTTCGGGAATTTTGCCGCCGAATGCGCTTTCTATCGCACCGACACGCTCCTGCCTCGGAATATCCGGAGAGGCAAGAAAATCAATGTATTCGGGGTTTTCGTTCATTAAGTTCAGAACAATATCGAGAGCATCGGAATATTCCTTGACGCTCCCCGTCTCCAATGCCAGCGCAAATAGCGCCTCGGCATATTCGTTACTTATCTGAGCCATCGCCGTCACCTATCCCCTCTATGAAAGAGTCGATAAATTTCCGCTGATCGTCCGAATCAATCTCACGCTCGAGCATTTTCTCGGCAACGAGCGTTGAAACATCGGCGATCTGATGCTTGATATCGTCCGAAGCTTTTTTCTTTTCCAGCTCAATCTCACTCTGAGCCTGACGGAGCATACCGTCGGCCTTTTCCTTAGCGTCCGTGATGATTTTTTCGCTTCTTCTGTCCGCTCTTACGGCGGCGTCCTTGATCATTTCGCCAGTCTCCGCCTTGACCGTTTGGAGCTTGTCCTCGTATGTTTTCTTATCGGCAAGGGCGGCGTTTTCAGCCTCCTGCGCTCTTTCATACTGTGCGTCAACGTTAGCCTTGCGCTTGTCAACAAATTTACGCACACGGGCATAAAGAAACTTCTTGAACAAAAGGAAAATTATCAGAAGATTGCAAAGCGAGATCAGTATCTGCCATATATTGACCGATATGACATCAAGATTTTGCATTACAAATTCACTCCCGACAAAATCAGATTAAGTTCATAAGAATATCAACAAGTCTGCTCGGAGCAACGAAGATGAGAAGAATTGCGATAACAAGGGCGTAAAGACCCGTTGTCTCGGCAATAGCACAACCCATGATCATGGTCGTTGTAACGTTACTCTTGCACTCGGGCTGACGGCCGATAGCTTCACAAGCCTTGGCAACTGCGTTACCTTCACCGATACCGGGGCCGATACCTGCGATCATTGCCATACCTGCGCCGAGAGCGCAGCATCCGAGAATAATTCCGATTGCGATTGCTGTCATAATAATAACCTCCGTTTTATTTATGCGGCTTTTTTCTTAGCCGCTTTTTTCTGTTGTCTTTTTTCCTTTCGCTTCTGCCACTCCTCGATCGGGAATGCGCCCGAAACATAGATCATCGTGAGCATTGCGAAAATGAAAGCCTGCATACATCCGCTGAAAATGTCGAAATACAGCGACAAAATCGCAGGTAAACCGATCTGGAACAGCGGAAATTCACCGATTTTACCGGGTATCCAGCTCAACAAAGCGTGCGACACAGCCTGCAAGCCTGCCGCAACGAGAGCGGAAATAACCGATCCCGAAAGCACGTTGCCGTAATGACGGAACGACATTGAAACGGGAGTTGCAAACTCGCTGATAACGTTGAACGGCGTCAGCACGGGAACAGGCTCGGTGAAGCTCTTGAGATAATTGAGAAAACCGCCCTTGAGCTTGTAGTGCGTTATAAGTATGAAAACTATAACCGCCCAGCCTGCAACGACGTTAATATCCGACGTCGGCGGAAAAATTCCGAGCATTGACGAAAGGCTCGAAAAAGCCGAAAGCGCCATAATTCCGCAGACGAACGGCGAAAATTCCTTGAAATATTCGCCCATGTTATCACGAACGAGATCATCGGTCTTTTCGACTATCCATTCCGCTATCGCCTGCCGCTTCAACTCGCATTTTTCGGTCAAGCCGTGCGTAAAGAAAAGGCAGAGGAAGAAAAGCGATATCATGATAAGCCATGTATTGACCTGACTTTCCGTTATCGGCAGATCCTGTATCGGCATATGAATAGTAAAGAAAATTCTTGCGCCGGCAATTGCAACTCCGTCCGTAGCGGGCTTCGTCATGACCTGCAATGCCATTGCGCCGACGAGCGGCAAAATCATCATAAGTATCAGCAAGGCATCAACAAGCTTGAAGCCTATGCTTTTTTTATTCATTCGGCAACACCTCCGTGTACGAATTATACATCATTTCAATCGTTACTTTATTAGTCATTACTTTTAAATAACGGTCTAAAGAGAATTGCAATCCTTGGGAAAAGAAGCGGCAAAAGAACTGCGATTGGGTTGAAGCATTTGAAAATGCAGCCAACGGCGGCAAAAGCCACAAGCATAAGAGTTCGCATGGACTGCGAAAACTTTACCTTTTTCTTTGCGTCCTTTTCCTCAAGCAGTACAGCTTCCTGAACCGTATATCCCATCAGGAAAAAATTGAGCACAGCCGCAGTAAAGCCGAGCAAATTGCCAAGCACTACCTTATAGCTCCAATAGCCGAGAAGGAGAAATACAAGCTCCATGACTGCGCTGAATATCAGAGTAAAGGCGGCAATAAAAAGCGTTTCCTTTTTGACGGTCGCATCAATCTTTTGCACTTGCGGCACCTCCTATAAATTCCATATAGATAATTTGCTTACCTAATTTGTAATTATACCATATCTTTTCAATAAAGTCTACTAAATAAAAATCAACTTTTGTTAATATTAAGACAATAGCGGATTTTTGTTAAAAAACGTCGAATATTGCAAAACGGACCGTGCCGATTGGGGTACAGTCCGTTAATTTTGCTATGTTTATTTGAGCGCTCTCTCAAGCCAGATCGTTCCGATATCCATTGCATTGTAAAGTCCGTGCTTTTCGCTTTTCTTAACTATGCGCTCCTTCGGACGGCAATCCGGGTCTGTGTTGAGGAGCTGAATGAGAACCCTGTCGGGAACCTCAACATCGCCCTGCATCTTTTTGCTCATGATCTGAATCATGATAACATACGGGTCATTCATGTTGCCGTAATAGATCATGTTTCCGCTGCGAACAAGAGGCTTGCCCCTGTAGGTGAGGAACTGATCTCCCTTTTTCTTAACTGCCATTTATATCAGCCTTTCTTAATCTTTGAGATAATTTTTAACCAAGGACTGGAGCAACTCGTCACGGTCTATCCTGCGGATAAGACTTCTTGCGTTGTTGTGAGTGGTGATATATGTCGGATCCTCGGAAAGAAGATAGCCCACGATCTGACTGGTGGGATTGTAGCCTTTCTCACTCAGCGCATTATAAACGGCTTTTAATATCGATTTCATTTCCTTCTCATGGTCTTCCTTTATAGAAAACTGAATCGTTTTATCCGTCATTGCAAACACCTCCGCTTAGTTTCATTTTATTATATACCAAAACGAGGAATATAACAAGTAGAAAAATGAAGATATTTATAAATTTTTTGTTAACATACCGAATTACTGTGCTTTAACATAGGTCACAGACACGGATTCGGCGTTCTTTTGAACAAGTGTAAGCTCCGTTTCGCCTATCTCGGCAATGTAGGTATTGGAGACGGTCACTCCTGCGAGACTGACATAGTTTATTTTGACCTCGCATTGACCGTTTTCGTTGAGAGAAAGCGTGTACGTTCCGTCGGTCGAGAAGCCTACGAGGGAAATTCTGACCGTCGAGTAGTCAACGAATTCATAGCCCGACGCCGTGTTGAGCCTTGATACCCATTTGCCGAGCAGAGCTTCGGCATATTTCGCCGTATCGCCCGTAGGTGCGGACGGTTTCTCCGTTTTCGGAACGGTCGTTTTGGGAACCTGCGTGGTTTTCGCCGTCGTCAATTCGGTTTCGTCGGTTTTAACAAGCGTAAAGTCGAATGAGCCCTTTGTGTCCTTGAGCGTAAGCGTATCCTTGTCCTCGTTAAGCGACGCTTCAAATGAGCGCTCGATCGAAAGTCCGCCGTAGATATTGCCCTTGACCGTCAAAGTATGCTTCTTTGAGTCAAGGTCATATTCATCGCTATATGTTCCGCTCGCCGTCTGACCGAGAACAACGACCGTCAGCCTTCCGTCCTCGCCGAAGCGAACGGAATTTACCTTTGATGCGATAGTTCCCGTCGATGTATTCTTCCAAACGCCCTGAATGTCCTCGACAAAGTCGTTGGCAACCTTTTCGTCCTTGTTGCCGATCTTGCCCGTGTTGTAGGCATTCACAACAAACACAGCGGTGAATATCAGCAAAGCAACAACAACGACCGACGCTATGAGCCATTTAATGTATTTCATTTTTTTCCTCCTTTGTGGGAGTCGGGTAAAATTGCCTTCCGTGCAGAAAAATTCTTGCTTTCTCTGCTGGGGAGGTGTTGAGCGAAGCGAAACGGAGGGGTTAAAGTATGATGAGACCTTACTCCCTCAGTCACGGACAAGCCGTGACAGCTCCCCCGTAGGAAGAACCCACGCTTCATTAAAATTTTTGCAGACATTTTATCAGCCTTCCCCTTGAGGGGAAGGTGAGTGGCGGATTGCGCCGCTCGGATGAGGTGTCGGAGTTTTATCTCAATTATTTATTGAAATCTGACTCGTCCTTTTCCACCTCATCAGTCGCTTATGCGACAGCTTCTCGCTGCGGCTCGGTCACGCTCCGGCTCTGACAGTCCACCGGACTGTCATTCACTACCGTCGCGCCGCTTCGCTACCCTCAAGGGGAAGCCTTGGTCAATTTCTGCTGTTTCACCCATGTTATACCGGAATTTCTGCTAAAATTTTCTCAGCCCTCGTACTCGCCGATCTCGATTTTCTCGATAACAACGTCGTCAAACGGCTTATCCATGAGGTCAACTCTCGTCTTGGCGATATCATCAACAACGTCCATTCCGTCATAGACCTGACCGAAAACGGTGTGCTTGAAATCAAGCCACGGAGTTCCGCCGACCTTTTTGTAATCCACGATGCACTGAGCCGGGAACATCTTTTCGCCGATCATTTCCATCTGACCCATGAGGTTGCCGTCAACCGTGCCTGCCTGAACGATGAAGAACTGACTGCCGTTTGTGCCAGGACCTGCGTTTGCCATTGAGAGCGCACCTCTGAGGTTGTGAAGTCCGAGGTCAAACTCGTCCTCAAATGAGCCGCCCCAGATGCTCTCGCCGCCGCGTCCCGTACCTGTCGGGTCGCCGCCCTGAATCATAAAGTTATTGATAACACGGTGAAAAATAATTCCCTCGTAATAGCCGTTCTTGGCATGAGTTGTGAAATTCTCGACCGTTTTCGGGCACTCGTTCGGGAAAAGCTTGAACTTGATTGTACCCCTGTTCGTTTTCATAATTGCGATCATGTCGCCCTTTGAGGGCATGGAAAGCTGTGAAGCCATAATTTATTCCTCCGATTTATTTAATGGAACAATTATAGCATTTCACAGCTTAAAATGCAAGACACCGATATTTCAAAAAAATGTTGTAACGGAATTCGACTTATGATATAATTATTTTGTATAATTATAAATTCAAATCGTCAAGGCTTTTGAATTCATAGCCCTGCTCCCTCGCATAGTCGATAATACGAGCCATTGCCCCTGCATTGTCGGAGGAAACGGCATGCAAAAGAATTATCGCACCCGGGTGCAAACGTGACGTTACTTTTTCAAAAGCATAATCAGCACCCTTCTGAACCTTGGTATCCCAATCGGCATATGAAAGCGACCAAAATACGCTCGTGTAGCCGAGAGAGCCTACAAGCTCGAGCGCACACTCGGAATATTCCCCCTTGGGGAAGCGGAAATACGGCGATGTGTAACCGAAATTCGAGCGAAGATAATTGTCGCAGTCCTGAATTTCTTTCGTCATTTCACTGCGGCTTATTTCATCAAAGCTCGGGTGCGTTGCCGAATGATTTCCGACGATGTGCCCCTCCTTTATCATTCTTGCAATGACCTCGGGAGCGGATTTCAGCTCGTCGGCGGTACAGAAAAATGCCGCCTTGACATTTTTCTCTTTAAGAGTATCGAGGATTTTCTCAGTGTAGCCGTTATCGTAGCCGCAGTCAAAGGTCAGGTAAAGCACCTTGCCCTGCGACTTGGTATCATAGGTCACAGCCTTGTAATTTTTGCTTTCAAAAAACTTTTCCGAGTCAACGGAAATTTGATGAGGCTTTCCGTCCTTTGCCACACCGTAGGAATGTGAAATTTTGGCAGTCGAAAGTCCTCTTGAATTCTCGGGATCCTCGCAGGTAAGCGTCACGGGCTCAAGCGCAGGATAACCCGTATAGGTTGCCGCCGCTTTTTGCTGAGTTTTTCCGGCAACGTTCTCCGCCGTTGTGACCTCGGTTGTCATGTCGTCGGACATATCGGCGCCGCACGAGCACATGAGAAGAAGGATTATTCCCGATAAAATTATTGATATTATTCTTTTCAATATAATCACCCCATACTATTTTTACCGACGGAAGTGATATTATGAAAATCAAAAAAATAATTTGTATATTGATGACAGCCGTTATGGTTTCCGTGTGCCTGCCTTTCTCGGTTTCGGCTGAGGAAGCAATAACAGCCGATTATGTTGAGGATGAGGTCATATTTGAGTACACTCCGCCGACCTCCTCGGGAGCACGCCGCTCGGCATCGAGCTTCCGCACTAAGCTTGCGTCTCTCGGCATAACGGAGCTGAAGGCGCTCGAAGATTATGACAGCACGGTTTATACAAATTCGGTTTATTCGGAGCCGACAACATATGTCGCAAAAATCAGCGGAGACGTTGAAAAGACCTGCCGTGAGCTTGAAAAAATCAGCGGTGTCGGCTATGCGGAGCCGAATTATCTTTTTGAAACCTGCGGCTATACAACGCCCTTGGAAATAACGGATGCAACAAGGAACTATGTAAACTACGAAAAATGGTATCTTGACACGATGCTGAACATTCCTGCGGCGTGGGAAAAATATCAGACCTGCGGCGAGGGAGTAACGGTTGCGGTCATTGATAACGGCTTTTACGTTGATGCGACCGACTTTTCGACCAATCTTTGGGATGACGGAAACGGCAATCACGGATGGAATGTCGCCGATAACACCTCCAACATTGATCCCGTACGCAAGGACGGGATTGTAATCAACGATAATGCACACGGCTCAAACGTTGCCGGAATTATCGGAATGGCTTCAAACGGAAGCAACTTTGTCGGAGCGGCATTCGGCGCCGAGCTTATGCTTGTAAAAGTCGCCAGAGACAACACGGCAGTCCAAAGGGGCGAAGGCGACAACGTCGCCTACTACACGGCTATCACCCTCGATGCGGTCGTTTCCGGTATCAATTATGCAAGGCAAAACAATGCCGATGTAATCAGTATGTCGCTCGGAGTGTCCGCTTATCCCAACAGTATCCGCAATGCCATAAACTCAGCATATAACGCAGGAGTAGTTATAGTTGCTTCGGCAGGCAATTCGGCTCTGGGAACCTCGTCGGCACTCACCTACCCCGCTGCGGCAAGCAACGTTATCGGCGTAATGGCGAGCAGTAAGACTAAGACTTCCGAGCTTACCGACTTTTCAAACTACGACGAAAACGGCGGACAGTATTATGACATTGCCGCCCCGGGCGAAGCGATAGTCGGATGCGGCATTGAAGCTGGAAGATTTTCCGTCATGAACGGCACTTCTCAGGCTGCGCCGCTTGTTGCCGCATGCGTTGCGCTGTATATTTCCGTATATCCCGAGCAAACCGTTGACGATATTTTTAAATCCCTGCGTGACGTTTCGGGAGCAAGTGTAACGTCAAATTCCACAGTCTCAACCGACAAGAGCTATACATATAAAATACTTGACGCCGTAAAATTCCTTGACTACGGAGCTATCAAGCCCGAAATAGAATTCAATCTCAACACTACGGTAATTCACGATTCCTCAACAGGATATATCTACGGACTCGACGAGGGCTTTGCGGACATTGCAAGCTATGTCACAGTCAAGGACGGTACGGGTACTGCCGAATTTGTTCCGACAGCCAACGGTAACGGCACAGGCTCACAGCTTAAAATATACACGCTGACGGGCGAGCTTTACAAAACTCTTACGGTTATCATATTCGGCGATGTCAACGGCGACTGCAAGGCAGACGGCATGGACGTTGTAGTAATGCGCTGTATGGTAAACGGCATAGGCGAATATGACAGCTGCACAAGATATGCCGCAGACGTTAATTTTGACAATAAAATCAACGATACGGATCTTGAGGCAGTCGAAAAGTATGCGATCAAAGCCGATTATATTTCACAGATCAGATAAATTCAGTTGCCGACGAGCATCATCATTTCATCGACGGAGATATCGGGCTGGAGCGCTTTGTTTATAGCCATTCCGATAAGCTCGGATGCACGCTCGATAACAATATCAATTTCCCTCGGAGTGATTATCATGTCTCGGTTCTCCTGCGGAATATCGCTTTTTGAGCCTGTCAGATCATTGACAAGCGTTCCCACGTCAACAACAGTCGGAATACCGACCGAAATGACGGGAATTCCGACGGAGCGTTCGGTTATCTCTTTTCTCGCATTGCCGACTCCCGAGCCGGGGATTATTCCCGTGTCGGAGAGCTGAATGGTCGTTCCGAGCCTTGAAAGCCGCCTTGCGGCAAGGGCGTCAACAACTATCACGGCTGACGGTGAAACGGAATTCACAATGCCCTTCACCGATTCCGCCGCTTCAAGCCCCGTTCGTCCCAGCACACCGGGAACAAAACCTGCTACACATCTGAGCTCGCCGAGACCTATCTCCTCTGAGAGCGATTTATCAATATGACGTGTGGCAAGCACCATCGAAACGCTTTTCGGTCCTACGGCGTCGGGCGTAATATCGGTATTTCCCAAGCCTGCCACAAGCACCGCTCCGTCCTCGGGCAGAAGCGACCTGAGCTGTTTTGCAATTGCTTCGATCGTCTCCTCGTCATTTATAGGATTTTTCGTCAGCTGAGGTATTTCGGCGGTGATATAGGTGCCGACAGGCTTTCCGAGAGCCTCACTGCCCTTTTCGTTGAGAATTTTAATTTTCGTGAAGCTCACTTCGCCCTCGGTAAATTCACTGCTTTCCACTCCCTCGGGCTCTTTTTTGCCGAGTATTTCACGTTTTTCGAGTGCAAGATCGGTTCTTGGTTCCATCTTTTTTCGCTCCAATCGGTATATTTGAAAAATTATCCGTCTTTTTTTAATAAAATATCAAAAAACACTTGCATTTTTTGCGGTTTAATGATATCATAACTAACTGTGTAATGCATTTATTAAAGGAGGTGCAACAATGGCAAACATCAAATCAGCTAAGAAAAGAGTGCTTGTTAACCAGACCAAGGCTGCACGCAACAAGTCAAGAAATTCTGCAATGAAGACCGCTATCAAGAAGGCACACGTTGCTGCTGAAACAAATGCAGCAGATAAGGAAGCAGTTGTTAGAGCCGCTATCAAGAAGGTAGATCAGGCTTGCGCTAAGAACCTTATTCACAAGAACAACGCTGCCAGAAAGAAGTCAGCTCTTGCTAAGCTTCTCGCAGACTAATCTTAATAAAACATGTCGGACGGATTTTTTCCGTCCTTTTGTTTTTTACAGATAAATTCATTTGTGTACAAAACATGAATTTATCGCAAAAAGGCTTGACTTTATATTGCTATTATACTATAATTAGGAAAATAAAACATTTGGAGGTTTTCAATCATGTGCGATGTTATAAAGAAGATTTTTAAGGTAGTAGGCATTCTTGTTGCTATCGCAGGCGCTGTTGCAGGCGTTTATTATCTTGTAACCAAGGTTCTTCCCTGCAAGAACGAGGTTGCCGATGACGACGAGAGCGATTACGTTTCATGCTCATGCTGCGATGCTGAGGAGCCTGTTGAAGTAGAAGCTAAATAAACAATTTTCATAAAAACGGGAGTAAGCTTAAATGCTTACTCCTTTTTTATTTGCTTCTCGGCTTTGTCACCGCCGAAACAACCAAGCCCGATATCAGTGCCGTTGCAATTCCTGCCGCACCCGCACTGAAGGGACCCGTCAATATTCCGAGCCAGCCCTGCTCGCCTATTGCCTTTTCCGTGCCCTTGGCAAGCGTATAGCCGAAGCCCGTCAGAGGCACCGTTGCGCCGCAGCCTGCGAAATCGACGAGCGGCTGATACAGTCCTAGCGCCTCAAGCGCAACACCGAGCACAACAAAGGTCACAAGAATTCTCGCCGGAGTTATATTTGTAGCGTCGATAAGTGTCTGACCGATCACGCAAATCAGTCCGCCTATTAAAAATGCCGTTAAAAATTCCATATAAATCACCCTGACATTATTTTCTTTCATGCTTTGGGTTTTATTCTATGGAAAATTTTATTTAATTGCGCCGATCAAAACATATAATGAAACGACAAGAATGAGAAAATTGCTCCTTGTGTATATCGCAACGACTGCACCAAGGAACGAAAGAATAATACCGAACGTTATGCCGATAATACGCATTGTCCGCTCCGTGACAAAGGAAGATAGAATTCTTCCGCCGTCGAGCATGCTGACAGGCAGAAGATTGAAAACCGCAAGACTTAAATTTATCCGAGCCGCTTCATCGAGCTTAAAAAGGCGGCATAGAAGTATTAAAATCAAATTGACGATAGGTCCTGCCGCCGCAATAACAATTTCGGGAATTTTCGGCAAAATTCTTGCTCCGCAGTCAATCCTCATTCCGAAATAGCCGAGGGTCACGCTTCTCGCCTTTTCGCCGAAAAAAGTCATCGCCGCCAGATGCCCAAGCTCGTGGAGAATACAAAAAAGAAAACACATCAGTATATTTTCGTTTTCAAATACCACAAGCATCAGCGTCAGAACAGCGATGAAATAATAATCAATTATAACGGGCACTCCCCGTATGCGAAGCCTCATACCTCACCGTTTTCGTGCGGCAGATATAAAAGCGGATTTTCCGTTTTGCCGTCAACGGTAATCTCAAAATGCAGGTGCGGTCCCGTACTTCTGCCCGTGCTGCCGACAAGCGCTATTGCCTCTCCTGCGCGGATAACATCGCCCTTTTCGGCAATTATTTTCGAGCAGTGACAATAGAGCGTCTCACTGCCGTCACGGTGAACAAGGCTTATGTAATTTCCGCCGACGCTGTTGCTGCCGACCTCGCTGACGATACCGCTGTAAGCCGCCCTGATCTCCGTGCCCTGATCCGCTGCAATATCAACGCCCGAGTGCATGAGATATTCGCCCGAGACGGGATTGGTTCTGTTTCCGTATTCCGAGGTTATCTCGCCGTGGACGGGAACGGTTATTTCCTCGTCGCTCTTAAAAAGCGACATAACAGCCATCACATCACCGTCAGCGGCGCTTTTAACCGTGTTCACGCTCTTTTTTTCACTTGCCTTTTCTTTACCTGCCGTCTGCTCACCGTCCGCCGTCTCCGCTCGTCCGATAACCTTTTTCGCCGAGGACGCGATCTCCTTGGCATCCATATCAACGGACATTATCCTGTTATACTCGTTCCTGATAAAATCAAACGTCTGCGGACTCAGCCTGCCGATAAGAAAAATCGACGCAACGGCAAGGATACATACCGCAAGCTGAACGAGCATCACCGTATTGGTCGGACTGCTTTTCTTCCCCGTCGGTGCAGTCTGCTCTGGATTTTCTCTCGGTCTTGCTGCTGCCTCATCCATATTATCACCTCAGATAAATTGTATGCCGAAAATAAAATATAAATAACTCAAAAAGGTACATATTAGCCAATTTTTGTTTACAAATAATCGGCAATTCGTCTATTGACTTTTTTATACTCAGATGCGATAATTTAGGCAATAATAAGATAATAAAAGTATAATCTTCTCAACGGGAGGTATTAAATATGTCTAAGAAAATCAACTATCCTCTTTATGAGGTTCAGCCTTTTTCATCTGTAAAAGAGATGATCGAGCTTGCCGTCCGTGACGCAGGTGACAAGATTGCATATAAATTCAAGGTCAACGACGAGGTTTGCGAAATTACTTTCTCCGAATTTTATGAGACCTTAAAAAAGCTCGGCGCATTTCTTCACGAAATATCCGAGGATAAAAGGCATGTTGCCTGCATCGGCAAAAATTCCTACGAATGGATAACGGCATATATCACAACGCTTCGCAGCGACGGCGTTTTTGTTCCGCTCGACAAGGATCTTCCCGAAGCGGACATTATTCACGTCATAAACGACAGCGAATGTACCGAGGTTTTCTGCGACGGAAAATACGAGGAAATTTTCAGAAATAACCTCGACAAGCTCCCGAACGTCAAGCATTTCATCGTCTTTGACAGAGAAGAGGACGACGGCTTGTTCCTCTCCTATAAAAAGGCACTCGAAAAGGGCGCAGAGCTTGACCCCGAGGCATTTCTTGCCGAGCAGAGCGAGCCGAACGAATTGAAGCTTCTCGTTTACACATCGGGCACAACAGGCTTCTCCAAGGGCGTTATGCTTTCCGAGCACAACCTTGTTTCGAGCGTTTACTACGGTCTGATGGTCTCCACGGTTTACGACACGGGACTCTCCCTCCTGCCCTATCACCACACATATGAGGCGGTCAGCGATATTCTTGTTTCGTTCCATCATCATTCAACGCTCTGCATCAACGAGAGCCTGCCTGCAATTCTTAAAAATCTTGTAATTTACAAGCCTTCGTACGTTTATGTCGTGCCTGCGATCGCCGAGTCGATGTACAAGCGCATAATCAAGAACATCAAGAAACAGGGCATGGAGGAGCAGTTTAATGAGCTCGTCAAAAAGAGCAACGAGCTTCGTGCACAGGGCATTGACAAGCGCCGTGAATTCTTCGGATTTATTCTTGAGGGCTTCGGCGGCAAGCTGAAAAAGATAGTCTGCGGCGGAGCTCCGATAAGACCCGAGGTTGCAAAGTTCTTTGACGATATCGGACTTGACCTTATCAACGGCTACGGAATTACCGAGTGCTCCCCTCTTGTCTGCGCCAACCATGATATGTACAACGATTTCAAGACGGTAGGCATCAAGCTTCCCTGCATTGAATGGAGAATTGATCAGCCCAACGACGAGGGAATAGGCGAAATTTGCGTCAAGGGCGACATTGTAATGATAGGCTACTACAAGCAGCCCGAGCTGACGGCAGAGGTGCTCAAGGACGGCTGGTTCTACACGGGCGACTACGGCTACATCAACGAAAAGGATCAGCTCGTGATCTCGGGCAGAAAGAAGAACGTCATCGTCCTCAACAACGGCAAGAACGTTTATCCCGAGGAGATCGAGGGCTATATTCAGGATATCGACTACGTCAATGAGGTTGTCGTAAGCGGCGAAAAGGACAAGGACGGCAACGAGAGCAGTCTGACTGCCGAGGTTTATCTTGAGGAAAAGAAAACGCCATCCGAGGTTCTCAAGAGCATCAAAAAGGCATGCGTTGAGCTGCCTATCTACAAGCAGATAACGAAGGTCAAAATCCGTGACAGTGAGTTTCCGAAAACAAGCTCGAACAAAATCAAGCGTTTCATTAAGGAAACCTCCGAAACAGTCAAGGAAAAGACCGAGTCAATGCTCGAAACCGTTTCCGAAAAATATAATGAGTATAAGGAAAGCAAGGAAACGGACGATAAAAAGGAATAAGTTCACAGTGAGCTGTCAATAAATGACGGCTCACTGTATTTTTTTGAGACCCGAGCCGCTTCAGGGGCATATAATGTAACAGGATGTTAAAAATAAGGTCAACGGATATTGATCCGC
This sequence comes from Bacteroidaceae bacterium, assembly GCA_963631735.1. GTDB lineage: Bacteria > Bacillota > Clostridia > Oscillospirales > Acutalibacteraceae > CAG-488. Next base: position 1,010 of record CAVGRW010000030.1, on the reverse strand, counting down.
GGTGACATCCTGTCCGCAGAAATGCCGCAATCGCTAAGATATCCGTTTAAATATAAAGCCGACGGTCAAAAGGATATCCGCCGTCGGCAAATATTGATTGACATAATTCTCCGAATAAGATAAACTGTAATTACAGTCAAACTTCATTTCGGAGGATTTTTTATGAATAAAGAAGCTGTTAAGCGTTCGTTTCGCATTATAAAAAGAAAAAAGTGGCCCATCGTTTTAGCTGTTTTGATTGTTATAGCGGCAATATCGGCTCCGATAATATCAAATGCCGTCGCATCGCACAAAAGATACATGGCAAAAAGTCCGATCGCACTTTCGAGTGTCTATGTCAAGAAAACCGATCAGGACAAAATCGACCTCATTGCTCACCGAGGCTTCTCCTGTCAGGCTCCCGAGAACACAATTGCGGCAATCAAAAAAGCCGCCGAATACGGCTTCGACACGGTTGAGATAGACGTAAGGCAGACCGCCGACAGCGTTTGGGTCGTTTCGCACGATGCAGATATAAAGGGCATGACGAACAAAAGCGGTAAAATTTCATCCTATACATATTATGACCTGATAACCGCCGACATCGACAACGGCGCAAATCACAAAAACTACGGGAACCTGAAAATCGCCACCCTCGACCAAATGCTTCAGGCGTGCCTTGCGAACAACATCAAGCCGATGATTGAGATTAAGGACTACACCGACGAAGGACTTGATACCCTGCTGCAAATCATCGACAAAAACGGCTTTACCGAGTCCTGCTCGGTAATCTCCTTTGACCGCACAGTATTAGGCAAGGTCAGGGAGCGTAACGACAAAATCAAGCTCTATGCGCTCGTCTCGAAGCTCAATAAGGATAACCTTCAAAAATGCCTTGACGACCCGACGATAGGCGTCAGCTTCAACGGGCATCAGAAAATCAACAACGAGAAAAAAGTCAAGCAGCTTCAGGACGCAGGAATTCCCCTCGCCTGCTGGACGGTTGACGACAAGGAAACCATGCAGAAATA